>NZ_PJQQ01000004.1:0-218677 GCF_002858665.1 Pseudomonas sp. FFUP_PS_473
ATCGCCGATGGTAGTGTGGGGTTTCCCCATGTGAGAGTAGGTCATCGTCAAGATTAAATTCCGAAACCCCTATCTGCGCATGCAGGTAGGGGTTTTGTCTTTGTGGCCTGGAAAACATCGCCAGCGAGGCCTGTCTCTGCAGCTCATGCTAAGGTTCGAGCCTCTTCACATCGCACCAAGGGATACTCATGCCGCACACCTCCAATCTACAGCCCGGCTTTATGGTGGTTCATGGCAACCGTCTGGATGAACTGCGAAGCCTGGTCGTGGGCTGGATGCGCCGCAATCCGCTGTTGCCGCTGGAGAATGAGATCGCATTGGTGCAAAGCAACGGCATTGCACAGTGGTTGAAGTTGGCTCTGGCTGAAGATCCTGAAGAAGATGATCAGGGCGGTTGCGGTATTGCTGCTGCCATTGACGTGCAACTGCCTGGCAGTTTCATGTGGCAGCTGTACCGCAAAGTGTTGGGGCGTGAGGAGATTCCGGAAACCTCGTTACTCGACAAGGCGCCGCTGACCTGGCGTTTGATGCGCCTGCTACCTGAGGTCATTGATCGGCCGCATTTTGAGCCGTTGCAGCGTTTTTTGACCGACGATGCCGATTTGCGCAAGCGCTATCAACTCGCAGAGCGCTTGGCTGATCTGTTCGACCAGTATCAGGTGTACCGCGCCGACTGGTTGCAGGACTGGGCAGAAGGGCACCACCTGCTACGCACCGCACGTGGTGAGTCGAAGCCCTTGCCTGCGGCTAATTGCTGGCAGGCCGAATTGTGGCGAGCGCTGTTGCTGGACGTCGGTACTGAAGGCATGGCGCAGAGTCGTGCGGGTGTTCATCAGCGCTTTATTCAGCGTATCAACGAGTTGCAGGAAGCCCCTGCCGGCTTGCCGTCACGGGTTATCGTCTTCGGTATTTCTTCGTTGCCGGCCCAGGCGCTTGAGGCGCTCGCGGGGCTATCTCGTTTCAGTCAGGTGCTGCTGTGTGTACTCAACCCTTGCCGACACCACTGGGCTGATATCGTCGCGGACAAGGACCTTCTGCGTCACCAGTACAAGCGTCAGCAGCGTAAGAGTGGCACCCCGGCAATGATCGATGCCGATGTACTGCACCAGCATGCCCACCCGTTGTTGGCGGCGTGGGGTAAGCAGGGCAGGGATTACATCAATCTGCTCGACAGTTATGACGACCCGAACAGTTATCGTGCGGCGTTCAGCGAAGGGCGTATTGACCTCTTCAGCGACAGCGAACCGCAGAATCTGCTCAACCAGTTGCAGGACGACATCCTCGAGCTGCGGCCGCTGACCGAGACGCGCGCGCTGTGGCCAAGCGTCGACCCACTCAAGGATCGCTCGATCAGGTTTCATATTGCGCATAGCCCGCAGCGAGAAGTTGAGATCCTGCACGATCAGTTGCTAGCCCGCTTCAGTGCGGATTCAACCTTGCGCCCTCGCGATGTGATTGTGATGGTGCCGGATGTTGATACCTATGCTCCGCATATTCGTGCCGTATTTGGGCAGATCGCCCGTGACGATTCACGTTTCATCCCCTTCACCTTGGCCGATCAGGGGCAGCGTGGCCGCGATCCGCTGCTGATCGCCCTGGAGCATCTGCTCAAGCTTCCCGACAGCCGCTTCCCGGTCAGCGAGATTCTTGATCTGCTCGATGTCCCGGCCCTCAGGGCGCGTTTCGGGATTAAGGAAAGTGACCTGCCGACACTGCATCGATGGATTGAAGGTGCGGGAGTGCGCTGGGGCTTGAATGCCGAGCAGCGGGCGACACTTGAATTACCTGCCGGGCTGGAGCAGAACAGCTGGCATTTCGGTTTGCGCCGCATGCTGCTGGGGTATGCCGTAGGTGCCGGAGCAAGCTGTGACGGCATCGAGCCCTACGATGAGATCGGTGGGCTGGATGCGGCGTTGATTGGCCCGCTGGTTGCCCTCATTGATGCGCTGGAGGTGGCTTATCGCGAACTGTCCAGCCCTGCCTCTGCAGGTAACTGGGGGGCGCGTTTGAATGCGTTGCTGCAGGTTTTTTTCCGTGCAGAAAACGAGCATGACGACTATCTGCTTGTGCAGTTGCAGTCGCTGTGCGAGGACTGGCTAGAGACCTGCGAGATGGTCGGTCTTGAAGATTTGCTGCCGCTGACCGTAGTACGTGAAGCCTGGCTGGCCGGGCTTGATCAGGGGCGCCTGTCGCAACGCTTCCTCGCCGGCTCCGTGAACTTTTGCACCCTGATGCCGATGCGGGCAATCCCCTTCAAGGTGATCTGTCTGCTGGGGATGAACGACGGCGACTATCCGCGAGCCCAGCCGCCTCTGGACTTCGACCTCATGGGCAGTGACTACCGCCCGGGTGATCGCTCGCGCCGCGAAGATGACCGTTACTTGTTGCTGGAGGCGCTGCTGTCGGCACGCGATCAACTCTACGTCAGTTGGGTCGGGCGCAGTATTCGTGACAACAGCGAGCGCCCGGCGTCGGTACTGATCGGGCAATTACGTGATCATCTGGCCGCAGGCTGGACGCTTGCTGGAGGCGAAGCGCAGGACATGGACTCGCTGCTCCATGCGCTGACGGTCGAGCATCCACTGCAACCCTTCAGTGCTCTCTACTTTCATCAGGGTAGCGGTCTGTTCAGCTATGCCAATGAGTGGCGTGCGTTGCATCTGGCGGATGCGGGTGAAGCCATTGAGCCGCCTGCCTTGGAGCCTTTCGTGGCCGACGAGCCACTGACCTTGCCATTGCTGCAGGATTTTCTAAGGCATCCCGTACGGCATTTTTTCAGTCAGCGTTTGAAGGTGTTCTTTGAGTCTGCTCAGGCACCGCTGGCTGATGAAGAGCCCTTTGTGCTCGATGCGCTACAGCGCTACAGCTTGAGTGAGAACCTGCTGGCTGCGGCCCTGGCCGACACGCACGACAGCGAGCGCGCGCTGCTGGCTCAGGCCAACCGCCTGCAAGGGCGTGGCGTGCTGCCGATGGCCGGTTTCGGTGATTGCCTGCGTGACGAGCTCATTGAACCGTTGCCCGACCTGTTGCAGCGTCACCGTCAGCTTTTGGAGCAGTGGCCGCATCGGGTCGACAGCGCCCTGCCCATTCGTTTCGAGTACCGTCACTTGCGTCTTGATGGCTGGCTGGGCCAAGTCTATCGCCGTGAGGGCGATGACCTGTTGAGCATCACTACGTTACCTAACACCATCGGCAGCGGCCGTACCTTGAAGTGGCACCGCTTGATTCACAGTTGGGTTATGCACCTGGCCGCGTGTGCCGTGGGGCTGCCCTTGCACACGGCGGTGGTGGCCAGCGATCAGACCTTGTTGCTCAAGCCATTGGAAAAGGGCGCTGCCGAGCAGTTTCTGGGCCACTTGTTGTTGGCTCGACAGGCGGGTATGTCGTCACCGCTGCCCGTGGCGGCGAAGACTGCTTTCGCCTGGCTTGAGCAAAGTGATCCAGATAAGGCACTGGCGGCAGCAGCCAAAGCCTATGACGGTGATGGCATCAGCCATGATGGCGAGCGCAGCGAAAATACTGCGCTGGCTCGACAGTTCAGTGATTTCGCCGCCCTCACGGCCAGTGAGGAATTCGAAGGCTGGTGTGAATCGCTTTACCGTCCACTGTACGACGCCGGCTGGCAGTCTGTTGGCCGTGAGGAGGGCCGCTCATGATGCTTGAACCACAACCGCCTTTGGCCCTGAGCTTTCCGTTGCACGGTAGCCAACTGATTGAAGCCAGTGCTGGCACCGGCAAAACCTTCACCATTTCCGCTCTCTATCTGCGCCTGGTGTTGGGGCATGGTGGCGAGCAAGGTTTCGGTCGTGAGTTGTTGCCGCCACAGATTCTCGTGGTGACGTTCACAGATGCCGCAACCAAGGAGTTGCGCGAGCGTATTCGTACGCGTCTGGCAGAGGCCGCTCGCTTTTTCCGCGGGGATCTGCTGGAAGCCGACAGCCTGCTGCAACAACTGCGCGAGCAGTTTGATCCCCAGCATTGGGCGGCCTGTGCCAATCGGCTTGAGGTCGCGGCGCAGTGGATGGACGAGGCTGCGGTTTCGACCATTCACAGCTGGTGCCAACGCATGCTGCGTGAGCATGCGTTCGACAGCGGCAGCCTGTTTACCCAAACCCTGGAGACCGATCACAGCGATCTGCTGGGCCAGGTCATGCGCGATTACTGGCGCCGCTTCTGCTATGGCATGCAGGGTGACGCTTTGCAGTGGGTGCGCGCCAACTGGGGCAGCCCCGATGCCTTGTTGCCCAAGGTGCGCGCGTTGTTTGGTCGCCAGCGGGTGGCCAGTGACGTCGAGGAGCCGCAGGCACTGATTGACGGCGTTCTACAGCAACGTGCCGAGTACCTGCGTGAGTTGAAAGCGCCTTGGGCCCAATGGGCTGCCGAGTTGTTGCAGCTCTGCCATGAAGGTCTCGCAGCCAAGCAGGTCGACGGGCGCAAGATGCAGGCGCGTTACTTCGAGCCCTGGTGTGAAAAGCTGAGGGTGTGGGCTACTGAAGAGCAGGCTGAGGAGCTCGACCTCGGCACTGGCTTCACCCGCTTTACACCGGAGGGTATGGCAGAAGCCTGGAAAGGTGAGCCGCCCCGGCACCCGGCCCTTGAGGCCATGTCGACCTTGCGCGAGCGTTTACAGGCCCTGCCGACTCCAGATGCCAGCCTGCTGGAGCATGCGGCGGCCTGGGTCGGCTCTCGCTTTGAGCAAGAAAAGCGGCGCCGTGCTGAAATGGGCTTCGACGACATGCTGTTGCGACTCGACAGTGCCTTGAGTGGCCCTGCTGGTGAACGCCTGGCCGGGTTGATTCGTGAGCAATTCCCCATCGCGCTGATCGACGAATTCCAGGATACCGACCCCGTCCAGTATCGGATCTTTCAGCGCATTTACCGCATTGAAGAAAACCTGCGCGAGACCGGGCTTTTCCTGATTGGAGACCCCAAGCAGGCTATCTATGCGTTCCGTGGTGCGGACATCTTTACCTACCTGCGAGCCCGTGAGGCCACCGCGGGTCGATTGCATACACTCGATACCAACTTTCGTTCCAGCCAGGCCATGGTTACTGCAGTCAACCATGTGTTCCAGCGTGCGGAGCACCGTACCCAGGGCGCCGGCGCTTTCCTGTTCCGGCGCGAAGACGACAACCCGGTGCCGTTCCAGGCGGTCAAGGCTCAAGGCCGAAAGGAGACGCTGCAGGTCGGCGGCCAGGTCGTGCCAGCCCTGAACATCTGGCAGCTTGTCAGTGACGAACCGGTTTCGGCTGCGGTCTACCGGAAACACATGGCTGCCAGCTGTGCCACTGCCATTGTCGCCTTGCTTAGCGGCGGGCAGCAGGGACGCAGTGGTTTTGTGAAGGCTGAGGGCGAGCTGCGGGGTTGCCAGCCTTCCGATATCGCCATTCTGGTTCGCGACGGCCGAGAGGCGCAGCTGGTTCGCGAAGAACTCGCCGCACGTGGGGTGCGTAGTGTTTACCTGTCGGACAAGGATTCGGTGTTCTCCGCCCAGGAGGCCCATGACCTGTTGTCCTGGCTCAAGGCCTGTGCCGAGCCGGATGTAGAGCGCTTGCTTAAAGCCGCGCTGGCCAGTGTTACCTTGAACTTGCCTCTGAGCGCGTTGGATCAACTGAACCAGGATGAGTTGGACTGGGAACGTTGGGTGATGACATTCCGTGAGTACCGGCACCTGTGGCGTACTCAGGGCGTTCTACCGATGTTGCGCCGCCTGCTGCATGACTTCAATTTGCCGCAGGTGCTGATCGCGCGCAGCGATGGCGAGCGGGTACTGACCAACCTCCTGCACCTTGCAGAGCTGTTGCAGCAGGCGGCCACCGAGCTGGATGGCGAGCAGGCACTGATTCGTCACCTGAGCGAACACCTGGCCTCTGGCGGCCAGACGGCTGAAGAGCAGATTCTGCGCCTGGAAAGTGATGAACAACTGGTCAAGGTCGTGACCATTCACAAGTCCAAGGGGCTTGAGTATCCGTTGGTGTTTCTCCCATTCGTGTGCAGTACCAAACCGGTTGATGGCAAGCGCCTGCCACTGGCCTGGCACGACAGTGAGCGTCAGGCTCAACTGACCCTGACGCCTAACGCTGAGCAGATTGCGCTGGCCGATGATGAGCGTCTGGCCGAGGACCTGCGGTTGCTTTATGTCGCCCTGACGCGCGCACGCCATGCGTGCTGGCTAGGCGTGGCTGACCTCAAGCGGGGGACCAGCAAGGAGTCACTGCTGCACCGATCGGCGCTGGGCTACTTGCTGGGTGGCGGTGTGCCCTTGGAGAACTCGGCAGCGCTCGGGCAATGGCTGGCGGCGCTCAGCGATGGGGCCCCGGCAATTCGCTGTGAAGTATTGCCCGAGGCAGAGGCGGCGTGCTTTACCGCAACGCGAAATACGGCCGAGCTGGCACCCCAGAGACTACCCCGCCGCCGTGCTGCCGAGAACTGGTGGATTGCCTCCTACAGTGCGCTGCATATCGGTGAAGACCTTCTGGCGTTGGACAGCTCCCAGGCGCAGCAACTGCTCGACGATGAGCGTGCCGATCCGCTGGTGCTTTCTGAAGCGTTGCCCGGTGGCAGTGATCTCCACCGTTTTCCCCGTGGCCCCAATCCGGGTACCTTTCTTCATGGCTTGCTGGAATGGGCAGGGCGCGAAGGCTTTGCCCGTATTCGTGAGCAGCCGCACCTGCTGGAAAAGACCGTTGCACAACGCTGCAATCGGCGTGGCTGGACGGGCTGGATTAACACCTTGAACCACTGGTTGGGGCAACTGATCGAGACGCCAATGCCGTTGGCGCCGAACAGCCCGCCCGTGGTCCTGGGCGAGCTACACCAGTACCAGATCGAGATGGAGTTCTGGTTCGCCAGCCATCAGGTGGATGTCGCCTGCCTTGATCGCCTGGTGGCGCAGTACACCCATAACGGCGAAAACCGTGCAGCCGCCAAGCCGGCACTGCTCAATGGCATGTTCAAAGGCTTTATTGACCTGGCCTTCGAACATGACGGTCGCTACTACGTGACCGATTACAAATCCAACTGGCTGGGCGCGGAGGATTCCGCCTACAGCGAGCAGGCCATGGAAACGGCGATTCTTGAGCATCGGTACGACTTGCAGTACGTCCTCTATCTGTTGGCCCTGCACCGGCAGTTGCGTGTTCGCATGCCCGATTACGACTATGACCAGCATGTTGGCGGTGCCGTGTTCATGTTCCTGCGTGGAGCGCGTTCGTCGTCCAGAGGCGTGTACTTCGTCAAACCACCACGGGAATTGATTGAGCAACTGGATGCACTGTTTCGTGGCGATTGGCAGCCGCAACAACAGGACCTGTTTGGAGAGCAGCCATGAGCCGTACCTTTACCGACTTTTTGCCAATGCCGCTGGACGCGCAACAGTTGTCGGCCCTGCGCCCCTTGAGCGAGATCCACGATCTGCTGATCCTGCTTGACCGTTGGGTTGAGCGCGGTTGGTTACGTGCTCTGGACCGGGCCTTTGTTGCGTTTCTTGGCGAGCTCGACGGGCGTGCCGACCCTCGGGTGTTGCTGGCCGCCGCACTTGCCAGCCATCAGTTAGGGCATGGGCATGTCTGCCTGGATGTGGGTGAGACCCTCGCCGAGCCGGATTTCGCGTTGTCTCTGCCGCCTGAGGGTGACCTTCTGGCGGGGCCGGTGTTACTGCCGTCACAATTGCTTGAGCACCTGGATCAGGCCACCTGGTGTGCAATTCTGTCGAGCAGTGCGCTGGTGGCCCATGCCGGAAATGACGCGCAGACAGACAGACCGCTGGTGCTCTGCGGCCAACGCTTGTACCTGCGACGGTACTGGGGCTATGAGCGCCAGGTCGACAGCGCCCTGCGTCAGCGTCTGGCACAGCAGGAGGTTGCCGCGGTCGACTTGCGTGCTCGGCTTGACCAACTGTTCGAGAGCGGTGCTCCGGCAGGGCAGGTAGATTGGCAAAAGCTTGCGTGTGCACTGGCGACCCGTGCGGGGTTCAGCATCATCACCGGTGGCCCTGGCACGGGTAAGACCACGACCGTCGTGCGGTTGCTGGCGTTACTTCAGGCTCCCGCAGTGGATATGGGGCGTCCGTTGCGTATTCGCCTCGCCGCACCGACGGGCAAGGCGGCTGCACGCCTGACTGAGTCCATTGGTCAGCAAGTGCAGCAATTGGCTGTCAGTGAAACCGTGCGTGAACATATTCCCACCGAGGTCTCGACGGTTCACCGTCTTTTGGGCAGTCGACCTGGTTCGCGGCACTTCCGTCACCACTCGGGCAACCCGCTGCCGTTGGACGTGCTGGTGGTCGATGAAGCCTCAATGATCGACTTGGAGATGATGGCCAACTTGCTGGCAGCCTTGCCGCATCATGCCCGGCTGATCCTGTTGGGCGATAAAGACCAATTGGCGTCGGTCGAGGCTGGTGCGGTACTGGGTGACCTGTGTCGTGATGCCGAGGCGGGTTGCTATAGCCCGCAGACTCAGGGCTGGCTGGAGCAGGTCAGTGGCGAACAGCTTGCCGACAGTGGGCTGCAGCCGGGCTCCGCAGAACAGCATGCTCTGGCCCAGCAAGTGGTCATGCTGCGTCACTCACGACGTTTTGGCGAAGGTAGCGGTATCGGACAACTGGCGCGCTTGGTCAACGCTCAACAAGCTGAGCCGGCGAGGGCGCTGTTGGCAACAGCCACGCATGCGGATCTTTACCTGCTGAGCCTGCGTAGTGAACAGGATCGAGCACTTGATCGATTGCTGCTGGACGGTATCGGACGTGGAGAAAGCGACGCCAAGGGCTATCGGTACTATCTGCAGGTGATGGGCAGTGAGCGCCCGCCCGAGAATGCCCCGCTGGATGATCCGCGCTGGGGCAACTGGGCCTTGGCGGTATTGCGGGCGTTCGAGACGTTTCAACTGCTTTGCGCGGTACGAAAAGGGCCTTGGGGAGTAGAGGGGTTGAACCTGCGTGCTACCCAGGCCTTGTCCCGCGCGGGGCTGATCGACAGTGACGCGGTTTGGTACGAGGGCCGCCCGGTGTTGATGACCCGTAACGACTATGGGCTGGGTTTGATGAACGGTGACATCGGTATCGCCCTGCGGTTGCCGGAGGGAGGTAGCGGCGGCAAGCAGGTGCTGCGCGTTGCGTTCCCACGCAGTGACGGCAAGGGCGGTGTGCGCTTCGTGTTGCCAAGCCGGCTGAGCGATGTTGAAACGGTTTACGCGATGACGGTGCATAAGTCCCAGGGCTCGGAGTTTGCCCATACCGCGCTGATTTTGCCGGATGCCTTGAACCCGGTGTTGACCAAGGAACTGATCTACACCGGTATTACGCGCGCCAAGCACTGGTTCAGCCTTATTGAACCGCGGCAGGGTGTATTTCAGGAGGCGGTACGGCGCAAAGTGAAGCGGCTTTCGGGGCTGATGCTGGATCAGACCTGAGTGCGGCGATGCTGCCACACTCCGGATTGCCTCTTGGGGGGATGGCTCGCGGGAAAAATGGGCATTGTGCTATCTTTGCCCAATTGTCGTGCCCCATTTTGAGAGAATTCCCACATGAACGTGGCCGCCCCGATCCCGGGACGTGTGATGAGCTGGATGCTTGGACTGCTGGGCAGTTTTCTTTTCCTGTGTACCAGCGTGGCCTGTGCTCAGGCTGACAGTAATGCGGCCCATGCGGAGCTTCGGGCCAAGGCTGTCACGCAGGTGGTGCTCGGAATTCTCAGTTATGCGCGTTGGCCGGTTGAACCGGCTCAACTGCGTCTGTGCCTGGTTGGGCCCACCGAATATGCCGATGATCTGGTCAAAGGGACCACCCAGGCCACTGGCCGTCCGGTGTTGGTTCGCCGACTGCTGACCGGTGCTCCACGGATTGTCGATGAGTGTGACGCGGTCTACATCGGTAAACTCAGTGCTGAAGCGCGCAGTCAGTTATTCAGCGAGATCATTGGCCATCCGCTCCTGAGCATCAGCGAAGCGGACGATTCCTGTACGGTGGGCAGCCTGTTCTGTCTGCGGGTCAGTGACACCCATGTGGCATTTGAGGTCAACCTCGACTCGGTCGCCCGCAGCGGCGTACGTATTCACCCCAGCGTACTGCGGCTGTCGCGGCGTAGGGCGGTGCAGCCGTGACCCGCCTGCGCAATAGCCTGGGGCGTTTGACCCTACGTGCGGTGCTTGGGCGACGGCATTTGAGCGTTGCCTTGCTGGCTGTCGGGCTTGCGGGAATCTCTTTGACCCTGATGGGTGTCCTGACGTTACGAGCCTACGCCAACCACAACTTGCACCTGATCGCCCGGTCGATCAACTACACCGTAGAAGCCTCGGTCGTGTTCAATGACAGCAGTGCGGCCAATGAGGCGCTGGCGCTGATTGCTGCGACTGAAGAAGTCGCCGACGCGAAGGTGTTCGACGATAACGGCGATCTGCTCGCGCGCTGGCAACGCCACGACGATGGCATGCTGGCGCCGTTGAAGCGGCACCTGGCGAGCACGTTGCTGGAAGATCCCATCAACCTGCCAGTGCTGCACCAAGGGCAACAGGCCGGTCGAATCGAGCTGGTCGGCCAGGGTGATAGCCTGATGCGCTTTCTGCTCAGTGGCCTGATCGGCATCATGCTGTGTACCGTACTCAGTGCCTTCGGTGCGTTGTCCCTGTCGCGTCGTTTGTTCGGCGATATCGTCGGCCCTTTGCGCAACCTTGCCAATGTGGCACATGCGGCACGTTGTGAGCGTCGCTTTGACCGGCGCGTCCCGCCTGCACAGATTGCCGAACTCAACGAGTTGGGCCATGACTTCAATGCGTTGCTTGATGAGCTGGAAACCTGGCAGCACCATCTGCAAAGCGAAAACGCAACCTTGGCGCACAAGGCCAGCCACGACAGCCTCACCGGGTTGCCGAACCGGGCGTTTTTCGAGGGGCGTCTGAGCCGAACCCTGCGTAGCGCGTCGCATAGCCAGGAATCTGTGGCTGTGCTGTTTATCGACAGTGATCATTTCAAGACCATCAATGACACCTACGGTCACGCTGCTGGCGATGAAGTGCTGATCACCGTGGCCAATCGGGTGCGGGCACAGTTGCGTGAGCATGATCTGGTCGCGCGCCTGGGCGGTGATGAGTTTGCGGTGCTACTGGCGCCTATTCAGCGAACCGAAGATGCCGAGCGTATTGCCGACAAGATCATCGCCAGCATGCGCACCCCGATTCATCTGCCTGACGGGCAGGTAGTGGTTTCATCCCTGAGTGTTGGCCTGGCGGTGTATCCCGATGATGGTGATACGCCGACTGAACTGCTTAGCGCTGCGGATGCCGCCATGTATCACGCCAAGCACCTCGGTCGAGGTGGGCGGCACAACGCAGAGTCGGAGCACTCTGCGGCTAGCACAAAAAACAGGAGTTAAACCGTGAGCCGTTCTATCAACCGTCTGCGCTTTCATTTTGTCGCTCTGACGCTTGCTTTGGTTACCCTTGTGGGTTGCCAGAGCGTGCCCCCCAAAGGCCTGAGTGCTGAACAAATTGCGCTCCTGAAGCAGGAGGGGTTCGTTTTGACCGATGAAGGCTGGATGTTCGGTTTGCCTGGCAAAGTCCTTTTTGGCAGTGACCTGGACAGCTTGAATGCGCAGAGCCGGAAAATCGTCGAGCGTATCGGCAAGTCGCTGCTGTCGGTCGATATTCAGCGGGTACGCGTGGACGGCCATACCGACTCGTCGGGCAAGGCCCGTTACAACGAGCAGTTGTCGCTACGCCGCGCGGCCAGCGCAGCAAGCGTGCTGATAGCCGTCGGCATGCGCCCGGAAAACGTTGAGACCCGCGGGCTGGGCAGCCGTGAGCCGGTTGCCAGCAATGACACTGCCGCCGGCCGCACGGAAAATCGCCGGGTCGCTATTGTCGTTGCTTCCGATTAATCAACGAGCTAATCAATAAACACCGTCGAGCGCGACTCGCCCATCAACAGCGCAGTGTTCAGCTCGGTCACTTCGCGGATGTAATCCCACAACAGGGTGATCCGCTTGAGCTTGCGCAGGTCTTCGCGGCAGTACATCCAGAACTGCCGGGTGATCTCTATTTCCTGCGGCAGGATCGGTACCAGGCGCGGATCCTGTGCGGCCAGGAAACACGGCAAGATAGCCAGCCCGCGGCCCTGTTGAGCGGCCACGTACTGAGCGATCACGCTGGTGCTGCGCAGGTTGGCGCTGGCTGCGGGCAACAGGTTGGCCAGGTACAGCAGCTCGGAACTGAAGGCCAGGTCATCGACGTAGCTGATAAACGAATGATCGGCCAGATCACTGACCCGTTGAATCGGCGCATGGTTGTCCAGGTATTCCTGGGTGGCATACAGGCGCAGTCGGTAGTCGCACAGCTTGCAGCACACATACGGTCCGTGTTCCGGGCGTTCCAGGGCAATGACAATATCGGCCTCGCGTTTGGACAGGCTGATGAAGTGCGGCAGTGGCAGGATGTCCACTGAAATGGCCGGGTAGTGGTCGAGGAAGTGGCTCAACTGCGGGGTCACGAAAAAGCTACCGAAGCCTTCGGTGCAGCCCATGCGCACATGCCCGGAGAGGGCGACGCCGGAGCCTGAGACCTGCTCGCAGGCCATGTGCAGGGTACTCTCAATGGACTCGGCATAGCTGAGCAGGCGCTGGCCTTCTGCGGTGAGCACGAAACCACTGGTACGTGATTTCTCGAACAGTAATGTGCCCAGCGCCACCTCCAATGAGGCGATTCGCCGCGACACGGTGGTGTAGTCCACGCCCAGCCGCTTGGCTGCGCTGCTGGCCTTGCGGGTACGGGCCACTTCGAGGAAGAACTTCAGGTCATCCCAGTTCAATGAACCTAGGGAGGTGATGTTTTTTTGCATGTTGGACCGGATTTTATGTGCGTTCTTATTAGAAGTTTGCACATCTATACTCCAAATCAGCCCCTTGACCAAGTGCCCGTCGCGCTTGACGCGCCGAAGGCGATCTCTCCCTAACAACAAATTCAGGAGAAGCCCCATGAACGCATCCCTTACGCCCAACCAGACCAAGGTCGACCAGGTTCGCCTGCTGATCGACGGCCAGTGGGTCGAGTCGAAAACCACAGAATGGCGTGACGTGGTAAACCCTGCCACCCAGCAGGTGCTGGCACGGGTACCCTTTGCCACTGCCGATGAAGTCGATGCGGCTATTGCGGCGGCTCAACGTGCGTTCAAGACCTGGCGTGATACGCCGATTGGTGCGCGGATGCGCATCATGCTCAAGCTGCAGGCACTGATTCGCGAGCATTCCAAGCGCATCGCGCTGACCCTCAGTGCTGAGCAGGGCAAGACCATCGCTGATGCTGAAGGCGATATCTTCCGCGGCCTGGAAGTGGTCGAGCACGCATGCTCCATCGGCACCTTGCAGATGGGCGAGTTTGCCGAGAACGTTGCCGGTGGTGTTGATACCTACACCCTGCGCCAGCCGATCGGTGTCTGTGCCGGCATTACCCCGTTCAACTTCCCGGCGATGATCCCGCTGTGGATGTTCCCGATGGCCATCGTGTGCGGTAATACCTTTGTCCTCAAGCCGTCCGAGCAGGACCCGCTGTCGACCATGATGCTGGTGGAACTGGCCATCGAAGCCGGTGTGCCGGCTGGCGTACTGAACGTTGTGCATGGCGGCAAGCAGGTGGTTGATGCCCTGTGTACTCATCAGGACATCAAGGCCATTTCGTTCGTCGGTTCGACCGAGGTCGGTACCCACGTCTACAACCTGGCGGGCCAACATGGCAAACGCGTGCAGTCGATGATGGGCGCGAAGAACCATGCCGTCGTGCTGCCGGATGCCAACCGTACGCAAACCCTCAATGCACTGGTGGGTGCCGGTTTTGGTGCGGCCGGTCAGCGCTGCATGGCCACCTCGGTTGCCGTGCTGGTGGGCAAGGCGCGTGAATGGCTACCCGAACTCAAAGAGCTGGCGTCCAAGCTCAAGGTCAATGCCGGCAGTGAGCCGGGCACTGATGTCGGCCCGCTGATTTCCAAGCGTGCCAAGGAGCGCGTACTGGGCTTGATCGAGAGCGGTATCCGCGAGGGCGCGAAGTTGGAACTGGACGGTCGCGACGTCAAGGTTCCTGGCTACGAGGAGGGCAACTTCATTGGCCCGACCCTGTTCTCCGGCGTGACCACCGACATGCAGATCTACACCCAGGAAATCTTTGGCCCGGTGCTGGTGGTGCTGGAGGTCGACACCCTTGATGAGGCCATCGCCCTGGTCAACCGCAACCCCTTTGGCAACGGCACTGGCCTGTTTACCCAAAGTGGCGCAGCGGCACGCAAGTTCCAGAGTGAAATCGATGTTGGTCAGGTTGGTATCAACATCCCAATCCCGGTCCCGGTTCCGTTCTTCAGCTTCACCGGTTCGCGCGGTTCCAAGCTCGGTGACCTGGGCCCTTACGGCAAGCAAGTGGTGCAGTTCTACACTCAGACCAAGACCGTCACTGCCCGTTGGTTCGATGACGACAGCGTCAACGACGGTGTGAACACCACCATCAGCCTGCGCTAAGGAGATCGTCATGCGTATTGCATTTATCGGCTTGGGCAACATGGGCGCGCCGATGGCGCGCAACCTGATCAAGGCCGGGCATCAACTGAATGTGTTTGACCTGAACAAGACCATCCTGGCCGAGCTTGCTGAGTTGGGTAGCCAGGTCAGTGCTTCGCCACGGGAAGCAGCAGAAGGCAGCGAGCTGGTGATTACCATGCTGCCAGCCGCCGCCCATGTGCGCAGCGTGTACCTGAGTGAAGATGGCGTGCTGGCGGGAGTGCGTGCCGGTACTCCGGTAGTGGATTGCAGCACCATCGACCCGCAGACGGCCCGTGATGTTGCGGCCGCCGCCGCCAAGCAGGGTGTCGCGCTGGCCGATGCGCCGGTTTCCGGTGGTACGGGCGGCGCCCAGGCGGGCACGTTGACCTTCATGGTGGGCGCGAGCGCTGAACTGTTTGCCACCTTGCAGCCGGTACTGGCGCAGATGGGCCGCAACATCGTTCATTGTGGCGATGTCGGCACCGGGCAGATCGCCAAGATCTGTAACAACCTGCTGCTGGGTATCTCGATGGTGGGTGTGTCCGAAGCCATGGCGCTGGGCAATGCCCTGGGTATCGACACCAAGGTTCTGGCGGGGATTATCAATAGCTCCACTGGGCGTTGCTGGAGCTCGGATACCTATAATCCGTGGCCGGGCATCATCGAGACGGCACCGGCTTCGCGCGGCTATACCGGCGGTTTTGGCGCCGAGCTGATGCTCAAGGACCTGGGGTTGGCGACTGAGGCGGCACGCCAGGCTCACCAGCCGGTGATTCTCGGCGCGGTGGCGCAGCAGTTGTATCAAGCGATGAGTTTGCGCGGTGATGGCGGCAAGGACTTCTCCGCGATCGTTGAAGGTTACCGCAAGCCTGAATAGCAAGCTGCGTTGATCACGGGCAGGCCGGCTCCTATGCAGGAGCTGGCCTGTCGGCTTTGCTTACGCAAAGACGAAGTACTTGCGTACGGTCTCCACCACTTCCCAGGTGCCGCGCATTCCCGGTTCGACGATGAAGATGTCTCCCGCCCGCAGGTGGATCGGCTCTTGGCCATCAGGCGTGATCACGCAGTAGCCTTCCTGAAAGTGGCAGTATTCCCACTTCTCGTAATTGACCCGCCATTTGCCAGGCGTGCAGATCCAGGTACCCATGATCTTGCTGCCATCCTCGCTGGTATAGGCGTTGAGGTTGACGGTGTGCGGGTCTCCGGCGAGTTTCTCCCATTTGCAGGCATCGAGTACCGGTAACGGGTGGGTGTCGCGCAGAACGACGATCGATTTCGACATGAGGGCTCCAGGCAGGCTGAGGAAGTGAACCCGCAGCCTAGCGGGCGGCTCAGCCCCCCGGTTGTCTGGACTCGACATCAAGCTGTCCAGAAGCGCACAAGTCATGAGCCCTGCAATAGATACGCGACTGCAATAATTCGCGTTCAATTCGTGCGCTCCAGTCAAAAGCGTTTTGCCGTCGAGGTGGTTTTTCCGGGCTTTGTTCGTCGTTAACCTGCCCAGCATTCAATTCCATCCGGTTCGCCATCCCAATGGCGTCGACCGGGCACCCGATGAGGCCCCGATGAAAAAAGTCCTGTTGCTCAATGGCGGCAAGAAATTCGCCCACTCCGATGGCCGCTTGAATGAAACCCTGCATGAGACAGCGCTGGCGTTTCTGGATCGTGCCGGCTTTGACGTCAAATCCACCTACATCGACGGTGGTTATGACAATGCTGAAGAGGTGCAGAAGTTTCTCTGGGCGGACGTGATCATCTATCAAATGCCCGGCTGGTGGATGGGCGCGCCCTGGACCGTCAAGCAGTACCTTGATGAGGTCTTCACCGCCGGTCACGGCAGCCTCTATGCCAGCGACGGTCGAACCCGTTCCGACGCGTCGCAGAAGTACGGCAGTGGCGGCCTTGTTCACGGCAAGCACTACATGATTTCGGCCACCTGGAATGCGCCGCAGCAGGCGTTCGATGACCCTGACGATTTCTTTGAAGGCAAGGGTGTGGACGCCGTGTACTTCCCGTTTCACAAGGCTAATCAGTTCCTCGGCATGACGGGGCTGCCGACTTACCTGGCGGTGGATGTGATGAAGCGCCCTAACGTTGCTGCTGCCGTCACTGCGTATGAGCAGCATCTGGCCCGAGTATTCCAGATCCCGGCTTGATGGGTGCTTGCACAAGCCCGTGCAAGCCGCTATCAATCAGCGTTTGGTTGCTGCACAAGGTGTTCGCGTGAAAGCCAGGTCCGATGAGTTACAGGTGTTCGTCTCGGTGATCGAGTGCGGCTCGATTTCCGCTGCGGCCGAGCAGGTCGGGCAGACCCCATCGGCGGTCAGTCGAACCTTGTCACGCCTTGAAGCCAAGCTGTGTACCACGCTGATCAATCGCACCACCCGGCGCATGGACCTGACCGAGGAGGGCCGGTTTTTCTTCGAGCGAGCCAAGGCGATTCTTGCGCAGATGGATGAGCTTGAAGAGCGTTTGTCGTTGCACCGTCAAACGCCGTCCGGGCGGTTGCGGATCAACGCCGCGGCGCCGTTCATGCTGCACGCCATCGTCCCGTGGGTGGAGGAGTTCCGTGAGCGCTATCCGGACATCCAACTGGAGTTGAACACTGACGACCTGATCATTGACTTGCTGGAGCAGGGTACCGATGTGGCGATCCGCATTGGCGAGCTGTCCGACTCCAGCCTGCATGCCCGTTCGCTGGGCTGCAGCCCGCTGCAGATCCTGGCCAGCCCCGAGTACCTGGCGCGGCATGGCACGCCACGGCAGGTTGAAGACCTGGCCGGGCACTCGCTGTTGGGCTTCAGCCAGACCGAGACGCTCAACCACTGGCCTTTGCGCCATGCTGAAGGCGATCGTCTACCCATTCGTCCGAGCCTGTCGGCATCCAGCGGCGAAACCTTGCGCCAATTGGCCTTGGCCGGGGCAGGCATCGCGTGCCTGTCGCACTTCATGAGCCACGAGGACGTGCGTGCCGGACGCCTGCAGGTGATCCTTGCCGATGCCAACAGCGGCTATCGCCAGCCGATCCATGCGGTGTACTACCGCAATACGCAACTGGCCCTGCGCATTCAGTGCTTTCTCGATTTCATTCAGCAAAAGCTGGCGGTCTACGCCTGTTGAGATTTCTGGCGGCGACAGAGGCTGTCTAAACGCGGCTGTTTTCGCTTCGGTGTTTGATATGTCGTTCGACATCAGCCTTAATGGGTGTTCAACGAAAACAACACTAAGGAAGCTTTCATGCGCGTTGTGATGTTCCGACTCCTGACCCTCAGTGCCGCGATTATCGCCAGTTCTTCGGCCTACGCCGTGACCCTGGACGGTGGCGCGGTCGCCGCGCCCGATCAATATGGTGCACAGGTAGCCGCCGAAGTCCTGAAAAAAGGCGGTAACGCGGTGGATGCTGCCGTGGCGACTGCATTCACGCTGGCGGTGACTTACCCCGAGGCTGGCAATATCGGCGGCGGTGGTTTCATGACCCTGTACATGGACGGCAAGCCCTATTTCCTCGACTACCGCGAGGTCGCCCCGAAAGCGGCGAGCCGCACCATGTACCTGGACGATAAAGGCGAGGTCATCGAGAACCTCAGCCTGGTCGGTGCACGTGCCGCTGGTGTACCGGGTACGGTGATGGGGTTATGGGAGGCGCATCAGAAATTCGGCAAGCTGCCTTGGGCCGAGCTGCTGACCCCAGCAGTCGGTTACGCCAGGAATGGCTTTAAAGTGGCCTCCAAACAGTACCAGTACCGTGAGGACGCCCTGGGTCTGTTCAAGGACAGCACCAACTTCAATGACTATTTCGGCAGCATGAAGGTCGGCGAAACCTTCAAGCAACCCGAGTTGGCGCAAACCCTGGAGCGTATTGCCAGCAATGGCGTCAGTGAGTTCTATCAGGGCAAGACCGCCGACCTGCTGGTGGCTCAGATGCAGGCCGACAAGGGCTTGATCAGCAAAGATGACCTGAAGGATTACAAGGCTGTCTGGCGTGAGCCGATGCGTATCGACTGGCGCGGCAACACGGTCTACACCGCGCCGTTGCCAAGCTCCGGTGGTATCGCGCTGGCGCAACTGCTGGGCATCAAGGAAAACCGCGCTGCCGACTTCAAGGGCGTTGAGTTGAACTCGGCTCGTTATATCCACCTGCTGGCCGAAATCGAGAAGCGGGTGTTTGCCGACCGTGCCGACTACCTCGGCGACCCTGCCTTCAGCAAGGTGCCAGTAGAGCAACTGGTTGCCAAGGACTACCTGGTCAAGCGTGCCAAGGAGGTCAATCCGACGGCCATCTCTGAGACGGAGAAAGTCCGCCCGGGCCTGGAACCGCATCAGACCACGCACTTCTCCATCGTCGACAAGCAGGGTAACGCCGTCAGCAACACCTACACCTTGAACTGGGACTATGGCAGTGGCGTTGTCGTCAAGGGCGCGGGCTTCCTGCTCAATGACGAGATGGATGACTTCAGTTCCAAGCCTGGCGTAGCCAACGCCTTCGGTGTGGTCGGCGGCGACGCCAACGCCATCGAGCCAGGTAAGCGCATGCTTTCGTCAATGAGCCCAACGCTGGTAACCCGCGACGGCCAGGTCACCCTGGTTCTGGGTACGCCAGGTGGTTCGCGGATTTTCACCTCGATCTTCCAGGTGCTGAACAACCTCTATGACTACAACCTGCCGCTGGAGAAGGCCGTTGCTGCGCAGCGTGTGCATCATCAGTTGCTGCCTAAGGACACTATCTATTACGACGCTTATGCGCCGTTGAATGGCAAGGTGGCCGATGATCTGAAGAAGATGGGGTACACCCTGGAAGATCAGGGCTGGGAGATGGGGGATATCCAGGCGATCCGGGTCAATGGCACGGCGCTGGAAACCGCTTCCGATCCACGTGGTCGGGGTGTGGGCCACGTGGTGAAGTAACCGGCCTTATCGCTGGCACTGTCGACGCCTGCTGGTGTCGGCAGTGCCAGCGGTGTTTTTCAGGTCAGACGCGGAAGTGGCTGACCATCATCTGCAACTGGTTACCCAGCCGCGCCAACTCGACGCTGGACGCCGCGGTTTCTTCACTGGCTGCGGAAGTCTGCTCCGAGACATCGCGTACATTGAGGATGCTGCGGCTGATTTCCTCGGCTACGGCACTCTGCTGCTCGGCGGCTGCGGCGATCTGCTGATTCATCGACTGGATGTTCGACACCACGCGGGTGATGTTCTCCAGTGATGCACCGGCTTTACGCGTCAGTTCAACGCTGCTATCGGTCAGGTTACGGCTGTTCAGCATGACATTGGCGACCTGTTGGGTACCGCTTTGCAGGCCTGCTACCAGTTCTTCGATCTCTTCGGTGGATTTCTGCGTGCGCTGGGCCAGGCCGCGAACCTCGTCAGCGACCACGGCAAAACCACGACCGGCTTCGCCTGCGCGGGCCGCTTCGATGGCGGCATTCAGGGCGAGCAGGTTGGTCTGCTCGGCGACCGACTTGATTACGTCCATGACGCTGCCGATCTTCTGGCTTTCCTGTTGCAGGTGCCCCATGGCGTCGGTCGAGCGCTTCACTTCTTCGGCCAGACGTTCGATTTGGGCAATGGCCTGGGCGACGACCTCATCACCCGCACGGGCCTGACCGTCAGCATCGGTTGCCGCTTCTGAGGCCAACTCGGCGTTGCGCGCCACCTCCTGCACTGTCGTCGCCATTTCATGCATGGCGGTTGCCACCTGATCGGTTTCGACCTTCTGGCTGTTGACTCCGGCATTGGTTTCCTCGGTGACCGCCGAGAGTTCTTCCGCTGCGCTGGCGATCTGGGTGACGCCGTCACGGATGCCTGTGATCAAGTCACGCAGGGTGCTGCCCATGCGCTGTATGCCTTGCTGTAAAACGCCCAACTCGTCTCGGCGGGTCACGCGTAGCTCATGGGTCAGGTCGCCTGCAGCGATTTTCTCGACCACCTTGAGGGTGTCTTGCAGCGGGCGGGTAATCTGGCGGGTAATGATAACCGCGGCCAGTACGCCGAACAGCAGTGCCAGCAGGGTGCTGATGAGTTGCAGTGCACGCGCCTGGGCGCTTTCGTCATCACGACGATCCAGTTGGATCTTATAGAGCTGATCGCTGTATTTGACGATATCGGCGCCTTGTACGGTCATTTCCTGGCGAGCTACGGCGATCTCGGTAATGGCGCTCTTGAAGGTGAGTACGGCGTCACGGTAGGCGAGGATGGCGCTTTCGAACTGCTTGGCGCGGGTGGTTTCGCGTGGCAGGTGATCGTTCAGTTGGCGGACTTCAGTCAGGGCTGCATCCAGTTGTCGCAGCGCTGCCTGCTCGGTCGAAGTACTGAGGTCGGCAATGTAGCTGCGCACTTCCAGGCGCACCATCATCAGTTGTTCCTTGACCCGCGTAATGGCCTGGAATTGCTCAAGACGACGAGGGTCGCTCTCTGGCAAGGCCAGGACATCGCGGTTGATCGACTCGATCAACTCGATGGCGCTGGCGGCGGCTACACCCATCGCATCGCGGGCGGCCAGGGTGGTTCTATAGCCGTTGCGCATCTTGTTCAGTGATACCTGATACGCGCTGATGGTCTTGGCCTGCTGCTGCAGCAGTTTGATGTTCTCGGGGCTCTTGAAGCTGTTCAGCAGTTTCTGCTGTTGCGCGCTGAACGTGTCGAGTTTGGCTTGAACATTGGCGGCGCTGGTGTCATCGCCGTTGGTCAACATGTATTGCAGGCGCGCAATGCGCATGTTCGTCAGGTCGCTGTTGAGCTGAGTGATGTCGCTCATCCAGTTGCTACGGTCGATCAGGCCACCAAGGCTGGTCCAGCCTGTCAGCGCCAGAAGGCCTGTCAGTAACAGCACCAGGCCGAAGCCCAGGCCGAGTTTCACATTGACGCTGATATTGGCAAACCAGCTGTTCATACCATCCCTCCAGGAACGTTTTACGGTCTTGATCCCGATCGCTGGAAGGTTGTTTTTCTTGGTGCCAGGCGATCCATACGCTGGCTTTATCGGCGGCAGTTCGGGTAGCTGAAACGCTTTTTCAGCAATTCCTACGAAATTGATCAACAAAGTGTTTGGCGCATGTTTCTGCGCCGTTCAGGGCTTCTTCAACGTCTCCTGAATCAAGCCTGCCAGCGCTTGGCCGGTGGAGCCGTGCGTATCCCTTTTCGCCATAGCCTATGAAAATTCTTGGGTTAGGCGACGTGAGCGCGCTGCGCTATACATAACCAATTGGTTATGTTTCCCATGGTTCTTTTCAGTTCCCGTCGAAGCCGTCTTGGCCGACACTGGGTGCTCGCCTGCTCCTCCCGGGCTTTTCCACATCCAATAACAAGGAGAACGGCATGTCCGCCACAGACGACAGTCGCTTCGCTATCCGTGATCGCAATTGGCACCCGAAAGCCCTGACCCCCGACTACAAGACCTCTGTTGCCCGGTCGCCGCGTCAGGCACTGGTGAGCATTCCTCAGTCGATCAGCGAAAGCACCGGTCCAGACTTCTCTCACCTGCAGTTTGGTCAGCATGACCATGACCTGTTGCTGAACTTCAACAACGGCGGCCTGCCGGTTGGTGAGCGCATCATCGTTTCCGGTCGAGTGTGTGACCAGTACGGCAAGCCGATCCCGCATACCCTGGTGGAGATGTGGCAGGCCAACGCCGGTGGCCGTTATCGGCACAAGAACGACCGTTACCTGGCGCCTCTGGACCCTAACTTCGGCGGTGTTGGTCGAGCCTTGACCGACCGTGATGGCTACTACAGTTTCCGCACGATCAAGCCCGGTCCTTACCCATGGCGTAACGGGCCGAACGACTGGCGTCCGGCGCATATCCACTTCTCTATCAGCGGCCCGTCGATCGCTACCCGGTTGATTACCCAGTTGTACTTTGAAGGTGATCCGCTGATTCCGATGTGCCCGATCGTCAAGTCGATCGCCAATCCTGAAGCGGTACAGAGCCTGATCGCACGCCTGGACATGACCAACGCGAACCCGATGGATTGCCTGGCCTATCGTTTCGACATCGTGCTGCGCGGCCAGCGCAAGACGCACTTTGAAAACTGCTAAGGAGCCCCGCCATGCCTACTCAACTGCTGCCGGAAACCCCTTCGCAGACCGCCGGTCCTTACGTTCATATCGGCCTGGCACTGGAGGCCGCCGGTAACCCGACTCGTCCTCAGGAAATCTGGAACCGTATGGCGCGTGCCGATGCGCCAGGCCAACAGATCCTGGTGTTTGGTCACGTATACGATGGCAACGGCCATCTGGTGCGCGACTCGTTCCTGGAGTTCTGGCAGGCTGACCATGAGGGTCACTATCAGCCAGATTTCAACCTGGAAAAGCCATTCAACAGCTTCGGTCGCACAGCCACGACCTTTGATGCGGGCGAGTGGAACCTGCACACCATCAAGCCGGGTGTCGCGCTGAATGCCGCCGGTGTGCCAATGGCGCCGCACATCAACGTGAGCCTGTTTGCCCGTGGTATCAATATCCACTTGCAGACCCGCTTGTACTTCGATGATGAAGCCGAGGCCAACGCCAAGTGCCCGGTACTCAACCTGATCGAGCAGCCGCAGCGTCGCGAGACCCTGGTTGCCAAGCGTTGTGAAGTGGACGGTAAACTGGCCTACCGCTTCGACATCCGTATTCAGGGTGAAGGCGAGACGGTGTTCTTCGACTTCTAAGCCTGTAGCGCCATAAAGAAGCCCGCCAATTGGCGGGCTTCTTTATGGGCTGCGGTTTGTAGTGGAATTACTCGTAGGCTGTTGCGCCGGCAATGTGGCGTCCAGCGATGTAACCAAAGGTCGCGGCCGGTCCCAGATTGATGCCGCCGGCCGGGTAGTGGCCGCCCATGATGCTGGCCATGTCGGTACCTACCGCATACAACCCGGCAATGGGCTGGCGTTGCTCATCAAGCACCTGGGCGTGCTCGTTGGTCTTGAGGCCAGCGAAGGTGCCGAAGCAGCCCGGTTCGACTTTAACTGCATAGAAGGGGCCTTTCTCGATCGGCGCGACGCAAGGATTGGGGCCATGCAACGCATCCCCTTGTTTACGGTTGTAGGGTGTAGAGCCACGGCCGAACAACGGGTCTTCGCCGTTGCGCGCATGGCGGTTGTATTGCTCGACGGTCGTACTCAAACCCTGGGGTTCGATACCGCAAGCCTGGGCCAGCGCTTCAAGGGTGTCGCCTTTCTTCAGGTAGCCGGAGCGTACGAAGGGTTCGACCGGCAGTGGGAACGGGCGGGAAATCCCCAGGCCATAACGGCGCTGGAAGGCATGGCTGCAGATCAGCCAGGAGGCCACCTCTTCACCCGGCGCCGCAGCGACCATGGCACTGACATAGTCATAGTAACCGCCGGCTTCGTTGACGAAGCGCTTGCCGTTCGCCAGTACACCGATAATGCCTGGCTTGCCACGTTCGATGATGTGCGGGAAGTGACCGAACGTGCCGTCCTTGTATGGCACCCTGGAGACCGGTGCCCAGGCGACCGGGCTGAGCAGGTCGTCAGCCATCCGGCCGCCGACGCTTTCGCCCAGGCGCAGGCCGTCGCCGTTGGCGCTCAGTGGCGGCAAGGCCAGGTGTTCGTTGCCGGTGGGCGTACGCGGGAACAACGCCTTGCGACGTTCGATATCGTTGGGGAAGCCGCCTGCCGCCAGCACTACCGCATGACGCGCGCGGATCTTAACGGGGCCGTTGCGTGTTTGCACGACGGCGCCAGCCACCCGGTTGTTTTCGTGAATCAGTTCGCTGGCCGGGGCCGACTCCCAGAGCAGTACGCCGAGGTCTTCGGCAGACTTGGCCAGCCTGGCCACCAGTGCAACACCATTGACCAGGTGCATGGCCCGACCGTTGAGCGCCAGGTCGAGCAGGTGCCGGCTGAAGCGCTTGGTCACGTGGAGCAGCGAGCGCCAGGAACGGGTCAGGGTCAGGAAGGCCGCGAGGTCTTTGCCGGCCATGATCGGCATGCCCATGAACGAGGTTTCGCGCATGGTCTTGCGCAGGCGTTTGAGCAACTTGCCGACTTCGCGAGCATTGTAGGGGGCGGCGATAACCGAACGTCCGCCCGTTCCGGCACCGGGTGTGTCGCCATGAATATCGGCGATAGCGTTGCCATCGGAAAACTGCAGGGCAGTATGGCGTTCGAAGAACGAGACCATGTGAGGCGCGGCCTCCAGAAACGCATCGATCATTACGGGATCGAAGCACTCGCCCAGTTCGTGCTCAAGGTAGGTACGGGGCAGTGAACGGTCTTCAATGATACCGGCGCGTTGTGCCAGTGGATTGCAGGGCACCCACATCCAGCCACCGGACCAGGCAGTGGCGCCGCCGAACACCGGGTCTTTCTCGACCACGATGACCTTTTTACCGTGCCAGGCGGCTGTCACGGCGGTGGATAAACCGGCAGCACCGGAACCGATGACCAGGACATCGCAGTCCACCGTGGTGTGCAAAGAGGTGTCGGCAGGCATTTGAGATCTCGCGTTCAGGGTCGAATAGTTTTGTTTTTGGAACTCAATTCCATATTCTATGGTTGCTGTCCGATATCGCCAAGTGCAAAGCGGGCAAAATGGGCGAAGATCGAACAGTGGTTTGCGCTTTCGCCGACGCTCTTTAGAATCGGCAAAATTTTTAGGGACCGTGACCATGGCCGGCAGTCAGATTGAACGTGCGTTAAGCCTTCTCGAAAGCCTCACCAGCGCCCCGCGCGGCCTGCCAATGCAAACGCTGGCTGAGCAACTGGACATCCCCAAGAGTGCTACCCATCGCATGTTGGCCGAGCTGATACGCCTCGGGTATGTGCGGCAAAACCCGGAAAACAGTCGTTATCTGCTGAGTACCAAGCTGGTCGCTTTGGGTTTTCGTTACCTCTCCAGCGCTGGCGCCGATGTGGTTCAACCCGTCCTTGATCAATTGGCCCAGCAAACGGGTGAGCTGGTGCGTCTTGGAGTGATCGACGGCGAGCGCCAAACCTGGATCGCCAAAGCTCAGGGGGCTCGCTCGGGGTTGCGTTATGACCCCGATATGGGCCGGGATGCGCCATTGTTTTACACCGCTTCCGGGCATGCCTGGCTGGCCAGCCTGAGTGATGCGCAGGCCTTGCTGCTGGTGGAGCGCCAAGGGATTGCCCAGCGGGAGGACTTTGGCCCCAATGCCCCGGCTTCCAATGCCGATTTGCTCGAGCGTCTGCGCATTGCCCGTGAGCATGGTTATGCCTGGGTCGTTGAGAGCTCTGCGGTAGGCACCTCGGCACTGGCGGCAGTGGTGCGTCACCCGCTGGACGGGCATGTGGTCGGGGTGCTCAGCGTCGCCGGGCCTAGTGCCCGTATGAGTGAGGCGCGTATGCATGAACTGGCCCCTGCATTGCTGGCTGCGACGGCAGAGTTGTCGGCAGCCTGCCCCGCTTCGGAGTTGTTCCTCTAGCGTTTCTGCCGCGCCATAGCGAATGGCAGCCCTCAGGGCTGCCATTTTTTTTGCTTGCAAGAAAAGTGGAACTGAGTTCTAAATAAAATGCGAATAACAACAACGCACCTCGAGGAGCTCGGGCTTGAATCAGCCATTGCGAATTGCCTTGATCGGGGCAGGGGTCATGGGCCGCCAGCACTATCAGCATTTACGAACACTCGACCAGGCACAGCTGTGCGCGGTGGCCGACCCGAATGAAAGTGCGGCTGAGTTTGCTGCCGAGTGCGCTGTGGCGTACTACGCCGATTACCGGCAGATGCTCGCTCTCGCCCGGCCTGAGGCCGTCATCGTCGCCAACCCGAACGCGCTGCATGTGAGTACGGCACTCGACTGCCTGGCGGCAGGGGTGCCTGTGTTACTGGAGAAACCGGTGGGTGTGCAGCTAGGGGAAGTGCGCGAACTGGTCGCGGCCTCGAAGGCTACCGGGGTGCCGGTTCTGGTTGGGCACCACCGTCGACACAATCCCTTGATTGCCCGCGCCCATGAAGTGATATCGCGTGGCGTTTTAGGGCGTTTGACCACCGTCACCGCGCTCTGGCAGTTGCGCAAGCCAGACAGCTACTTCGATATCCCGTGGCGGCGCGAGGCTGGCGCGGGGATGTTGCTGACCAACTTGATCCACGACCTCGACCTGTTGCGTTACTTGTGTGGCGAGGTTCGCCAGGTGCAGGCGATCACCAGCAACGCGGTACGCGGCTTTGGCAATGAGGACTGCGCGGCGGTGTTGCTCCAGTTCGATAACGGCGCGCTGGGCAGCCTGACCGGCTCTGATGCCGTGGCCGCGCCCTGGAGCTGGGAGCTCGACAGTGGCGAGAACCCGGTCTACTCGCGTCAGGCCGATCAACCCTGCTACCTGTTGGCAGGTACCGCGGGTGCCCTGAGCATTCCTCAGCTTAAGCGCTGGCACTACGCCGAAGCCGGGGAGGGTTGGCATCAACCGCTGCTGCAGGTGCAGGAGCCGTTCACTGCCGATGAGGCCCTGCGCCTGCAACTGCTGCACTTTATCCAGGTCGCTCGTGGCCAGGTTCAGCCGCTGGTCAGTGCGGCTGATGCTGGGCGTACGCTGGCACTGATCGAAGCCATTCGCGAGGCTGCGCGTACTGGTCGCGCCTGCGCCCCTGCCTGTCTTTAATCCCTGAAGGAGTCATCATGAATCAACGCGTTATGTCGCTGGCGGCCTTGACGGTGCTGGAGTTGTCCCCGGTGCAGATGGTTGAAGTGGCCGCACGGGCCGGTTACAGCCATGTTGGCTTGCGCCTGGAGCCCGCCACGCCAGAAGAGCACCATTTTCCCTTGGTGCGTGACGCCGAGCTGCGTCGTCAGACCGCTGCACGCCTGCGTGACACCGGTATTAAGGTGCTGGATGTGGAAATCCTGCGGCTCAAACCCGATACCCGTGTCGGGGATTTTGAAGCCTTGCTGAGCGTTGGCGCCGAGTTTGGCGCCACGGAGCTGCTGGTGGCCGGTAACGATCCCGATGAGCAGCGCCAGACCGATAACTTCGCCGCCCTGTGTGACCTTGCCGCTCGCTATGGCCTGCACCCCCATCTGGAATTCATGCCGTGGACTGATGCGAAGAACCTTACCCAGGCGCGGCGCATTGTCGAGAGCGCTGGGCGCGACAATGGTTGCGTGCTGATTGACGCCTTCCACTTCGATCGCTCGGGGTCGTCACTGGAAGCGCTGCGACAACTGCCGCGTTCACGCATGCGCTATGCCCAGTTGTGTGACGTGGCGGGGCCGCGCCCTGACGATATGGCTGAAATCCTGCGTCAGGCGCGTAACGAGCGGCGCTTTCCGGGCGATGGCGATTGCGATCTGCAAGGGTTGTTGCGCTGCTTGCCCTGTGACCTGCCGCTGAGCCTGGAAATCCCTACACGGCAGTTGCTTGAGCAGGGCGTCAGTGCTCTAGAGCGTGCAACGCTGGCGCTGGAAAAGACCCTTCAGGTGTTGAGCCTCCGTTGACCTGCGAGCATTGTTGATGACCCGTCCCGCTGCATTAGGTGATGTCACTCGGCCGTTGAAAGGTATTGTTTTGATTGTGGTGGCGACGTTTCTGTTCGCCAGTCACGATGCTTTGTCGAAGTACCTTTCAGGGTTTTACCCGATTCTATGGGTCGTGTGGGCTCGCTACCTGGTTCATACCCTGTTGATGATGGCCATTTTCCTGCCGCAGTCGGGGCTGCGCCTGTTGCGCACGCGTCGACCGGCGCTGCAGGCGCTACGGGCGCTGTGTCTGCTGGCGACCAGCCTGCTGTTCACCACGGCATTGCAGTTCATCCCGTTGGCCGAAGCGACTGCGGTGAACTTCCTGGCCCCTTTGTTGGTGACGGCGCTGTCTGTGCCGCTGCTGGGGGAGCAGGTTTCCCGAGGGCAATGGCTGGCCGTTCTGGTCAGTTTTGTCGGGGTGCTGGTGATCGTTCATCCGGGAGGCAATCTGTTTACGCCTGCGGTGTTGTTACCGTTCTGTTCGGCGCTGGTTTTTTGCTTCTATCAATTGCTGACGCGCAAGCTCAGTGAAGTCGACAGCCCTAGCGCCAGTAACTTCTTTACCGGTGTCGTGAACACGTTGGTGATGAGTGCGTTAGTGCCTTTCTTCTGGCACACGCCAACCTGGGAGCATGCTGCGCTGGCCGTGGTGCTTGGCGCGTTCGGAATGATTGCGCACCTGTTCCTGACCCAGGCGTTCAGGCATGCAGCACCGGCCATGCTGGCTCCGTTCAGCTACTGCCAGGTGGTATTTGCGGGCGTATTGGGGTTTGTTCTGTTCGGACACAGCCCGGACAAGGCCGGGCTGGTGGGGATTGCACTGATATGCCTGAGCGGGCTGTGCGCTGCGTGGTTGCAGCGCAAACCCTAGATGCCCTTAGTCAGTGACGGTAGGGATCTTGCGTGGCGCCATGAAGTACATCCACAGCAGGGCGCAGAAGTACATGGCGGGGATCATGGTGAACAGTACGGTGTAGTTGTTTTGGGTGACGGTCAGAACGTAGCCCACCAACTGCGTCATGAACATGCCGCCGATGGCTGCACACATGCCGCCGAAGCCGAACACCGTGCTCATCATGTGCTTCGGTGTGTAGTCCATCACCAGGCTCCAGATGTTGGCCGTCCAGGCCTGGTGTGCGGCGATGGCCAGGGAGATGGCCAGTACCGCGACCCACAGGCTGCTGGCGCCCGCGGCGAAGATCACGCTGACGATGGTGCCGGCGAACAGCAGCATCGAGAGCAGCCGCGCCTTGATCGGGGCCATGCCGCGACCAATCAGGAACGAAGACAGGATGCCGCCACCGACACTGCCGAAGTCGGCACTCAGGTAAATCACGATCAACGGGATACCCATTTGGGTCACGTTGATGCCCAGGCTGTACTGCTGATTGAGAAACGGTGGCAGCCAGTACAGATAGAACCAGAACACTGGCGCGGTCAGAGAGTAGGCCAGGGCAAAGGCCCAGGTGCCACGCATGCGCAGGATACGAGAGAACGGCACGCGGGCTTGTTCAGGCTCGGTAGCATTCTGGATGTAGGCCAGTTCGGCCTGGCTGACTGTCGGGTGGTTTTCCGGGTTGAAGTACTTCAGCGCCCAGAATGTCACCCAGACCAGCCCGAGCATGGCCATCGCGATAAATGCAGCCTGCCAACCCCAGACGCTCAGGATCAGTGGCAGTAGCATCGGCGTGAGCATTGCCCCCACGTTGGTGCCGGCATTGAAGATGCCGGTAGCAACGGCGCGTTCGCCAGCCGGGAACCACAGGCGTGTGGTCTTGACGCAGGCCGGGTAGTTGGCCGCCTCGGTCAGGCCGAGGATGAACCGGCAGACCATGAAGCCGACAGCAGAGGTCGCCAGGCCATGTGCGCCTGTCGCGATACTCCAGAGGAGTACGGCGCAGAAGAACACACGCTTGACGCCGACCCGGTCAATCAGCCGTCCTTGCAGGACGAAACCGATGGCGTAGCCCACCTGGAACCAGAAGTTGATGTTGGCGTAGTCCATCGCTGTCCAGCTCATTTCCTTGGCCAGGATGGGCTGCATGACACCGAGTGCGGCGCGGTCGATGTAGTTCAGTGTGGTGGCGAAGAACACGAGGGCGAGCATGTACCAGCGGGTCTTGCCCACGGCCATGGCGCCACGAATCTTGTCACCGATACCAGCATGCGGGGTGTTGCCCAGAGGCTGGGCCGAACGGGAGCTTTGTGTGTGGATCATTGTGGGTTACCCGTATTTTTTATGTTTATGGTCAAGCCAGGGTATTGGGTGACGCGCGGCGGTCGCCGAAGTACGCGGCGGTCGATTGATTGGCAGTGGTCGAGAAGCTTTTGGCTTTTTGAGCACGACTGCCCCGTGACGAAATGGTGCGCTACTGCCCGAAAATGGGTCAATTCGTCGAATGCTAATTTGTTCGATAATCGAACACAAAACTAACCAGTTCGTACCTTTTGTGTTGAGCTGCTAAAGTGGGTTGCCAATAATTCGTTCATTGCGCCATGCCTGCCTATCGGAGCCAGAAAATGCAGCGTTCGATTGCCACCGTATCCTTGAGCGGTACCCTGCCGGAAAAACTTGAAGCGATTGCCGCCGCCGGTTTCGATGGCGTCGAAATATTCGAAAATGACCTGCTCTATTACGCCGGCAGCCCTCGCGAGATTCGTCAGCGATGCGCTGATTTGGGGCTCGCGATCACGCTGTTTCAGCCGTTTCGGGACTTTGAAGGGTGCCGCCGCGATCGCCTGGCGCGCAACCTGGACAGGGCCGAGCGCAAGTTCGACCTGATGCAGGAACTGGGCACCGACCTGGTGCTGGTCTGCAGTAACGTTGCCAGTGACTCGTTGGGCGAGCGGCAGATACTGGTCGATGACCTGCGGCTGCTGGCCGAACGTGCGGGGGCTCGTGGCCTGCGTATCGGCTATGAGGCGCTGGCCTGGGGCCGCCACGTCAATACCTGGGAGCAAGTCTGGGATATCGTCAGGGAGGCCGATCATGCCAGCCTGGGGATGATTCTCGACAGTTTCCATACCCTGTCGCTCAAGGGCGACCCACGGGGTATTGCGCAGGTGCCGGGCGAGAAGATTTTCTTCGTGCAGATGGCCGACGCGCCAATCCTGGCCATGGATGTGCTGGAGTGGAGCCGTCATTTCCGCTGCTTCCCTGGGCAAGGTGAATTTGATTTGCCGGGGTTTCTTGCTCCGATTCTTTCGACAGGGTATCGCGGTCCGCTGTCGCTGGAGATCTTCAACGATGGCTTCCGGGCTGCGCCGCCACGGGCCAATGCGGCCGATGGCTTGCGTTCGCTGTTGTACCTGGAAGAGAAGACGCGGCTGTTGCTTGAGCAGTCTGGCCCGTTGCCGGATGACAACCTGCTGTTCACGCCGCCAGCGGCCAGTGCCTACGACGGCATCGAGTTTCTTGAGTTCGCGGTGGATGACGCACTGGGCGCCAAACTCTCGCATTGGCTGGAGCGCCTTGGGTTTACCAAGGCCGGTGAACACCGTTCGAAGAATGTCAGCCTGCTGCGTCAGGGCGATATCAACCTGATCCTCAATGCCGAGCCTTACTCCTTTGCGCACAACTTTTTCGAGAGCCATGGGCCTTCGCTCTGCGCTACGGCCATTCGAGTAAAAGACAGCACGCAAGCGCTGGCACGGGCGGTGGCGTATCACGGGCAGCCTTACCGCGGCCTGGTAGGCCCCAACGAGCGCGAGTTGGCGGCGGTGCGTGCGCCCGATGGCAGCCTGATCTATCTGGTCGACCAGGATGCCGAAGGGCGGACTATCTACGACACTGATTTCAGCCTGGTGCAGCAACCTGCCACGTCCCTGGGCCTGACCCGTATCGATCACATGGCGCTGGCGTTGCCGGCCGATGGCCTGGACAGTTGGGCGCTGTTTTACAAGAGCCTGCTGGACTTCAGTGCCGATGACGAGGTCGTGCTGCCCGACCCTTACGGCCTGGTCAAGAGCCGTGCGCTGCGCAGCCGTTGCACTTCGATCCGCTTGCCCTTGAACATCTCGGAGAACCGTAATACCGCGATCTCCCATGCCCTGTCGCATTACCGTGGTTCGGGCGTGCATCACATTGCGTTCGATTGTGATGACATCTTTGCCGCAGTGAAGCAGGCCAAGGAAGCCGGTGTTGCCCTGCTCGACATCCCGCTCAACTATTACGACGATCTGGCCGCACGCTTCGACTTCGATGACGAGTTCCTCAGTGAACTGGCCTATTACAACGTGCTGTACGACCGTGATGCCCAGGGCGGTGAACTGTTTCACGTGTACACCCAGCCATTTGAAGAGCGTTTCTTCTTCGAAGTGCTGCAACGACGCAACGGATACAGTGGCTACGGTGCGGCCAACGTAGCGGTGCGTTTGGCGGCGATGGCCAAGGCACGCAGCGGCAGCCAGGCACAAGTTAAACTTTAGGGGAACAGGCTTCGACTTCCTTCTCAGGCATGCGGGCCTCATAATCACGATGTTCACAGATGGCCATGAGTCCCGTATGACGACAACCCCAGCACTTTGCGCCGCCCCTACCGAGGCGGTGCGCAGAAGCCGCAAGAACAACCCTGAAAAGACGCGGGAGAGCATTCTTCAGGCGGCAATCTGCGAGTTTGTCCAGCAGGGGCTCGCAGGGGCCAGGGTCGATGCGATTGCCGAGCGCACGCATACCTCGAAGCGCATGATCTACTACTACTTCAGCAGCAAGGAGCAGTTGTACATCGAAGTGCTGGAAAAGCTCTACGGCGACATTCGCAGCACGGAAAGCAGTTTGCACCTGGCAGAGCTGGAGCCGCGTCAGGGCATTCGTCGGTTGGTCGAGTTCACCTTCGATCACCACGACCGCAATGTCGACTTTGTGCGAATCGTCTGTAACGAAAACATGCACCACGGTGACTACGTCAAACGCTCATCGGCCATCAGCTCGATGAACAAGACGGTGCTGATGGCGCTGGATGAGATTCTGCGCCGCGGTGCTGCTGAAGGGCTTTTCCGCCAAGGCCTGGAAGCCCTGGACGTGCATTTGCTGATCAGTTCGTTCTGTTTCTATCGGGTCTCGAACCGACATACGTTCGGTGAGATTTTCCAGGTCGATTTCGAGGACAGCGCAGTGAAGGCGCGCCACCGCGAAATGATTTGCGAGTCGGTGCTGCGCTACCTGCAGGCATGAGCCAGGTGCCGCTGCCGGTTGGCAGCGGCTACACGGATCAGTTCTGAAAACTGCTGAAGTGCTCGATCATCCGCTGGGCATCGGCCGGTACGCCGCTGAACAGCTCAAACGCCTTGACCGCCTGAAACACGGCCATCGTTCCGCCGTTCAGTGTCTGGCAGCCCAGCGCTCGAGCTTCGCGAAGTAAATCGGTCTCCAGTGGGAAATACACGATTTCAGCTACCCACAGGTTGCTGCGCAGCAGCGCTTTGGGCACCGGCATGCCGGGTAGTTTGGCCATGCCCATCGGCGTGGTGTTGACCAGGCCGTCGGCCTCTGCCATTGCCGCTTCCAGGTCATGCCCAACACGAGCGGGAGCTCCGGGGAAATGCTGGTTGAGGTTATCCACCAGCGCCTGGGCTCGAGCGGCCTCGACATCGAAGATGACCAGTTGCGCAACGCCTTCGCCCAGCAAGGCATGAGCCACTGCGGCGCCAGCGCCGCCAGCACCCATCTGCACCACCAGCCGACGCTGTACACCTGTGAGGCCACGGCGAAACCCTTCGGCAAAGCCCAGGCAGTCGGTGTTGTGGCCGATGCGTTTACCGTCCTTGAGCAGCACGGTGTTGACCGCGCCAATGCCCCGTGCCTCTGGCGACAGTTCGTCGAGCAGCGGCAAGATGGCCTGTTTGCACGGGAAGGTGATGTTCAGCCCGGTGAAGCCCATGTGCTCGGCGGCTGTCAGCAGTTCTTCCAGGGCACTGCTGTCGAGCTTCAAGACGTCAAGGTCGATCAGGCGATAGAGGTAGTTAAGACCTTGTGCCGCCCCTTCATGCTCATGCAGTGCAGGGGTGCGTGAAGCCTGGATGCCGGCGCCGATCAGGCCGGCGAGAACGCTGGGTTTACGGTTCATGCCGATTGCTCCTGAGTCGACAGCCATTGAGCGAGATGTTCCAGGGCCAAGCGGTAGCCGTTGATGCCGAAACCGCAGAGCACGGCAACAGCAATGGACGAGACATAGCTGTGATGGCGGAACGACTCACGGGCATGCACGTTGGAAATGTGTACTTCGATAACCGGAAGCTCCACGGCTACCAAGGCGTCGCGGATGGCGACTGACGTGTGGGTCCAGGCTGCCGGATTGATCACGATGGCCGCATATCGACCACGGGCCTGGTGAATCCAGTCGAGTAGTTCGCCTTCATGGTTGGTTTGGCGAAAATCAACTTCCAGCCCCAGTTGGGCGGCACTGCGGCTGCACAGGGCGGACACATCAGCCAGGGTTTCGCGGCCATAGGTAGCCGGCTCTCGGGTGCCTAACAGGTTGAGGTTGGGACCATTGAGGACCAGGACGGTACGACTCATCGGTGGGCTCCGTTGTTGTTCTTGAGTGAGGAAACGCTGTCTCGAGCAAATTGTACTAACTGGTTAATTTGGTCAATTGGCGAGAGCCGGGTCGGCGCTTTTTCTGTTCGCTGATCGAACAGGGTGTGCTAAACCTGTTGTTTAACAACCTGACCACGGAGGGAAATATGGCGGTGCAGAGGGAAGAGAGGCCGTCACTGGAGGCGACCTGGCCGGGGCTTGCTCACCTCACCCAGTCGATTCTGGCGTCATTGGGGGGGAGGGCGTTCAACAACACCTTCAGGTTGGAGGCGGCTTCGGCAACCTGCCTGTTGTTGATCGACGGTCTGGGGTGGCACTTGCTGCACGAGCATGCGCACCGAGCACCATTTCTCGCTGCGTTGATGCGCCCTGACGGGTGTTTTCGCGTCGGCTTTCCTGCGACTACCGCGACCAGCCTGGCCTCTATCACTTCGGGCCTGGCCAGTGGCGCCCACGGAATCGTGGGTTGCAGTTTTGCCCTTGATGCGCAGACGGCGCTCTCTCCGCTGACCTGGAGCAGTTCGGCGCTGCAGGGGGAGGGCGCATGCAGCCCTGTACCTGCGCCCGACGATTTCATCGTTCCGCGCATGGCCTGGTCAAAGGCGGCAGAGCAGGGGATCGCCATCAGTACACTGATGCTTGGCCGCTACGCCACATCGGACTTTTCCAGAGCGATCTACCGTGCTGGCGAGATTCTTCCGGCAGTGGCATACGAGGCTTATCCGGCATTGGTGCGCAAGGCCCTTGAGGCAGAGCGTCCGGCCTTGTGTTTCGCTTATTTTGGTGACCTGGATTTTGCTGGGCACGTGTATGGGCCGGGCTCCGAACCGTGGCTCAAACAGCTGGAGATTGCTGACCAATTGGCCCAGTCGATTGCCCTGTACCTGCCCGCGGGTGCCGATCTGAAGGTCATCGCGGACCATGGCATGGTTCGGCTGGACAGCGCACGGGTGGTCGATTTCGATGAGGATGCAACTCTGCAGCAAGGCGTACATGCCGTGGCTGGGGATATACGGGCGCGTCATGTCTACGTGGCGGAGCATCAGCTGGACCGGGTGCTGGCACGCTGGCAAGAGCGCCTCGGCGACGCCTATACGGTGCTGAGCAAGGCCCAGGCAATCAAGCAGAGTCTGTTCGGTGACGTGGTGCTGAGCGGGGCCGAAGCCCGTATTGGCGACCTGATCGTGATACCCCGTGGGCATGGGGGGATCATTCGCAGTCAGGTGGAGAAGCACGCCAGCCAGTGGTTGGGCCACCATGGCGGGCTGGCTGACGAGGATCAATGGGTGCCCTTGTTGCGGTACACCCCCTGACCCTCTTGCCATCAGGATGGCTGTCGATCAACGTCGTACCAACAACACCCCGCTTTCCATGTGGTGGGTGTAGGGGAACTGGTCGAACAATGCACAGCGCTCGATACGGTGTGTGTCGTGCAACTGGGCGATGTTGGCCGCGAGGGTCTCCGGGTTGCAGGAGATGTACAGGATGTTGTCGAAACGTCGTGTCAGCTCACAGGTATCCGGATCCATGCCCGCACGCGGTGGATCGACGAAGACGCTGCCAAACTGGTAGCTCTTCAGGTCGATCCCTTCCAGGCGACGGAAGGGGCGCACATCATTGAGCGCTTCAGTCAGTTCTTCGGCGGACAGGCGCACCAGGCGTACGTTATCCACAGCGTTGTCATCGAGGTTGTGCAGGGCGGCATTGACTGACGTCTTGCTGATCTCGGTGGCCAGTACCTTGCGAACCCGGGTAGCGAGCGGCAAGGTGAAGTTACCGTTGCCGCAGTACAGCTCCAGCAGGTCGTCCTGGCGCTCACCCAGCGCGTCATAGGCCCAGTTCAGCATCTTCTGGTTGACCGTGCCGTTGGGTTGGGTGAACGCGCCTTCGGGCTGACGGTAGCGGAAACTGCGTCCAGCCACCTGCAGCTCTTCGACCGCATAGTCGCGGCCGATCACCACACGCTTGCCCTTGGAGCGACCGATGATGCTTGCATTCAGGTCGCTGGCCAACTGCCGCGCTGCAGCCTCCCAGTGCTCGTCCAATGGCCGGTGATAGCACAGGGTAATCATCGCGTCACCGGCCAGGGTGGTGAGGAACTCCACCTGGAACAGTTTGAAGCTCAAGGCCGAGCTGGCTTGCCAGGCGGCTTTGAGCTTGGGCATCAGTTCGTTGATACGCAGGCTGGCGATCGGGAAGTCTTCGATCAGGATCGGCGTGTGCTTTTCGCCAGGGGCGAACATTGCATAGAAGCGCTGCTCGTTTTCACGCCAGAGGCGGAACTCGGCACGCAGGCGATAGTGCTCGCGCGGTGAGTCGAAGACGGCCGGTTCCGGTGCTGCGAAAGGCGCCAGCAGCTCGCGCAGGCGAGCGACCTTGGCGTCCAATTGTTGGCTGTAAGTTGCAGGATCGAGGACAGCACTCATGCGTTGAACCAGCCCAGTTTGATGACGAACAGAATCGACAGGACCACCAGCGCCGAATTGACCTCGCGGCCACGGCCAGAGATCAGCTTGATGACCGTCCAGGAAATGAAACCAAAGGCGATGCCGTTGGCAATCGAGTAGGTCAGCGGCATCGCCAGGGCCGTAATGACCACGGGTGCGGCTTCAGTGATGTCGTCCCAGTTTATTTCAGCCAGGCCCGACGCCATCAGCACGGCGACGAACAGCAGCGCCGGCGCCGTAGCATAGGCGGGCACGCTGCCGGCCAACGGTGCAAAGAACAGCGCCAGCAGGAACAGCACGGCGACCACGACTGCTGTCAGCCCGGTACGTCCACCGGCGCTGACGCCAGCGGCCGACTCAATGTAGCTGGTGGTGGTCGAGGTACCCAGCAGCGAACCGGCCATGGCTGCAGTACTGTCGGCGATCAGGGCGCGCCCCATCTTCGGCATGTGGCCGTCCTTGCCCATCAGGCCAGCACGTTTGGCAACGCCAATCAGGGTGCCCGAATTGTCGAACAGGTCGACGAACAGGAAGGCAAAGATCACGCTGATCAGGCCAATGTCCAGGGCACCCTTGATATCCAGCTGCAGGAAGGTTGGCGCCAGTGACGGTGGCATCGACATTACCCCACCGAACTCGCTGAAGCCCAGCGTGATGGAGGCCAGGGTGACGGCGAGAATGCCGATCAGTACGGCACCACGCACCTTCAGTGCTTCCAGTGCGACGATCAGAAAGAAGCCCAGGGTGGCGAGTATCGGTGCGGGTTGCTTCAGGTCGCCCAGGCCGACCACGGTTGCCTTGTGGGCGACCACGATGCCAGCGTTGTGCAGGGCGATCAGTGCCAGGAACAGACCGATACCGGCGGCAATGGCCGAGCGCAGCGGCAGCGGGATGCTGTTGACGATCCATTCGCGGATACGAAAAATCGACAGCAGAAAGAACAACACGGCGGAAATGAACACTGCCCCCAGCGCGACTTGCCAGGTGTGGCCCATGTTCAGGACGACGGTGTAGGTAAAGAAGGCGTTCAGGCCCATCCCTGGTGCCAGCGCGATCGGGTAGTTGGCGATCACGCCCATGACGGTCGAGCCGATGGCGGCAGCCAGGCAGGTGGCGACGAAGACCGCGCCTTTGTCCATGCCGGTTTCGCCGAGGATGCTGGGGTTGACGAACAGAATGTAGGCCATCGCCAGGAACGTGGTGACGCCCGCCAGAATTTCGGTGCGCACGTTGGTGTTGTGTGCTTTTAGTTGAAACAGCCTTTCCAGCATGCCTGCTCCCGTGGCGCGCGCTGGCGCCGTGAATGATCGACCCAACTAGCAAAGCACAGACCATACCGGGAGGCTGTGTATTTTCCTTGGGTCGGGAAAAAGCCGCGCATCATACCAGCATGATCGACGAGGAGTAATGCAGATACGCCCATCTTGGGCGCTGGCATGGTATCCGCAGGAAGGCGTGGCGTTGTCTATAAGGGTTCGACCGTGTGCAAGTGATCGCGGCTGGCCAGGCTTGGGAACAGTTTTATCCACAGCCCGGTCACCAGCAGCGTTCCAACACCGCCCCGGCGGCACCCAGTACGGCCAACACCGCCAGGTCGAGGTCAAGCACGCTGCCGGTCAATGGATAGAGGTGCCAACCGATGGCCAGGGTGAGCATTTGAAAGCTGCTGGCAGTGAATACCTGAGCGAACCAGAAAGCCCGAGAGTGGGCGGTTAGCGCACTAAACAGTTACCTCGTAAAGGGGGTGAGGCAACCGGTCACGCGGCAATCGACCACATAACCTGCGCAGGCGTTCGGGACTATTCTGTTTTTCATACGTTGATCTGCGTCAATAGTTGCAGATGCAACGAATCGGCCCCGTGGCCGTAAATCCCTACGATTGCTGTTTCCAGAACAACTCCAATGTGTGGCACTCAATAGCCGTGGGGGCAGTTGGCGCAAAGGCATTCGCCGCGCGCCAGATTACCTGACAGAGGAAGCACTATGTTCGGTTTGGAGGCACTCGATCTCGCCCGAATCCAGTTCGCGTTTACCGTCTCGTTCCATATCCTGTTCCCGGCCATCACCATTGGCCTGGCGAGCTACCTGGCGGTGCTCGAAGGCCTGTGGCTCAAGACTAACAACAGCGTTTACCGCGACCTGTATCACTTCTGGTCGAAGATCTTCGCCGTGAACTTCGGTATGGGCGTTGTATCCGGCCTGGTCATGGCGTACCAGTTCGGCACCAACTGGAGCCGTTTCTCCGATTTCGCCGGGGCCGTCACTGGGCCTTTGCTGACCTACGAGGTATTGACCGCCTTCTTCCTTGAGGCCGGTTTCCTTGGCGTCATGCTCTTCGGCTGGAACCGTGTAGGCCGCGGTCTGCACTTTTTCTCCACCCTCATGGTCGCCCTTGGCACCTTGGTCTCGACCTTCTGGATCCTTGCCTCGAACAGCTGGATGCAGACCCCACAGGGTTACGAGATCATTGATGGTCGAGTGATTCCGGTGGACTGGCTGGCCGTGATCTTCAACCCGTCCTTCCCTTATCGTCTGGCGCACATGGCGACCGCGGCGTTTGTCGCGACGGCATTCTTTGTCGGTGCTTCGGCGGCCTGGCATCTACTGCGTGGGCGTGACAACCCGGCGATCCGCAAGATGCTATCGATGGCCATGTGGATGGCCTTGATCGTCGCGCCGGTTCAAGCGGTTATCGGCGATTTCCATGGGTTGAACACCCTCAAGCACCAGCCGGTGAAAATCGCTGCCATTGAAGGGCACTGGGAAAACGTCGGGGACGAGCCGACCCCGTTGATTCTGTTCGGCATCCCCGACATGAAAGCCGAAACCACCCATTTCAAACTAGAGATCCCGGCACTGGGCAGCCTGATCCTGACCCACAGCCTGGATAAACAAGTGCCGGCGATGAAGGAGTTCGCCCCTGAAGACCGGCCGAACTCGACCGTAGTCTTCTGGTCGTTCCGGATCATGGTCGGCCTCGGCATGCTGATGATTGCGGTCGGCCTATGGAGTGTCTGGTTGCGCCTGCGTGGCAGCCTCTACAGTTCGCGGCCATTCCTCTACCTGACCCTGTGGATGGGCCCGTCCGGTTTGATCGCAGTACTCGCCGGGTGGTTCACCACTGAAGTCGGTCGTCAGCCGTGGGTGGTCTATGGCCTGATGCGTACCGCCGACGGTGCCTCGAATCATAGTTACACCCAGTTGGGTGTGACGCTGGTGATGTTCGTGGTGGTGTATTTCGCGCTGTTCGGAGCAGGTTTGGGCTACATGATGCGCCTAGTGCGAAAGGGGCCGAAAACTGACGAAGGCAAGGAAGTCAGCACTGGCGGTCCTGGTCAGCAACGCACTCCGGCACGGCCGCTGTCTGCTGCGGGTGACGATAACCACGACGGCGAAAACTTCAGCCTGAACAAGGGGAACTGAATCATGGGTATCGATCTACCGCTGATCTGGGCCGTGATCATCATCTTCGGGATCATGATGTACGTGATCATGGATGGTTTCGATCTGGGGATTGGCATGCTCTTCCCCTTCATCAAGGACGACCGTGACCGCGACGTGATGATGAACACTGTTGCGCCGGTCTGGGACGGTAACGAAACCTGGCTGGTGTTGGGCGGCGCTGCACTGTTCGGCGCCTTCCCGCTGGCCTATGCCGTGGTGCTGTCAGCGCTGTACCTGCCGTTGATGCTGATGCTGGTCGGGCTGATTTTCCGTGGTGTGGCCTTCGAGTTCCGTTTCAAGGCCAAGGCCGACAAGCGTCATATCTGGGACAAGGCGTTCATTGGTGGCTCGCTTGCGGCCACCTTCTTCCAGGGGGTCGCGTTGGGTGCCTTCATTGAAGGCTTCAAGGTGGTCGACCGTTCCTACGCCGGTGGTAGCCTGGACTGGCTGAGCCCGTTCAGCCTGTTCTGTGGCGTGGGCTTGGTAGTCGCCTACACCTTGCTGGGCTGTACTTGGCTGATCATGAAAACCGAAGGCAAGTTGCAGAAGCAGATGCACGATCTGGCGCGGCCGTTGGCGTTGGTGCTTCTGGCGGTGACCGGCATCGTTAGCCTGTGGACGCCGCTTGCGCACCCGGACATCGCCACGCGTTGGTTCAGCCTGCCGAATCTGTTCTGGTTCCTGCCGGTACCGATCCTGGTGCTGGTGACCCTCTATGGCCTGCTCAAGGCAGTGGCGCGTAATGCCCACTACACCCCGTTCCTGCTGACCCTGGTGTTGATCTTCCTGGGCTACAGCGGGCTGGGTATCAGCCTGTGGCCAAACATCATCCCGCCATCGATCTCTATTTGGGATGCTGCTGCGCCACCACAAAGCCAGGGCTTCATGCTGGTCGGCACCTTGTTCATCATCCCGTTCATTCTGGGGTACACCTTCTGGAGCTACTACGTGTTCCGCGGCAAGGTGACCCACGAAGACGGCTACCACTAGGGTTTGAACGGAGGGTGTGAAATGGCTGTTAAAGAAACCGTTAACGCCGAAAACAAACCGCTCTGGCAACGCTTGGGTTGGTTGGCGGTGATCTGGGCGGGCAGCGTCGTGACCTTGGGGATATTCGCCTGGCTGATGCGCCTGTTCATGAGCGCTGCCGGCCTTAGCACCCATTAGGCAAACTCCCATTGCCGCCTTGCGGCGGCCTCTCACCCTTCGTAGCGGTTCGCTACGAAGGGTTTTTTTTGCCTGTTCACTTGCGCGCTTTCAACACCACGAACTTGGGGTTGGCCCCGACTTGTTCGACGCCACGGAACAGCCGCGCCAGTTTGCTGTGGTAACCCAGGTGGCGGTTACCGACGATGTAAAGTGCACCGCCGGGGACCAGTGCTTCGCGGGCCTGCTGGAACATGCGCCAGGCCAGAAAATCGCCGACCACCTGCTGCTGATGGAACGGCGGGTTGCACAGCACCACGTCCAGTGAGCGCTCGGGCTGGCTGGCCAGGCCATCGTCGGCGCGTATTTCCACGTCACGCTCACCCAGCGCCGCGTGCCAGTTTTCGCGGGCCGACTGAACCGCCATATAAGACTCGTCGACCAGTGTGTACTGTGCCTGTGGGTTGGCCAGCGCACTGACGATCGCCAGCACGCCGTTACCGCAGCCAAGGTCGGCGACCCGCGCTTGCCCGAGGTTCTTTGGCAGGTGGGGAAGGAAGGCCCGTGTGCCAATGTCCAGGCCTTCGCGGCAGAACACGTTGGCATGGTTGAGCAGGTTCAACGCCGGTTCGTCCAGACGATAGCGGGTCGGGTAGGGCGAGGTGAAGGGGGCTTTGCTTTCTGCCGTGGCAATCAGCAAGCGTGCCTTCTTGCGCGCCAGGGAGGCCTGCACCGGGCCGATGTACTTTTCCAGCAGATCGCCAGCGGCACGTGGCAAGTGCTTGATCATCGCGCCAGCGATGACCTGAGCGCCTGGAGCCAGATGCCCCTGCAGGCGAATCAACTGCTCCTCAAACAACGCCAGGGTTTTGGGAACGCGCACCAGCACGCGTTCGAACGGGCCTTGCCACGCGGCACTGGCCGGAACGAAGGTGACACTGTCAAAGGGCTGACCGTTACGCGGCAGGTTCTTTTCCAGACCAAGCCTTGCCAGGTATGAGTCGCCACTGCTGACCACCTGTACATGACGGCTCAAACTGATGGCCAAGGCACCAAAACTGTCATTCAGTACCAGCACCCGAGCACTGCTCGGCAGCGCCTGTTCGGCCAGGTGCTCAAGCAGGTACTCATCGGCGGCATCAAACGCTTGTAGGGGGTCGTTGGCTTGTTCGGGTTGGCGGATCAGGTCAAGTTCGGCAAAGGGGTTGATCAGCAAGGGCATGGCATAAGGCTCTGGGGCATCGGCGGCCGTCGCGGCGAGCGACGGCAAGTTGACGACGATTCTACAGGGTTTACACCGCACTGACTGGCGCTTGGCGCGTCATAAAAGACCATTCATGGCGGCCCGGACAACCGCACTGGTCTTGTTATTGGTATTCATCTTCGCCATGACGCTACGGATATGGAAATTAACGGTGCTTTCAGACAAGGCCAGAATACAGGCGATGTCGGCCGCGGTTTTGCCCTCGGCGGACCACTTGAGCACTTCGATTTCCCGAGCAGACAATTCATATGTCAGGCGTTTGGGTGGGTGAATGCGCTCCACGATCAGGGTGTGTATCAGGTTACATAGCCATAAGGTATGGCAGGCCTTGTCAAAGAACTCGGCAGTCGTTACAGGGCCGTTCGCCCGAAGCACGCTGAGCATGCTCTGATTGCCGCGAGCGTCGTGTATGGCCAGGCTCCAGCCGAAACGCAGGCCAAAGGACTGTGCTTCCTCCCAGTATTCGGGAACCTCGGCAAACGCGTTTTCATCCCAGAGAATGGCGGCCAGTGATTGCTGACAATGGGTTGCTATGGGGTCAATCTTTATGTAATCGCCCTGTTGGTAGCGCGTGTTCCATTCACTTGGAAAGTTGTTCAGGAGTATGTACTGAGGGGATTGGGTCGCAACGTGCCTGCGGATCGTGAACCCCAGGAAGTCCATGCCGAGTTGCTTTGCCAGGGACAGTGCAATTTCAAACAGCTGCTGTTCGTTGTGTTCATTGAGCAGCTGTTGCATCTGCTCCTGGTTCCAATAGGGCATGGCAAGTCACCTCCTTTTGATGGATCCAAACTCCGTGTGTTTTTGATTGTAGGAAAAGTCCTAGTATTTGCTTGGGTTATTTTGCGATAGCAGGTGCAGGTATCGCTTACTAATCGTCCGTGTTTATGCGGCGCATTTTGCGAGACACTGGTCTTAATCGACGATTGGAGCAGGTCATGACTGCCAGTGAGGAGAAGTTCACGCGTCAAACGCTGCTGGATGTGCAGCCGCTGACCCCGAGTCTGTTCAGTTTGCGGATTACGCGTGACCAGGGGTTTCGTTTCCGTGTCGGGCAGTTCGCGCGCCTGGGCGTGACACGGGCTGATGGCAGTGTGGTCTGGCGTGCGTACTCAATGGTCAGCGCCCCGCACGATGAGTACCTCGATTTCTTTTCCATCGTGGTGCCGGGAGGGGAGTTCACAAGCGAACTCAGCCGTTTGCGTCAGGGTGACAGCCTGCTGATTGATCGCCAGGCATTCGGGTTTCTGACCCTGGACCGCTTCGTGGGTGGACGTGATCTGTGGTTGTTGGCAACCGGCACGGGTATCGCTCCCTTTCTATCAATCCTGCAGGATTTTGAAGTATGGGAGCGGTTTGAACGCATCAAGTTGGTGTATTCGGTGCGTGAGGCCCGGGAGCTGGCTTATCAGCCACTGATTGCGGGCCTTGAACAGCGCGATTACCTGGCCGAATACGCGGGTGCGTTGCAGTTCATTCCCATCGTTACCCGTGAGCAACACCCGGGGGCACTCAACGGGCGTATCACTCGATTGATCGAGAATGGCGAACTGGAGCGTGTTGCCGGTGCAGCACTGACGCCCGAACATTCACGGGTGATGATCTGTGGTAACCCGCAGATGATCGATGACACCCGAGCGCTACTCAAACAGCGCGACATGCAATTGAGCCTGAGCCGTCGGCCCGGCCAGGTTGCAGTGGAAAACTACTGGTAGCAGCATCAGGCGCTGGCGCACGCGGGCGCCAGCGTTGTGTCGCTTACGGCTTGTTGCTTTGGTTCTTGAGCAGGTCACGAATCTCAGTCAGCAGCTCTTCTTCCTTGGTAGGGACAGGGGGCGCGCTGGGTGCAACGGCTTCTTCGCGCTTGAGCCGGTTGATCGCCTTTACCCCCATGAAAATGGCGAAGGCGACGATGATGAAGTCGATGACGGTCTGGATGAACTTCCCGTAGGCCATGACCACTGCGGGCACATCACCTTCGGCGGCTTTCAGGGTGACTGCCAGGTCGCTGAAGTCCACCCCACCAATTAGCAGCCCAATGGGTGGCATCACTACATCACCGACAAAAGATGAAACGATTTTGCCGAAGGCTGCGCCGATAATGATACCGACCGCCATGTCGACCACGTTGCCCTTGACTGCAAAGGCTTTGAATTCACTGAGCACGCCCATGGTTTATTCCCTGTAACAGATGAGATTGGTGAAAACAGTGTAAATCAGCTATGCGAGTCATGCTTATCGCTGCGGCTACAGACTGTGGTTATACCGAAAAGTTTTGTCTTCCACGGTTGGCCCCATGGGCTTGCCTGCTCGGCTATCATGGCGGTTTTTCCAGGAGACCGCCCCATGGCCAAAGCCAAGCGCATGTACGGCTGCACCGAGTGTGGTGCGACCTTTCCGAAGTGGGCCGGGCAATGCGGTGAATGCGGCGCCTGGAATACCCTGGTCGAAACCGTGTTGGAAAGTGGTGCAGCCGCAGCGCCCAGTGGCCGCAGTGGCTGGGCGGGGCAGCAGGCGCAGATCAAGACCCTGGCAGAAGTCAGTGTCGAAGAAATTCCGCGTTTCACCACGGCCAGTGTCGAGCTTGACCGTGTGCTCGGTGGTGGGCTGGTGGATGGTTCGGTGGTGTTGATCGGCGGCGACCCGGGTATCGGCAAGTCGACCATCCTGCTCCAAACCCTTTGCAACATTGCGACCCGCCTTCCGGCGCTTTATGTCACGGGCGAGGAGTCGCAGCAACAAGTGGCCATGCGTGCGCGCCGCCTGGGTTTACCGCAGGACCAGTTGCGGGTCATGACCGAAACCTGCATTGAGAACATCATTGCTACTGCCCGGGCGGAAAAGCCCAAGGTGATGGTTATCGACTCGATCCAGACCATCTTCACCGAGCAATTGCAGTCGGCCCCTGGCGGTGTCTCGCAGGTGCGCGAAAGTGCGGCCTTGTTGGTGCGTTATGCCAAACAGAGCGGTACGGCCATTTTCCTGGTCGGTCACGTGACCAAGGAAGGCGCCTTGGCCGGGCCGCGCGTGCTGGAGCATATGGTCGATACCGTGCTGTATTTTGAAGGTGAGTCCGATGGACGCCTGCGTTTGCTGCGGGCAGTGAAGAACCGTTTTGGTGCCGTCAATGAACTGGGCGTGTTCGGCATGACCGACCGTGGCCTCAAGGAAGTCTCCAATCCTTCGGCCATCTTCCTCACCCGTGCCCAGGAGGAGGTTCCCGGCAGCGTCGTCATGGCCACCTGGGAGGGAACTCGGCCGATGCTGGTTGAAGTTCAGGCGCTGGTTGACGACAGCCACCTGGCGAATCCTCGGCGAGTGACGCTTGGTCTGGATCAGAACCGGCTGGCAATGCTCCTGGCGGTGCTGCACCGCCATGGCGGCATCCCGACCCATGACCAGGACGTGTTCCTCAACGTAGTCGGTGGTGTGAAAGTGCTGGAAACCGCCTCCGACCTCGCACTGTTGGCGGCGGTGATGTCGAGCCTGCGCAATCGACCCTTGTCCCAAGACCTGCTGGTGTTCGGTGAGATTGGCCTGTCGGGTGAAGTCCGTCCGGTTCCCAGTGGGCAGGAACGCCTCAAGGAAGCCGCCAAGCATGGCTTCAAGCGCGCCATTGTTCCCAAGGGTAATGCACCAAAGGAAGCCCCTGCAGGCTTGCAGGTCATTGCGGTCACGCGCCTTGAGCAGGCGCTGGATGCGTTGTTCGAGTGACGCATCAGGCCTGCAAATGAAAAGGGCCGACGATTCCTCGTCGGCCCTTATGCTGCTCAGTGCATCAGTGCATCAGTGCATCAGTGTTCAGCCGCAGCGGTTCGTCGTTCTGACGGTGCGCCGTGGTCGTGGTCGTGTTCGCTAATGACCGGAATCTCCTTGCCGTCGGCATCGAACAGCTTGCCGTCCTCGAAGTAATCACCGTCGCGCAGGGCGGAAATGTCCGAGTAATTGATCGTGCGCTCGTAAGCGGCAGCAAACACCGACTGCTGGTCCGAGTTGCCAGTCGTGAAGTGGTTGAACGTCAGGTTCAGAAGAATCGCCATGATCGCCGCCGAGCTGATGCCGGAGTGGAAGATGGTTTCAAACCAGCTTGGGAAATGGTCATAGAAGGTCGGTGCAGCGATCGGGATCATGCCGAAGCCCAGCGAGGCGGCGACGATGATCAGGTTCATGTTGTTGCGGTAGTCCACTTTCGACAGCGTGCGAATACCGCTGGCAGCAACGGTGCCGAACAATACGATACCGGCACCGCCCAGTACTGAGGTTGGTACGGCGGCAATGATGCGCCCCATGATTGGCAGAAGCCCCAGCACCACCAGAATCACCCCGCCGGTTGCCACTACGTAGCGGCTCTTGACGCCCGTCACAGCCACCAGGCCAACGTTCTGGGCGAAGGCGCTCTGGGTGAAGGAGCCGAAGATGGGGGCAAGGATGCTCGACGCCATGTCGGCGCGCAGGCCATTGCCCAAGCGCTTGGAGTCAACCTTGGTGTCGATGATTTCGCCAACCGCGAGAATATCCGCCGAGGTTTCTACCAAGGTCACCATGATCACGATGCACATCGACAGAATGGCGGCGATGTGAAAGGTCGGCATACCGAAATGGAACGGTTCAGGAAAGGCCACCAGCGGGCCGTCCAGGACCTTGGAGAAATCCGCCATGCCCAATGACCAGGCAATCAGTGTGCCGATGACCATGGCCAGCAGGATCGACAGGCGAGAGATCGCTGCGCTACCGAGTTTGCTGAGTACCAGCACGATGGCGAAGGTCAGGGCCGCCAGGCCGATGTTGGCCATGCTGCCAAACTCTGGCGATTTGCTGTTGCCGCCCATGACCCAGCGCGCCGCCACGGGCATCAGTGTCAGGCCGATGGTGGTGATGACGATACCGGTGACCAACGGCGGGAAGAACTTGGTAATGCGTGAGAAGACGGGCGTGATCAGGAAGCCTATCAGCGATGCGGCCATGACCGCACCCAACACGCCAGGCAGACCTCCACCGCCTTCACTACTGAGAATGGCGCCCATGGTTGCCACGCCTGCGAATGAAACGCCCTGTACCAATGGCAACTGGCAGCCAAAGAACGGTAAGCCAAGGGTTTGTAGCAGTGTTGCAAGACCACCTGCGAACAATGAGGCCGCAATCAACAAACCGATATCAGCCGGCCCCAGTCCCGCGGCCTGGCCGAGAATCAAGGGAACCGCAACGATACCGCCGTACATGGTCAATACGTGTTGCAGGCCGTAAGCCAGGTTGGCGCCGAGGCCTAGGTTTTCGTCTTCGGGACGTTGCGCTGAAGACGTGCTAGCGGAGGACGTATTCATGAGGAGCAGGGTCTCTGTTTTATTGTTGTGGGCCTACTGTAGACAACAAGTGGCAATCATTATCAGAAGAATTGTATACAATTTTTAGATGGCCCGAGCGGATCTGTTGCACGCAATCGGTGTGCCATATTTTCTCATTAATGGTATGCAGGGCGTTTGGCAGGCGCGCCAACGGAGCCTTGTAGCGATCGCTAAAGGCTCTGGTGGGGATTGGGTAGTTGGCTAAACGTTCCTACGCTTCGATCAGTTGCCGCAGTTCGCGCTCAAGTTCTTCCGGGTTGGCCAGGTTCAGTTCGATCAGTCGCCGCAGGTGCGAAATGGAGTCCAGATCAATGAACTGGCAAACGAAACCCATCTGGTTGCCCTCCTCGTGACGCAACTCCACGTGCATCTTCACTTCGTCGTGGTCGTTGAGGTGTATGGAGGCATCGAAACCCTGGATAGGGTCGCCCTGCCAGCCCTCGGGGCATTCGATCAACAACCCCTTGAGCGACAGATCCAGCAGTTTGACGGGCCATCGTTGATCACCTTGCACCAGCTCGGTGCGGGCATCGAAGGGAACACGTTTGAAAAGCCGACGTTCGTGATGGTCGCTCATGGCCAAGCCCTCCGGGGTTCGCACTCAACTATAGTCCAGTGCTTGTCAGGTACGCGTGTTAGGTGCATAACAGAGCCATGAGTTTCCTGCTCGGGAGGCTCTAGAACGTAGCAGGTATGGCAATGTGCGATGACTCGCCCTAGACTCGTCGGGCAGTCTTTCAATCCACTAGCTGGAAGCTAATCATGAACAACAATAATAGCCTGCTGCGCCACTTGCCGTGGCTAGCGCTGGCAATCATCGGAGCCTGTGCGTTGGGTGTGGTTGCCCTGCGTCGCGGTGAAGCCATCAATGCCTTGTGGATTGTAGTCGCGGCGGTGGCTATCTACCTGGTTGCCTACCGTTACTACAGCCTGTTCATCGCCACCAAGGTGATGCAGCTCGATCCACGTCGGGCGACACCGGCGGTACTTAATAACGATGGTCTGGACTATGTCCCGACCAACAAGCACATCCTGTTCGGCCACCACTTTGCCGCGATTGCTGGCGCAGGGCCGCTGGTCGGACCGGTTCTGGCTGCGCAGATGGGCTATCTGCCCGGTACGCTCTGGCTGATTGCCGGTGTGGTGCTGGCAGGTGCGGTTCAGGACTTTATGGTGCTGTTCCTGTCCACCCGTCGCAACGGCCGTTCGCTGGGCGACATGGTCCGTGAAGAGATGGGCCGGATTCCGGGCACCATTGCCCTGTTCGGCTGCTTCCTGATCATGATCATCATCCTCGCGGTGCTGGCGCTCATCGTGGTCAAGGCCCTGGCCGAGAGCCCATGGGGCATGTTCACGGTGATGGCGACCATCCCGATCGCGATGTTCATGGGCGTTTACATGCGCTACATCCGCCCGGGGCGTATTGGCGAAATCTCGCTGATGGGTGTTGTCCTGCTGTTGCTGTCGATCTGGCTGGGCGGGCAGGTTGCTGCCGATCCGACCTGGTCCAAGGTCTTCACCTTCACCGGCGTACAAATCACCTGGCTGTTGGTGGGTTATGGCTTTGTGGCTGCCGTACTGCCTGTGTGGCTGGTGCTGGCGCCCCGTGACTACCTCTCGACCTTCCTCAAGATTGGCACCATCGTAGGCCTGGCGATCGGTATTCTGGTCATCGCGCCTGAACTGAAAATGCCTGCACTGACCCAGTTCACCGACGGTACTGGCCCTGTCTGGAAAGGCACCCTGTTCCCGTTCCTGTTTATCACCATCGCGTGTGGTGCGGTATCGGGCTTCCACGCCCTGATCTCCTCGGGCACCACGCCGAAGCTGCTCGACAACGAAACCAACGCCCGCTACATCGGTTACGGCGGCATGCTGATGGAATCGTTCGTAGCCATCATGGCCATGGTCGCTGCTTCGGTGATTGAACCGGGTGTCTACTTCGCCATGAACAGCCCGCCTGCCGTAGTCGGTAGCGATGTGGTCGCGGTGGCGCAGACGGTCAGCAACTGGGGCTTTGCCATCACGCCAGATGTGCTTGAGGGCGTAGCCAAGGACATCGGTGAGCACACCATCCTGGCCCGTGCGGGCGGTGCCCCGACCCTGGCGGTCGGTATCGCGCAGATCCTGCACCAGGTGCTGCCGGGTGAGAACACCATGGCCTTCTGGTACCACTTCGCGATCCTGTTTGAGGCGCTGTTCATCCTCACGGCGGTAGATGCGGGTACCCGTGCCGGACGCTTCATGTTGCAGGATCTGTTGGGCTCCTTCATTCCGGCGCTCAAACGCACTGAGTCGTGGACTGCCAACCTGCTGGCAACAGCCGGTTGTGTGGCCATGTGGGGGTATCTGCTGTACCAGGGCGTGATCGATCCGTTGGGCGGGATCAACACCTTGTGGCCGCTGTTCGGTATCTCCAACCAGATGCTGGCGGGCATTGCGCTGATGCTGGGTACTGTGGTGTTGATCAAGATGAAGCGCCAGCGCTACATCTGGGTCACCCTGTTGCCTGCTGTCTGGCTGCTGATCTGCACCACCACCGCGGGCTTCATCAAGCTGTTCGATCCGAGCCCGGCGGTCGGTTTCCTGGCGCTGGCCGACAAGTACAGCGCGGCACTGGATGCCGGTCAGGTACTCGCACCGGCCAAGGATATCAACCAGATGCAACACGTTATCTTCAACGCCTACACCAACGCGGCGTTGACCGGCCTGTTCCTGTTCGTGGTGTTCAGTATCCTGTTCTTCGCACTGAAGGTCGGTATTGCCGCCCTTGGCAAGAAAGAGCGTAGTGATAAGGAAACCCCGTTCCACCCTGTGCCGGACGCGTAAACACTGAGGAATGCAGTCATGTTCAACGACCTTGGTCGACTGGGTAAGTACCTGGGGCAGGCAGCCCGCCTGATGGTCGGTATGCCTGACTACGACACTTACGTCGAGCATATGCAAACCAAACACCCGGACAAGCCGGTGATGAGCTACGAGGCGTTCTTCAGGGAACGTCAGGAGGCGCGTTACGGGGGGAAGGGTGGGCCCAAGTGCTGTTAACCTTGGCTGACGGCCTGTAATAAACCTGTGGGAGCACGGTACGCCGCGCTCCCACAGTCATTTTTAGCGTTCAGGAGATTTTGCGCGTGCTACCTCCAATCCCCGTTACCGTGCTCAGTGGTTTTCTCGGTGCAGGCAAGACCACCTTGTTGCGCCACCTGCTCAAGGCCGAGCACGGCCTGAAGATCGCCGTGATCGAAAACGAATTCAGCGATGCAGGTATCGACACGGAACTGCTGGGTGACGAACCGGTGCAGGTCATGACCCTGGCCAATGGTTGTGTTTGCTGCAGCATCCATACCGACCTGACCAAGGCCCTGTTCCTGTTGCTGGAGCGCCTGGACAGTGGCGAGATCGCCTTCGACCGTTTAGTGATCGAATGCACCGGCCTTGCCGACCCCGCACCCGTGGCACAAACCTTCTTCATCGACGAAGAACTGCGTGAGCGCTACATCCTTGATGGCATTATCACCTTGGTCGATGCGGCGCATGCCGACCTCCACCTGACCCAGACCATTGCCCAGGCCCAGGTCGGTTTTGCCGATCGCCTGCTGGTGAGCAAGACCGATCTGGTCGATGCCACCCAGTTCCAGGCCTTGAGCGAGCGTCTTGGACGGATCAATCGTCGTGCGCCGATTCATGTGGTCGAGCACGGCAAGATCGACCTGTCCGAGTTGCTGGATGTGCGCGGCTTCAATCTCAATGCCGACCTGGGTGGCGGTCTGAGCTTGCGCCCGGTTGCACAAGGCAATAGTGGTGACCGCATAAGCAGCATGGTACTGCGTACCGAGAAGCCCCTGAACATCGATCGGCTCAGCGATTTCATGAATCGCCTGCTCGAAGACCATGGCCGACAGCTGTTGCGTTACAAAGGGGTGCTTAATATTGAAGGCGAGCCACGCCGGCTGGTGTTCCAGGGTGTCTTGAAGTTGTATGGTTTCGACTGGGACCGCGCCTGGGAGCAGGACCAGACGCGGGAGAGCGTCGTGGTGTTCATCGGCGACGATTTGCCTGAAGAACAGATTCGCTCAGCGTTCGAGCAGCTGTAGGCTGCTTGTTAACTGGCGCTCAACCAATCGACGTCGCGGGCAAGAATGTTCAAGCGCAATTGGGTGCCCGACGGTGCATCATAGAGGAGCGAGAACCAAGGTAATTTCCCAAAGCCTGTGAGGGCAGGAGGAACAATGCCCTGGTGGTCGTACCATGGGGCATCGCGGTTCTATCCTCAGAACTCATCCGGGTAGCTCAGCCAGGGTGCATTGCGCTCCTGGATATCCAGAATGAAACCCAGTGGGCTCCCTCCCGCAGTGTTGAGGTAGGTAGGCTCTGCGTCATGTCGGCTGCTCCGATGCACGAATCCTTTACCTGCACGCTGCAAAAACATGCCAACACGATCGCGTTTTATATGCTCAAGTGACGTTTCGCCGCGTTGTGGATGGATCAGCTTGAAGGGGACGGGCTCCCGCTCGGCGATGATAAAAGCGCCAATGTGGCCATTATCATCGGCACTGATGCCTCGGCCAAAATACGGGCCAAGCGAACGGACATACAGGTAGTAACCTTCGGGCGTATGCCTGAAGTACAGGGTCAAGGGCTCCACGGTGTTGCCGTTGGCAGGCGGTTGATGGCCCAGCAAATGGGCGTCACTTCGGGGTTGCAACGCCCCGGCCAACAAGCCTTCGCCGCCGAACGGGGCGATGACTTCTGCCGGAGTTCCCCGCAGGACATCAAGGCAATGAATGGGGTATGCCTGAGTACGCAGGTGGGCGAGGAACGAGCTCTGTCGATGGGTGGGCATGGTGTTCGCCTTGTAGTTCATTGAGTGACAAAGGCGCATGGGCCTTCGTATTCGCTGAACCTAATGGCAAGGCGGTTGCCCGCTGCGTTAATTAATTACGCAGGCGAAAAAAAAGCCCGGCTCAAGGCCGGGCTCTTCATTCAGCGAACTGCGATCAAGCGCCGTATACCGGCAGCTTGGCGCAGATAGCCTTGACCTTCTCACGAACGGCGTCGATCACCGCTTCGTTGTTCAGGTCGTCCAGGATGTCGCAGATCCAGCCAGCCAGTTCCTTGCACTCAGCCTCTTTGAAGCCGCGAGTGGTCACAGCCGGGGTACCGAAGCGCAGACCGGAGGTGACGAACGGGGAGCGTGGGTCGTTAGGTACCGAGTTCTTGTTGACGGTGATGAAGGCTTTGCCCAGTGCAGCGTCAGCGTCTTTACCCGAGATTTCCTGCTTGATCAGCGAGAGCAGGAACAGGTGGTTCTGAGTGCCACCGGAAACGACGTCGAAACCGCGCTCGATGAAGACGCTGGCCATGGCCTGGGCGTTTTTCACCACTTGCTGCTGGTAAGCCTTGAACTCCGGCTGCAGCGCTTCCTTGAAGCAGATGGCCTTGGCGGCAATCACGTGCTCCAGCGGGCCGCCTTGGGCACCCGGGAATACGGCCGAGTTCAGCTTCTTCTCGATCTCTTCGTTCTTGCGAGCGAGGATCAGGCCGCCACGTGGGCCACGCAGGGTCTTGTGGGTAGTGGTAGTGACCACGTCAGCGAACGGAACCGGGTTCGGGTAAACGCCAGCTGCAACCAGACCGGCAACGTGAGCCATGTCGACGAACAGGTAGGCACCGACCTTGTCGGCGATTTCACGGAAGCGCGGGAAGTCCAGCACTTGCGAGTAGGCGGAGAAGCCGGCAACGATCATCTTCGGCTTGTGTTCCAGGGCCAGACGCTCGACTTCGTCGTAGTCGATCAGGCCGTTGGCATCGATACCGTACTGAATGGCGTTGTACAGCTTGCCCGAAGCGCTGACGCTGGCGCCGTGGGTCAGGTGACCACCGTGTGCCAGGCTCATGCCCAGGATGGTGTCGCCAGCTTGCAGCAGGGCCAGGTAAACGGCGCTGTTGGCTTGCGAACCTGCGTGTGGCTGAACGTTGGCGTAGTCTGCGCCGAACAGCTGCTTGGCGCGGTCGATGGCCAGTTGCTCGACCACGTCGACGTACTCGCAACCACCGTAGTAACGCTTGCCTGGGTAACCTTCAGCGTACTTGTTGGTCAGAACCGAACCCTGGGCTTCCATCACGGCCGGGCTGGTGTAGTTTTCCGAGGCGATCAGCTCGATGTGCTCTTCCTGGCGCTGAGCTTCTTGCTCCATGGCGGCAAAGAGATCGGCGTCGTACTTGGCAATGGTCAAATCACGGCTGAACATGGCGGTCCTCAAGGATCGGGCTGGAAAAGGGAGGCATTCTACCTCATCGGCTTTTGTCTGGCATATGAAAGGGCATCATGTCGCAGACAAGTGGGGCTCATTTGCCGCTGTTTGTGTTGCCCGGCGCCATCCCCGAGCCTGTACAAGGGGGGGATGCGCAGGGTTACTGGAACATGAACAGCGTTTCGTTGCTGAACTGGGCTTCAAACTGGTGGGCCGGCATTGGCCGACCGAACAGGTAGCCCTGAACCTCATCACAACCGTGTTCTCGGAGGAACTCCAGCTGTTCATGGGTTTCCACACCCTCGGCGATTACTGCCAGGTTCAGGCTGTGGGCCATGGCGATGATCGCACGGGCGATCTGGCCATCCTGCTCGCCTTCGGGCAGGCCATCGACGAAGGTGCGGTCGATCTTCAGCACGTCGATCGGGAACTGCTTGAGGTAGTTCAGTGACGAATAGCCAGTACCGAAGTCGTCGACCGCAATGCTCAGGCCGAGGTTTTTCAGGCTGGCGAGTATCTGCATGGCCTCGTTGACCTCGCGCATCAAGATACTTTCGGTCAGCTCCAGTTCCAGGCACGCCGGTGGAACGCCGGTTTCGTTGAGGATCGTGGCGATGCGGGTACCCAGTTGCCCATCGGAAAACTGTCTCGCAGAAATGTTCACCGAAACTTTCGGTACCCGTACCTTGGCCTGGTGCCACTCTTTGAGCTGACGACTGGCTTCACGCAGTACCCAGTCACCGACATCGACCACCAGCCCCAACTCCTCAATCACCGGAATAAAGTCGCCCGGCGGTACCAGGCCACGGGTTGGGTGGCGCCAGCGCAGGAGCGCTTCGGCGCCGGTCAGGCGTTTGCCGTCGCCGCTGAACTGCGGTTGGTAGTACAGGATGAACTCGTTCTGCTCCAGTGCATGGCGCAGGTCGCTTTCCAGTTCCAGGCGCTCCAGCGCACTGGCGTTCATATCCGCCTGGTAGAACTGGAAGTTGTTCTTGCCGCGCTCCTTGGCGTGGTACATCGCGGTGTCGGCGTTTTTCATCAGTTGGCTGAGTTCGCTGCCATCCTGAGGGCTCAGGGCAATACCGATACTGGCGGTGACGAAGAACTCGCGGTTTTCCAGCACAAAGGGACGAACCAGGCTGTTGAGGATCTGTTCGGCCACATTGATGGCGCGGTTCAGCGCCATCTCGCGGGTTGCGCGTGGTTGCAGCAGCAGCGTGAATTCGTCGCCGCCCATGCGCGCAACGGTGTCGTCAGTGTCGACACAGTCGAGCAGGCGTTCGGCCATGTCCTTGAGCATACGGTCGCCGGCCGCGTGGCCAAGGGAGTCATTGATCGGCTTGAAACGGTCCAGGTCGAGGAACATCAGCACCACCCAGGCCTTTTGACGATCAGCTTGCTGCAGTGCGGTGTGCAGGCGGTCCTGGAACAGCGTGCGGTTCGGCAGGTGCGTCAGGGCGTCGTAGTAGGCCAGACGGTGAATGCGTTGTTCGCTGGCCTTGCGCTCGCTGATGTCGGTAAAGAAACACACATAGCTGGCCAGGTCGCCTTCGTCGTCGAGCACAGCGGTAATGCCGACCCAGGCCGGGTAATGCTCGCCGGTGCGACGTTTAAGCCAGACTTCACCTTCCCAGGTGCCGCGGATGTGCAGCTGTTTGACCACGTAGCGCAGGTGCGCTTCCTGCTGTTCGTCGACCGTCAGCATATTTGGCAGTTGGTCGAGCACTTCGGCTGCGCTGTAGCCGCTGACGCGGCTGAAGGCTTCGTTGGACTGGACGATATAGCCCGCCGGGTCGGTGATCAGGATGGCCGAAGTCGAGTGCTCAAACACTGTCGCAGCCATGCGCAGGTCTTTTTCAGCGCGGCGCTGCTGGCTGATGTCACGGCCGACGCCGAGTATGCCCTCGAACCGATTGTGCTCATCCCAGACCAGTACCAGGCGCAGTTCGATCGGGATCTTGCGACCATCGGCGCGCAGGCAGTCGAACAGGAACAACTGAGTGGGAAGCTGGGTACGCAATTGCTCCAGTTGCTCTGGAACGTGCAGGGCACGGTTGAGGCGTTCGATCAGGCTGTAGATGCCGGTCAACTGTGCCGGGTTGGCAATGGTCGATTGCCAGCCGTTCTCGAAAATCCAGTCGACCTCGTAGCCCAATACCGCCTGTACCGAGGGGCTGACATAGTTGGGCTTCAGCATGCTGTCGGTGGAGAAGATGACGTCGCTGATACTTTCGGCAAGCATGCGGTAACGCTGTTCGCTGTCACGCAGCGATTCGCTGGCCTCTATCTGCTCGGTGACGTCTTTGGCCACGCCAATGATGCGGGTGACGTTGCCGTCGTTGTCGCGGGTCAGGACCTCTTCGCGAATATCATAACGACGCCAACCCTGGTCACGGTGACGGAAACGTAGCTGGCAGTGCAGTTGTTCCAGGTAGCCACTCTCGCGCTGTTGCTGACGCATCCGGTTGTAGAGTGTGGCGTCTTCAGGGTGCAGAAGGATTTCCCAGAATCGCTCGCCCATCGTATCCAGTTCAGTACGGGAGTAACCCAGGGTCTGGCCCAGGTGCCGATTGCTGAAGATCATCCGTTGGTTTTGCACGTCCTGCACGTAGAGTTGATCCGGTACGGTACGGACCACGTTCGACCAGAAACTTTCACGCTCCAGCAGCGACAGCTCGACCTGCTTGCGGCTGGTAATATCGCTGATGCTGAGGGTTACCGCTTGATAGTCAGCGCGTTGCTCGGGGAAACGCACCGTCAGCCACAGGTGCAGCTCCTGGCCATCGGCACCACTGAGGCGAACCTCCAGCTCAAGCTGATGTTGATTGTTCAGGACGGCTTCGACCAGTTGCAGGCCAATCCCTTCGTTGTGTGTATCGCCAGCAATCAGGCGTTGCCAGGCACCGTTGCGGCATTCAACCCCCAGCAGTTGCAGGGCGACTTGATTGACCTCGGTGACTTTCAACTCCTGCAGCAACGTGTTGCGCAGGGACCGGTCAAGCAGCAGGCGGTGCTCAAGCTGGTCTTGGCCACGAAGGCGCAGTCGTTCAAGCGTATTGATCAGGCCGGACAAGTCCAGCACGCAAAGGGCGACCCCTGTCCCCTCGAAAATATCCTGGTAGCGTCGGCGTCCTTCTTGCAGTGCGCGTTGGCGCTTGCGCATGCTGGCCAATGCCAGCAGCGGCAGCAGGGCGCAGATCAGGCCAAGCAGGCATTTACTGATCAGAGCAGGCAACAGTTGCTGACGACTCAATTCGGCATCGTAGAGGCCGCGCAGTTGCCAGTCGCTGTTATCGAGGAATGTCAGCAGTACGCTTTGCAGTGGCTCGGCGTTGGCTGGCCGTGGCGTTTCAGGTGAGCGATGTTGATTGATGATTTCAGCCGTTCGGCTGTTTTCCAGCAGCCACAAGGGGCGGGTGGGGTTGTCCAGGTGTTCGGCCAGCGCGCTGTAATACTCAGGGCTCAGGCGCAGCAGCCAGTAACCGCTGGTCGGCCGATCTGATTGGCGTAGCAGCAGGTAGATGTAACTGTTGTCACTGTTGTTACTGAAGTAGTACGGGAGGCCACTGCTCAGCCGTATCAATTCTTCAATGGCATGCTGGTCAGGCGATTCGCCGAGGCTGTCGCGCAACGGGCGTGCCTGGCTGTCGAACCAGGCGATGCTGCGCAGTGAGGGCAGTGCGCGCTGCAGATTGGCCACCACCTTCGGTAGCGCGCGGTCGTCCGGGGGCAGCGGATAGGGTTGGACCTGATTGAGTGCGGTCTGAGCCTTGAGGGCCATGTTCAGGCTCAGGTGATCGGCCAACTCGTTGCTGGAATCCAGGCTGTGTTGGCGCTCATCGGCAAGGGTATGGTGGTACTGATCAATCAATAGCCAGAACAGCAGGCCGAGCAGCAGCAATACCAGGATGGCCAACACCCCTTTCAACGAACCGCGCAACAATGAACCCGAGCTGGAGGGGGCGGTACGCAGGGAGGACGGCTGAGTAAGATTGGTCAAACGTTGATCCTGCGGTATGGCTGGCTGTGGCAGGTTTGAGCTGCTTATTGGGTGCGCACCCTCACGCTCAGCCGTGCAGGCCGATGCGTACTCATAAGCTGGACGCCCGAAGGGCGCTTAGCATGCCTTGAGTTGTGGCGAAGTGCCAGTCCTGTTCGCAGATCCCGACAAAGTGCCATGTCGGCGGCCCAGGCCTGCCTGGGCCAGAGCTTGGGCCTGACGGTTGTCGGTTGGCCAAGTTAATAGTCGCTTTTACTTTTTTACGTCATACAATTGGCCCCTTGAATTTACTTGCTTACAGGAGCTCAACGTTTTGGCTCAATACGTCTACACCATGCATCGGCTGAGCAAAGTTGTTCCGCCGAAGCGGGAAATCTTGAAGAACATCTCCCTGTCGTTTTTCCCCGGCGCCAAGATCGGCGTGCTCGGCCTCAACGGTTCGGGTAAATCCACCCTGTTGAAAATCATGGCGGGTGTTGATACCGAGTTCGACGGTGAAGCACGGCCAATGCCGGAGCTGAATGTCGGTTACCTGCCGCAGGAACCACAGCTCGACCCAACCAAAACCGTGCGTGAAGTGGTCGAAGAAGCGGTCAGCGTGATCAAGGATGCCCAGGCTCGCCTGGATGAGGTCTATGCGGCGTACGCCGATCCTGATGCCGACTTCGACAAGCTGGCCGCGGAACAGGCCAAGCTTGAGGCGATTCTGCAGGCCAGCGATGGTCACAACCTGGAGCGTCAGCTGGAAGTGGCGGCCGATGCCCTGCGCCTGCCTGCCTGGGACGCCAAGGTCGAACACCTGTCGGGTGGTGAAAAGCGTCGTGTAGCACTCTGCCGCCTGCTGCTGTCGGCACCGGACATGCTCCTGCTCGACGAACCGACCAACCACCTGGATGCCGACTCTGTCGCCTGGCTCGAGCACTTCCTGCACGACTTCCCGGGTACTGTGGTAGCGATTACCCACGACCGTTACTTCCTCGACAACGTCGCCGGCTGGATCCTCGAACTCGACCGTGGCGCCGGTATTCCGTACGAAGGTAACTATTCGGGCTGGCTGGAAGCCAAGTCGGATCGTCTGGCCCAGGAATCCAAGCAGCAGTCGGCCCATGAAAAGGCCATGAAGGAAGAACTGGAGTGGGTGCGCAAAGGCGCCAAGGCACGCCAGTCGAAATCCAAGGCTCGTCTGCAGCGCTTCGAAGAAATGCAATCGCAGGAATTCCAGAAGCGCAGCGAAACCAACGAGATCTATATCCCGGCAGGCCCGCGCCTGGGCGACAAGGTCATCGAGTTCAAGAACGTCACCAAGGGTTATGGCGACCGTGTACTGATCGACAACCTGTCGTTCAGCATGCCTAAAGGCGCCATTGTCGGTGTGATCGGTGGTAACGGTGCCGGTAAATCGACCCTGTTCCGCATGCTGATGGGCAAGGAAACACCAGACTCGGGCACCATCGAGATCGGTGAAACCGTGCAACTGGCCTGTGTCGATCAGAGCCGCGAAGACCTGGACGGCAACAAGACCGTGTTCCAGCAGATCTCCGATGGTTCCGACCAGATCCGTATCGGTAACTACGAAATTCCTTCGCGTACCTACGTGGGTCGCTTCAACTTCAAGGGCGGCGACCAGCAGAAGTTCGTCAAGGACCTCTCCGGTGGTGAGCGTGGCCGTCTGCACCTGGCCCTGACCCTGAAGGAAGGCGCCAACGTCCTGCTGCTCGACGAACCGTCCAACGACCTGGACGTGGAAACTCTGCGTTCGCTGGAGGAAGCCCTGCTGGACTTCCCGGGCGCTGCTATCGTGATCTCTCACGATCGCTGGTTCCTTGATCGCGTGGCCACCCACATCCTGGCCTACGAGGACGATTCCCAGGCGGTATTCTTCGAGGGTAACTACACCGAGTACGAAGCCGACCGCAAGAAGCGTCTTGGCGAAGCTGCTGCCCAGCCGCACCGGGTACGGCACAAAAAACTGGCATAACCGCTCGCGGTTTTGCACTGGAACGGGGCCTTCGGGCTCCGTTTTTTTTTGCCGAAAAATGTGGCGTACCTGTTGCCTGAAAGGCAGGCTCTCTAAGGCTATGCATGCGCTGGCCCAGGCAAAAAAGCCTGGCTGAAGACGCGCTTGAATGTGTATACATTTACATAAATGCACCATTTAATTTCAAAAAAACGACATTTTGCACTGTCGCAGTGCGCCTTGACTTGATAAAGTCCCGGGAAAAATTCTTACAAGCTAATCATCTGCCGAGACCTTCCCATGATCGAATCCGTCGAAGACTTCCTCGCACGCCTGAAAAAACGTGACCCAGCCCAGCCTGAATTCCATCAGGCGGTGGAAGAGGTACTGCGCAGCCTCTGGCCCTTCCTGGAGGCCAATCCGCACTACCTGCAGGCCGGTATTCTTGAGCGTATGGTCGAGCCTGAGCGCGCGATCCTGTTCCGCGTGTCGTGGGTCGACGATCAGGGCAAGGTCCAGGTCAACCGCGGTTATCGTATCCAGATGAGCAGTGCCATTGGCCCTTACAAGGGCGGCTTGCGTTTCCACCCGTCGGTCAACCTAGGCGTGCTGAAGTTCCTGGCCTTTGAACAGGTCTTCAAGAACTCCCTGACCTCGCTGCCCATGGGAGGCGGCAAGGGCGGCTCTGACTTTGACCCCAAAGGCAAGAGCGACGCTGAAGTGATGCGCTTCTGCCAGGCGTTCATGAGCGAACTGTACCGCCACATTGGTGCCGACCTTGACGTACCTGCCGGTGATATCGGCGTCGGCGCACGGGAAATCGGCTTCATGTTCGGCCAATACAAGCGTTTGGCGAACCAGTTCACCTCCGTGCTGACCGGTAAGGGCATGACCTACGGCGGCAGCCTGATCCGCCCTGAAGCGACCGGTTACGGTTGCGTGTACTTTGCCGAAGAGATGCTCAAGCGTCAGGACCTGCGCATTGACGGTCGTCGTGTTGCCATATCCGGTTCCGGCAACGTGGCCCAGTACGCGGCGCGCAAGGTCATGGACCTGGGTGGCAAGGTGATCTCCTTGTCCGACTCCGAAGGTACCCTGTATTGCGAAGCGGGCCTGAGTGATGAGCAATGGGACGCATTGATGGCGCTGAAGAACGTCAAGCGTGGCCGCCTCAGTGAGATGGGCGGGCGCTTTGGCCTGGAGTTCCGTGCAGGCCAGCGCCCTTGGAGCCTGCCGTGTGACATCGCCCTGCCGTGCGCTACCCAGAACGAACTGGACGCCGACGATGCCCGCACCTTGCTGAGCAATGGCTGCCTCTGTGTGGCCGAAGGTGCAAACATGCCGACCACCCTGGAGGCAGTGGATATCTTCCTTGAGGCCGGTATCCTCTTCGCTCCGGGCAAGGCGTCCAACGCCGGTGGCGTGGCCGTGAGCGGGCTGGAGATGTCGCAGAACGCCATGCGCCTGTTGTGGACTGCTGGCGAAGTGGACAGCAAGCTGCACAACATCATGCAGTCGATCCACCACGCCTGCGTGCACTACGGTGAGGAAAACGGTCGAATCAACTACGTCAAAGGCGCCAACATTGCCGGCTTCGTCAAAGTTGCCGATGCCATGCTGGCTCAAGGGGTCGTTTAAGCCTCCGGTTCGATGGCGATGATCTCGATCGACTGATCACCCGCCGGTCGTCGCCACACCACTTCGTCTCCTGGCTTGGCGCCTAGCAGTGCCCGGCCCAGGGGGGATCCCCAGTTGATCAGGCCGCTTGCGGCATAGGCCTGATCTTCTCCGACCAGTTGAACCTGATGTTGCTGACCGCTTTCATCGGCAAAGGTCACGTGGCTGCCAATCTGCACCTTGTCCCGTGATGCCGCTGGCGCAACCACCAGCGCACTCTGCACCTTGGCATTGAAATAGCGCAGGTCACGCTCGGTCTCCACGAGCCGCTGCTTGTCTGCCTGCTCACCTTGGGCGAGCAGTTCACTGCGCAGTGTGTTCAATTCGGCGACACGCTCATGCAGCAAGGTAAGACCTCGGGCGGTGACGTAGTTGGGTTGCTCGCTGATCTGACGTTCAACGGGCTGATCAGCCTGGTCACTGGCTTGATCTTCATTGACGAATGCACGGCTCATGAACGGCTCCTTCTCAGGAGACCCTGCTGACAGACGTGCGCACTCTGGCTGACCTGTATGCGACCTGTTTGCGTCGCCGCATCGCGGTCTTTCTCCTGCTGCCATTGTTTCGTGATCGTCCCAATGGCGGGCACGGTAGTCTCGCAGGTCCTGATGCTCCTGCATGGCCTGGCACTGGCGAAAGCCATTGTCCCAGCCGGCCTCATATTGGCGGTTGTGCAGGTAGCGTGGTACATCTTTGCTAAAGTCGCCAGCTATTAACGCTGCGGCCTGACAACCGTCACGGTCGTCTCCTGAGTGCCATTGGCAATCGCCGAAAAGGTCAGTACTCAAAGGTCAGTACACAGGGGCCAGTACATAGCGGCTAATCAGTAGTTGTACCACTTGAGCTCAAGCATCACCTCGTTCTGCGCTGTGGTGAACGCGCTGAAATCGCGCTTTGCGCTCAGACGCAGGCCGAGGTTGTTCGACAGCTCCCACTGCTGGTTCAGGCTCAGGCTGCGGCGCACTTCGCCATTGGTAAAGTAATCACCCTTGGCCTCCAGGCTCAGGTTGCCCAGCCCGTTACGCCACAAAAGGCCGGTGTTGAAGCCCATTGCTGGCGCAATGAAGCCGGCAAAGTCGGCGTTGTGCTCGACCCGCACGGTTCCAAGGGCAAACCCGAGCATTTCGTCGCTCAGCGCCCAAGTACCGCCAGCACCGCCATTTACCTGACTGACCAGGGTTTCGTCACCCTCCCTGCCAAGCACCCGCTCCAGGCCGCCAGCGACTTGCCATGACCAGGGTTGCAAAAGGGCGTTGCGCGGGGTCAGCGAGCGAATGGTCGCCAGGTCCAGGCGTTGCAGTTGCCACTGGTTGTTTTCGTACTGGCGTAGTTTCAGCTGGAGGATTTCGATTTGCGCCCCCAGCGGGAAGCCATACATATTGTCGTTGAGGTCGTGGTAAGCCATGCGCAGGCCATACTCAGCGAACGCACGGTCTTCTCGTGTGCCCACCCCTAACTGCCAAGTGCGTGACTGATGGCCATCTTCAGGCAGCCCTGGGCGCTTGATGTCGAGCTCAGGTGGAGGGTTGCGGTTGATCGCTCGCAGCAGTTCAAAGCTGCGTTTGGCGCGTGCCGGATCACGCTCCTGGCCGTTGGCACGGTAGCGCTCCAGGCGGTAGGCGGCGTCTTGCACCAAGGCCTGGCGGTCACGTGGCAGTGCGCTGAACGCCGGGCTTTGCAGTTGTGCAGTATCGGCACTGACGGCCAGCACCTGGCGTTGCTCCTCGGCATCCAGTGGCGCTGCGCGCTCCAGCAATTCACGTTCGCGCGAAGGCCGGTAGTCGATACGCTCCACCAGCCCCGATTGCTTGACGGCCTTGACGGTGTCGGTCGGAATGGCCGTGAGCGGGAACTGCGAGGTCAGGTCCAGGCTTGGGCGAGCCACCTGTAGCAACTCGAGCAAACGGTAAGAGCAGTTTTCGTCAAAGAAGAAGTAGTCGAAGCGAATCTGTTTGAGCTCCCACACGTGCTCGACCATACGCCCGGTTTCTTCCGGGGTCAGGTTCAAGCGGTACTCCCACAGGTCGCGGTTCTCCAGGCTGCGGTATTCCGAAAGCTTTTCCTGATAGGGCACCAGGGCAAACAAGCCCGGGTAGCCGCCCATCAGGCCTTTCCAGGCATAGAGGATGCTGTTGTCGTTGCCTTCTATGTAGGCGCCGAAGTTGATCGCGTAGCTCAGCAGGGCCGTGTCGTTCTTTTGCACATCGGCCTGGTCGATACGCAGCAGCGTATGGCCGAACATCGATGAGGGGCTGTTCAAGTAGGCTGCCGGGAAGATCATCACCGCACTGTGTGGCGACACATCCTTGAACCACTGGGGGTATTCCTTGCAGTCCGGTGCTGGCAGGTCATTCAACTGCAGTTGTTCGCGTAGCCAGCGGGTGCGTGCCGGGAATACGCACTGTGCATGTTTGTCGCCCAGGCTTGCCGGTGCATAGAGCGCCTGGAGGGTGGCCTTTAACTCCAGATCAGGGTGATGGCCTCCGTCTTTGGCGAGAAAGAAGCGCTCGTCGTCGACATAACTTCGCCAGCCACCCAGCTTGGCGGTTTCGTAGTGACCCAAGGCGATCCAGTAGCGGTCATTGGCCAACTGGTTGAGGCGGTTGTCGTCGAAAGCGGGAGCAGCATGCAACGGGGCGCAGACACAGAGCGCCAGGTAGGCAAGGCGTTTGAGCATGTCGGGCAACTACGTCGGGATGATGCCGATAGAGGCGAACCCGCCCCTGAGGGGCGGGTGGGCCGAGCTTAAGCCTGGGTGGCGTATTTGGCCAGGCGTGGGTCGCTTTTCAGAACAGCCAGGGTGTTGGTGTGGACATCTTCAGCGGTGATGTCGGCTGTCTTGAAGATCTCCTGGAAGTGTTGGTGGGTGACGGCGGCGAAGTGCGCGCGGTCTTCAGGTGCCACGCCGAGGACGACGGCGTAGGTGGTCAGTGCTTCGCCTTGACCTTTGGCCATGTCTTCAGACAGTTCGTTCATCATGCCATTCATGGCGAACCACGACTTGCCGCCATAGGTCAGCGCAGCGTTGGTCGCGCAGCCGTTGGTGCCGGACGTCATGCCGAACGTTGCGTTACCGGAGGTGCCGTTGGTTGTTGATGCAAGGAAGTGGGCCGGTGTACCGCGTTGGCCCTCGAACAACATGTTGCCCCAGCCGCAATCCGGGCCGCCAGGCGCCTGGGCCATGGCGTTCAGGGATGCGGCGGCGAACAGAGTACCCAGAAGAATCCGTTTCATAGCATTGTTCTCTTTCTAAGGAAGTGCAAACCAAAGGTCAGGGTTATCTGGCATATCGGTGAGACCTGTAGCCAGGACGGGTCGGTTATTTACCCAGCCGCGCAGCTTACAGTTTAGGCATGATCTAACAGTTCGCTGATCAATTACAAAATATTACTGGGAGGCGCTATGGGGGGCAGGATTCACTCCGTTGCAGAAAGCGTTGAAGAGCCTTGCAAGCCGCACGCGCCCGGCGCCAGAATGCTTCATCCGCCCCGCCGAAGTAAGGAAGCCCGATGCCCGATCCTGTTGCTGCGAGCCTGCGTCTTGCGCCAGAAGCCTTGACCCGGCCGTTTTCCGCCGAACAGTTCGCTTTTACCACCACCAATGATCTGGAGCCTTTTCGCGGTGTGCTTGGCCAGGAACGTGCTGTCGAAGCCTTGCAGTTTGGCGTCGCCATGCCGCGTCCTGGGTACAACGTTTTTGTCATGGGTGAGCCCGGCACTGGGCGTTTTTCGTTCGTCAAACGCTACCTGAAAGCCGAAGGCAAGCGCCTGCATACCCCCTCGGACTGGGTCTACGTCAACAACTTCGATGACCCGCGCGAAGCCAAGGCACTGGAGTTGCCGCCTGGCAGCGCCGGTGCGTTCATCGCAGATATTGGCGGCTTGATCGACAACCTGCTGGCAACCTTCCCGGCGGTGTTCGAGCACCCCTCGTTCCAGCAGAAAAAAAGTGCCATCGATCGCGGTTTCAATCAACGTTATGACCGTGCACTGGATGTTATCGAGCGGGCGTCCCTGGAAAAGGACGTTGCCCTGTATCGTGACAGCAGTAACGTTGCCTTCACCCCGATGAGTGACGGCAAGGCGCTGGATGAGGCCGAGTTTGCACAGTTGCCTGAAGCTGAGCGTGAGCGTTTCCACGAGGACATTGCCGCACTGGAAGAGCGTCTGAACGAAGAGCTGGCCAGCTTGCCGCAGTGGAAGCGCGAGTCGAGCAACCAGTTGCGTCAGCTCAACGAAGAAACCATTACCCTGGCCTTGCAGCCGCTGTTGTCGCCGCTCTCGGAAAAGTACGCGGAGAACGCCGCCGTCTGCGCCTACCTGCAAGCCATGCAGGTCAACTTGTTGCGCACGGTGGTCGAACAACTGGTCGACGACAGCAAAAGCGACGCGGTGGCCCGCAAGATGCTGGAAGAGCAATATGCGCCAAGCCTGGTGGTTGGGCATCCGGTCAGTGGCGGTGCGCCGGTGGTGTTTGAGCCGCACCCGACCTACGACAACCTGTTTGGCCGTATCGAATACAGCACCGATCAAGGCGCGCTCTACACCAGCTATCGGCAACTGCGTCCCGGCGCGCTGCACCGTGCAAATGGTGGTTTCCTGATTCTTGAAGCCGAGAAAATGCTGGGCGAACCCTTTGTCTGGGATGCGCTCAAGCGTGCCTTGCAATCGCGCAAACTGAAAATGGAGTCACCGTTGGGCGAACTGGGGCGTGTGGCCACCGTCAGCCTTACGCCGCAGATGATTCCGCTGCAGGTCAAGGTCGTCATCATTGGGGCCCGCCAGCTTTACTACGCCCTGCAGGACCATGATCCGGACTTCCAGGAAATGTTCCGGGTGCTAGTGGATTTCGACGAAGACATTCCAATGGTCGACGAGAGCCTGGAACAATTCGCGCAGTTGCTCAAAACCCGTACCAGCGAGGAAGGCATGGCGCCGTTGACTGCCGATGCGGTCGCACGCCTGGCAACCTACAGTGCGCGTTTGGCCGAGCATCAAGGGCGTTTGTCGGCGCGAATCGGTGACCTGTTCCAGCTGGTCAGCGAGGCGGACTTCATTCGCCACCTGGCCAACGACGAAATGACCGACTGCGGCCATATCGAACGGGCGCTCAGGGCCAAGGCCACGCGTACTGGCAGGGTTTCGGCGCGGATTCTCGACGACATGCTTGCCGGGATCATCCTGATCGACACCGAAGGTGCGGCCGTGGGCAAGTGCAACGGCCTGACAGTGCTTGAGGTGGGTGATTCGGCGTTCGGCGTGCCGGCACGGATTTCCGCGACGGTGTACCCAGGTGGAAGTGGCATCGTCGACATCGAGCGCGAGGTCAATCTGGGCCAGCCGATTCACTCCAAGGGGGTAATGATCCTGACCGGTTACTTGGGCAGTCGTTATGCCCAGGAATTCCCGTTGGCCATTTCCGCAAGTATTGCGCTGGAGCAGTCCTATGGTTACGTCGACGGTGACAGCGCCTCCCTCGGTGAGGCCTGTACCCTGATTTCGGCGTTGTCGAGAACCCCGCTCAAGCAGTGTTTCGCTATTACCGGCTCCATCAACCAGTTCGGTGAGGTGCAGGCTGTCGGCGGGGTCAACGAGAAAATCGAGGGCTTCTTCCGGCTCTGCGAAGCCCGTGGCCTGACCGGTGAACAGGGGGCAATCATTCCGCGTGCCAACGTCACGACACTGATGCTCGATGAGCGTGTACTGCAGGCCGTGCGCGCGGGGCAGTTCCACATCTATGCGGTCAGCCAGGCCGATGAGGCATTGAGCCTGCTGGTGGGCGAACCCGCCGGTACGCCCGATGCCGAAGGTCAGTTCCCCGAGGGTAGCGTCAACGCCAGGGTGGTCGAGCGGCTGCGGGAAATTGCCGAGATGATCAGCGACGAGGAGCTCAAGGAGGCGGAGAAAGAGCACGCTGAACAGGCGTTGGTCGAGGTCAAGTCGTCCTGACGGGGGAGGGTGGGCGCCAGGGTCGGCATGACCATTCGGCGCCCGCTGCTGTGCTACCGCTTGTCGCTGTCGGTTTTCTTCTATTCTTCAGATCATGGACAGTCGTAGGTACAGGATAGAGACAGCTCCCGATGGGCGCTGAACAGGGTTTCTCCGAGGATCGTCGCCATGCCGCGCAGCCTCAGCCTTACTCGTCAATGCCTGGGTCTGGTCACCCGCATTGAATGCAGCATTCGTCCGCTGGCCGGTGACAATGGTATGTGGACGCTGCTTTTCGCCGCCGGCATGGCTGGCGAGCAACCTTCCGCGATCAAGGCTCAGGGGCCGTTCCACGGTCCTTACGTCGCTGAGTCAGTACTCAATGCCATCGTCGATAGCCTGACCTTGCATGGGTATCAAGTTGCGGATGGGCCACAGATCTGGTGCATTCACTTGCAGGCACAGCTCAGACGGATCAACGGCGAACGGGTGCATCACGTGGGTGATTTCCAGTTCCATCCAGAGACCTGAGGGCTGCCCCCGGTTGCCTTGCGGCAACCTGACGCGGGCTTTTTCTGTCATTCGTGGCTGGTATACTTGTGCCCGTTTTCTAGCCACCGATGAGTTTTTTAATGGAACGTTTTATCGAAAACACGATGTATGCCTCTCGCTGGCTGCTCGCGCCCATCTACTTTGGTTTGTCCTTGGGGCTGCTGGCGCTGGCACTGAAATTTTTCCAGGAAATCTTCCACGTATTGCCCAACGTGTTTTCCATGGCTGAAGCCGACCTGATCCTGGTGATCCTTTCGTTGATCGACATGTCCCTGGTGGGTGGCCTGCTGGTCATGGTGATGTTCTCCGGCTATGAGAACTTCGTCTCGCAACTGAACATCGATGACGACAAGGAAAAGCTCAGTTGGCTGGGCAAGATGGACTCCACCTCACTGAAGATGAAGGTGGCGGCCTCGATCGTGGCGATCTCCTCGATCCACCTGTTGCGGGTTTTCATGGACGCGCGGAACATCGAGACGCAGTACCTGATGTGGTATGTGATCATCCACATGACCTTTGTGGTGTCTGCGTTCGCGATGGGTTACCTGGACAAATTGACCAAGCACTGATTGCGTCTTGCTCGGTGCGCTTGAAACCGCCCGTCCGTTACAAAACGGACGGGCGGTTGCGTTTCTGGCTTGTACTTTGTTCATCCCTGTACGAAGAATGAACAGTCGCTCGTATGTCCCAGTAGTGAGGTGCTGCAATGAACCTGCACGATCTGAATACCGAGGCCAGGGCTGGTCATGTCGAGGAACTCAACCTGATCGCTATCGAAGGGGGGGATTACCTGCTTGAGGCACGCGTACATGGGCGCGCCCACCCGTTGTCTGATACACGAGGCCAGCGCTTGCGCGTGCACTCCGTGGAGGAGGCGCGCGGGCAGTTGCAGGGGTTGCCAGACCTGCCGCTGAACCTGGTGCATTGGTCGGTGCAGGACGAAATGTGCGGCATGAGCAGCACGGCGGAAGAGGATCTGAAAGTGCCGATTTCCCGGCGTTCGGCCTGGTAGCTGAACTGCTGCGCCGCAGTGTGCTAGGCTGCTCGCCCTTTTCATGAAGGGCGCGGTGTTCGTGCGCCCTGTAGCGGAGCAAGCCAATGTCCGAAATCAACCTGTCTACCGACGAAACGCGCGTCAGCTACGGCATCGGCCGTCAGCTGGGTGGTCAACTGCGTGACAACCCACCACCAGGCGTCAACCTGGAAGCGATCCTGGCCGGTCTGACCGACGCGTTCAATGGCCAGGCCAGCCGTGTCAGCGAAGAAGCGCTGTCGGCCAGCTTCAAGGTCATCCGCGACATCATGCAAGCGCAAGCGGCTGCCAAGGCTGAAGCTGCGGCTGGCGAAGGCAAGGCTTTCCTGGCTGAAAACGCCAAGCGTGAAGGTATCACTACCCTGGCTTCGGGCCTGCAGTTTGAAGTACTGACCGCTGGTGAAGGTGCTAAGCCGACTCGCGATGACAGCGTCCGTACCCACTACCACGGCACCCTGATCGACGGCACTGTCTTCGACAGCTCCTACGAGCGCGGTCAGCCTGCTGAGTTCCCTGTTAGCGGCGTGATCGCTGGCTGGACCGAAGCCCTGCAGCTGATGAACGCTGGTAGCAAATGGCGCCTGTACGTACCGAGCGAGCTGGCCTACGGCGCTCAGGGCGTTGGCAGCATCCCGCCGCACAGCGTACTGGTCTTCGACGTCGAGCTGCTCGACGTTCTGTAAGCCCTGGCGTTGCTGGGGGGCTCGGCTCTCCGGCAGCGGCAATGCCGGCTTCTGCGCAACCGTGCGGGAGCCAGCGTTGCTGGCGATTACAGCGGGCGCAACGCCCGTGCGTAAGAAAACAGAAACAGGTTGCGCACCAGTTCCTTGAGCACATTCGGCTCGTTTGAATTCAAACCATTCAGGTCCAGATCACCCTGGGCGTATAGCTCATGCAGTGCGTCTTCTTCGAGCACGGCACAGACCTCGCCGGTTTCCCGGTGCAGGATGCGCAGGCAAGGGTGAGGGCGTTCCAGCCAGGCGTCGATCAGATAGGTCATGACTATTCTCCTTGAGGTTTCAATGAGAATAATTCTTATTAGCAAAATAGCAAGAAGTGATTGGCAGTTGCTGCCAGAAGGTCGATCCGAGGCCGTTGCACGGCCCCGAATCCAGGTGCAGGTCAGACTTTACGGACGAACTCGGACTTGAGTTTCATCGCGCCGATGCCGTCGATCTTGCAGTCGATGTCATGGTCGCCGTCACACAGGCGGATGTTCTTGACCTTGGTACCGACCTTGACCACCAGGGACGAACCCTTGACCTTGAGGTCCTTGATCACGGTAACGGTGTCGCCGTCTTGCAGGACGTTGCCCACCGAGTCTTTTTTCACTGCCTCGTCGTTGCCTGCTTCGGCCTCACCGCTGGCGGACCACTCGTGGGCGCACTCGGGGCAGATCAGCATGGCACCGTCTTCGTAGGTGTATTCGGAGTTGCATTTTGGGCAGGGAGGCAAAGTGCTCACTAAGGTTCCTCTGGGGGTGCGTGCAAAAACCCACATTGTATAAGGTTTTGTCGCTCAGAGGGCAAGCGGGCCCATCCGAAGATGGGCCGGGGAGGGATCAGTGGGTACGGGCGACGGCGAATTCGCTGAGTTCAACCAGCGCGTCACGGTACTCGCTGGCAGGCAGCACTTCCAGGCATGCAATGGCGCGAGCGACATAGTCGCGGGCCAGTTGCGCGGTGTAGTCCAGTGCGCCGGCAGCCTCGACGGCTGCGCGGATGCTTTCCAGATCTTCGATACCGCCCTTCTGGATGGCCTGGCGAACCAGGGCAGCCTGCTCGGCGGTGCCTTCGCGCATGGTGTAGATCAGCGGCAGGGTTGGCTTGCCTTCGGCCAGGTCGTCACCGACGTTCTTGCCCAGGGTTTGCGCATCGCCCTTGTAGTCGAGCAGGTCGTCGACCAGTTGGAAGGCTACGCCCAGGTGGTCACCGAAGGTACGCAGGGCTTCACGCTGAGCGTCACTGGCTTCAGCCAGGGCTGCGGCGCTGTGCGTCGAGGCCTCGAACAGCATTGCCGTCTTGCCGCGGATGACCTCCATGTAGACGTCTTCGGTCGTGCTGGCGTCGCGGATCTTGGACAGCTGCAGTACTTCGCCTTCGGCGATCACGCGGGTCGCCTTGGAGAGAATCTGCATGACCGGCATCGACCCCAGCTCGACCATCATTTCGAATGAGCGCGAGTAGAGGAAGTCGCCGACCAGTACGCTGGGCGCGTTGCCCCACAGGGCGTTGGCGGTGGAACGGCCACGGCGCATGCCGGACATGTCGACGACATCGTCATGCAGCAGGGTCGCGGTGTGCAGGAACTCGATGGTGGCAGCGAGCAGGCGCAATTGGTCGCCATCGCGGCCCAGTGCCTTGCCGCACAGCAGCACCAGCAGCGGGCGCAGGCGCTTGCCGCCAGCCGACGTGATGTAGTCACCGATTTTCGAGACCAGCGGCACACGTGAAGTCAGCTGCTTCTTGATAATCTCGTCAACGGCGCTGAAGTCGTCCGCTACCGCGCGGTAGAAAGCTTGGGGTTGCATCGGCCACAGGTGCTCCATAAAGGTTGCGCGGCATGCTAGGTTGCAGGTCCCGGCCTGTCAAGGCGCGGTGCCGGTTGGCCGGGGGCGGTACTTGCAAGCGCCGCGGGGCTTGCGTACAATCGCGCACCCTGAACTTCCTGGGCAGCACCTGCCTTACGCAATTGCACAGGGCCGTTCCAGCCTTATGCAGCCATGCCAGCCAATACTCTTACCTATAAAGAGCTGGGTGAGCAGGATTATCGGAGAAATACCATGTACGCAGTAATTGTTACCGGCGGTAAGCAGTACAAAGTCGCCGAAGGTGAATACCTGAAGATCGAAAAACTGGAAGTCGCTACCGGCGAATCCGTAACTTTCGATCGCGTTCTGTTGGTCGCCAATGGCGATGACGTAAACATCGGCGCACCTGTCGTCGCTGGCGCTAAAGTAGTCGCTGAAGTGATCTCCCAAGGTCGTCACGACAAAGTGCGCATCATCAAGTTCCGTCGTCGTAAGCACCACATGAAGCGTATGGGCCACCGCCAGTGGTTCACCGAGATCAAAATCACCGGTATTCAGGCTTAATTCAGCCTAATCCCCTTATTGGAGAGTTGAACTCATGGCACACAAAAAAGCTGGTGGTAGTACCCGTAACGGTCGCGACTCAGAAGCCAAACGCCTTGGCGTGAAGATGTATGGCGGCCAGGTCATCAAGGCCGGCAACATCATCGTTCGCCAGCGCGGCACCCAATTCCACGCTGGTTACGGCGTTGGCATGGGCAAAGATCACACCCTGTTCGCTAAAATCGAAGGCGTGATCAAGTTCGAGAAAAAAGGCGAGTTCGGTCGTCGTTACGTAAGCGTTGTCGCTGCCTAATAGCGATGTCGCTGGAAAAGCCCTGTCTCGCGACGGGGCTTTTTCGTTTGTGGGGTGAGTCTCTTGCAAAACTGTTTGTATGGGCTGCCGGCGCTGGATTCTACGGTCGTTGACGGGGCCGCCGCGCTCATTTTTGCAAGAGCCTTATGTCTTTGTGTCATTCAACTCGTCGAGACGACGAGAGGCGGTTTTTATGAAGTTTGTTGATGAAGTGTCGATCCGGGTCAAAGCCGGTGACGGTGGCAATGGTTGCATGAGCTTTCGTCGTGAGAAGTTCATCGAGAACGGCGGTCCCAACGGCGGTGACGGTGGTGACGGCGGCTCGGTGTTCATGGTTGCCGACGAGAACCTCAATACCTTGGTCGACTATCGCTATACCCGCCATTTCGAGGCCCAGCGCGGCTCCAATGGCGGCAGCACCGACTGCACCGGCAAGAAGGGCGACGACCTGATCCTGCGTGTACCGGTCGGTACTACCGTGATTGACGCCAGCACCCAGGAAGTCATCGGCGACCTGGTCAAGCCAGGGCAGAAGCTGATGGTGGTCCAGGGCGGCTGGCACGGCCTGGGCAACACGCGCTTCAAGTCCAGTACCAACCGTGCTCCGCGTCAGACCACGCCGGGCAAGCCGGGCGAGCAGCGCGACCTGAAGCTGGAAATGAAAGTGCTGGCCGACGTCGGCCTGCTGGGCCTGCCTAACGCAGGCAAGAGTACGTTCATTCGCTCGGTATCGGCTGCCAAGCCGAAGGTCGCCGATTACCCGTTCACCACCCTGGTGCCGAACCTGGGCGTGGTCAGTGTCGACCGCTGGAAGAGCTTCGTCATCGCCGACATTCCCGGCCTGATCGAAGGCGCTTCCGAGGGTGCTGGCCTGGGTATCCGCTTCCTCAAGCACTTGGCGCGTACTCGCCTCCTGCTGCACCTCGTCGACCTGGCGCCGCTGGACGAGAGCAACAGTGCCGATGCTGCCGAGGTCATTGTCAACGAGCTGACCCGCTTCAGCCCGTCGCTGGCTGAGCGCGATCGCTGGCTGGTGCTGAACAAGACCGACATGCTGATGGACGACGAGCGCGACGAGCGCGTCAAGGAAGTGGTTGAGCGTCTGCAGTGGGAAGGCCCGGTGTACGTGATCTCGGCGATCTCCAAGCAGGGCACCGAGCAGCTTAGCCGCGACATCATGCGCTACCTGGAAGACCGTGCTGATCGCCTGGCCAATGACCCGGCGTATGCCGAAGAGCTGGCGGATCTCGATCAGCGTATTGAAGACGAGGCCCGTGCCCAGCTTCAGGCGCTGGACGACGCACGTGCTCTGCGCCGTAGCGGCGTGAAGAGCGTGCATGACATCGGTGACGATGACGACGATTGGGATGAAGAGGACGAAGACGGTCCAGAAATCATTTACGTGCGCGACTGATCCGTTGCAGTACACTAAACGCCGCTTTTTCAAGCGGCGTTTTGCTGTCTGTAGGTGCAGGCTTTTCCCGTGATTGCATCAGCGTGGTACCTGTGATGCTGCATCGCCGGCAAGGCCGGCTCCTACAAGGCGTAGCAAGCGCTGTTTTTTAGAATCCACAGATCGGCATAGGTTGGAAGAAGATGCGGAGCAAGGTGACGGGTGCCCAGCGCTGGGTCGTGAAAATCGGCAGTGCCCTGCTGACGGCAGATGGCAAAGGCCTGGATCGCGCGGCCATGGGTGTCTGGGTCGAGCAGATGGTGGCGTTGCATGAAGCGGGTGTCGAGTTGGTGCTGGTGTCGTCCGGGGCGGTAGCCGCCGGTATGAGCCGCCTGGGCTGGACCAAGCGACCGAGTGCCATGAACGAGCTGCAAGCAGCCGCTGCCATCGGCCAGATGGGCCTGGTGCAGGCGTGGGAGTCGAGCTTCGCTGAACACGGCCGGCACACTGCGCAGATCCTTCTGACCCATGACGACCTGTCTGACCGCAAGCGTTACCTGAACGCCCGCAGCACCCTGCGCACGCTGGTTGAGTTGGGGGTTGTACCGGTTATCAACGAAAACGACACGGTGGTCACCGACGAGATCCGTTTCGGTGATAACGACACCCTGGGGGCGCTGGTGGCGAATCTGGTCGAGGCTGATCTGCTGGTGATCCTCACCGACCGCGATGGCATGTTCAATGCCGACCCGCGCACCAACCCCGATGCCGAGTTGATCTACGAAGCCCGTGCCGATGATCCGAGCCTGGACGCCGTCGCGGGTGGTACGGGTGGTGCGCTGGGCCGTGGCGGTATGCAGACCAAGCTGCGCGCTGCGCGTCTGGCGGCCCGCTCCGGGGCGCACACGATCATCGTCGGCGGGCGCCTGGAGCGCGTGCTGGACCGTCTCAAGGCAGGTGAGCGCCTGGGTACCCTGCTGTCGCCTGAGCGTGGCATGCTGGCGGCACGCAAGCAGTGGCTGGCCGGTCACCTGCAAACCCGTGGTACGTTGACCCTTGATGCCGGTGCCGTCCAGGCGCTGCGCGAAGGGAACAAGAGCCTGTTGCCGGTTGGCGTCAAAGGTGTGCAAGGCAGCTTCCGCCGTGGCGAGATGGTGGTCTGCGTCGGCCCGGACGGCCAGGAGATCGCCCGAGGCCTGGCTAACTACAGTGCGCTGGAAGCGCAGAAAATCATCGGCCAGTCCTCCGAGGCCATTGAAAGCCTGCTGGGTTACAGCGCTGAGCCGGAGCTGGTCCATCGCGACAATCTGATTCTGGTATGAGGGAGAACCGTGTGCGTTTGATCAAAGGATTGCTGGGGGCTTTGCTGGCCCTGCCATTGTTGGCCTCGGCCGAGGAAATCGGCCAGGTGTCGACGGTGTTCAAATTTGTCGGGCCGAATGACCGCATCGTGGTCGAAGCGTTCGACGACCCGAAGGTGGAAGGGGTGACCTGCTACTTGTCGCGCGCCAAGACCGGTGGCCTGAAAGGCGGGCTGGGTTTGGCTGAAGACCGTGCCGAGGCGTCCATTGCCTGCCGTCAGGTCGGGCCGATTCGCTTCAAGGAAGAGCTCAAGGAGGGGGAGGAGGTGTTCAAGGAGCGCACCTCCTTGGTGTTCAAGACCATGCAGGTCGTGCGCTTCCTGGACAAGAAGCGCAACACCCTGGTGTACCTGGTCTACAGTGACCGGATCATCGAAGGCAGCCCGCAGAATGCGGTGACTGCAATTCCGATCTTGCCGTGGGCTCAGTAATACGGCGTTGAATTCATCGCAGGCAAGCCGTGTTTCCACGGATGCCTGCGATGGCGCCACTACGCTGAAACCGCGTCCTCTTCGTGTGCTACCGCCTTGATCTCTTCGTGGCGGCTGATGAATTTCCAGTCCGCTTCATCGATGTAGATCCCGTTCGGCCCGCTGCCACCTTCCAGGTCAATGGCCACCTTGGCTGAGACTTGCGGCTTGACGCTGGCCAGAATCGGCACAAAGCCTAGTTGCAGGCTGGTCTCCAGCAGCGCCGCCTGGTTGCGCTCGTCGATGTCGGCGGCCTCGTCCAGGTAGTACGGCAGGCGTACGCGACCCGCCAGGTCACGGTCCATCAAGTGCAGCAACAAGTACATGTTGGTCAGTGCCTTGATGGTCATGGTGGTGCCGTTGGAGGCGGCGCCGTCGATGTCGGTATGGATCACTGGCTGACCACCGACCTTGGTAATCTCGAACGCCAGCTCGAACAGGTCCTTGAGGCCCAACTGGTTGTGGTTGGCGGCCACCAGGCGTGCCAGGTACTCCTTGGCTTCCTCGTTCTTGTTGTCCTGCTCGGCACTCTGGCTCAGGTCAAACACCGATAGGGTCTCGCCTTCCTCATATTGACCGGCGCTGTGGATAATCTGATCGATGTGCTTGAGCGCTTCCTTGTTCGGTGCCAGAACAATGCGGAAGCTCTGCAGGTTCGATACCTGGCGCTTGTTGATCTCACGGTTGAACAACGCCAACTGATGTTCAAGGCTGTCGTAGTCGCTGCGGATGTTGCGCAGGGTTCGGGCGATATCGGTGACCGCGGCGCGGCGCGCCTTGCCCAGGGTCAGGGCTTCGTCCTGGCGGTGGGCATAGGCGTTGATCAGCAGTTGTAGGCGGCGCTCCATGTCGTCTTCGCTGTCGAACTTGGCCACGCCCTTGAGGCGTACCTGGGCGTACAGCGCTTCGATCTGGCCATCGCAGCGCAGCAAGCCCTGCCAGCTGTCCTGGTAGTCGTTGAGCAGCGGCAGCAGGTTGTCCATCGAGTCGTCCACCGGCTCCATGAACGGGGTGCCGAATGGCAGGTCAGCCGGCAGCAGTTGGCGGCGCCGCAGGGCATCGTCAAGGGTGCGTTGCTTGGCTTCCATGTCGGCGATCTGCCGGCCGACCAGTTGCAGCTTGGCCGACAACTGCTGGACGCGTTCGGTGAAGGCGTCGCTGGAGCGCTTGAGTTCGTCCTGAGCCGCCTCCAGTTGCGCGAGCTGCTCGAGTTTTTCGCCTTCTTCGGCGCTCAGTGTCTGCGCGCGGCGGTAGTCTTCCAGCGCTTTTTGAGCGTCCAGTACCTGTTGGTACAGGGCTTCGGTCTGGGTCTTGCTGGCAGCGCGGTCGGCAGCGACGGCCTGTTGCGTCTTGAGCTGTTTGAGCTCTTTTTCCAGACGCTCTTTCTGGTCGCGCAGGGCCGCGCGGTCGGCCAGTGCCTGCAGCGCAGGGGGTTCAATGTGCGACAGGTCGATAGACAGGCCCGGCACTTCAAAGCGCTCGCCCTTGAAGCGTTCAAGTACCGCTTCCAGGGATTTGACCCACAGTTCGCTGTCGTCCAGTTCGATGCCACGTTCGCCCAGGGGCAGGCTGAACAGGGCGCCGTTGAACAGACGCATCAGGCGCTCGACGTCCTGTTGCGAAAACTCTTCGCGCAGGCGGGCATAGCTGTTGTTGTCGGCGTGGTCGAGTTGCTGCTTGACCGATTTCAGTCGCTTTTCCAGGTCACGCAGGCGTTCTTCAAGGTCTTCGGCACTGAACTGCCGTGACTGGGCGAGGGCACCGGCCAGTTCATCGTGGGCATCCTTGGCTGCCAACAGTTGCTGTTCCAGGACCTTGACGTCATCGATCAGGGCAAAGCGGTGCTTGAGCACTGACAACTCGCCCAGCCAGCGCTGGATGCCGGTGATTTCGCGCTCCAGACGCATCAGTTCCTGGGTACCACCGCGTTGATTGTTCTGCAGGGCATCCTGCTCGTTGCGGTAGTGTTCAGACTGGATGACCAGTTCTTCCTTGCGGGCCATCGCGTAGTCCTGCCAGGTACCCAGCAGCGAGTCGAGCAGGGGAGACAGGCGGTGCAGTTTGCCGCGCAGAATGTCACGCTGGGTTACGCCGTTGGCCAAGGCCTCGACCAGTGGGCCGGCTGAGACCAGGGCGTTGTAGTCCTGCTCCATGCGGCGTACGTCGCGGAAGGCTTCTTCACAGGCCGCGATATAGTCGACGCTGCCCGAGCGCAGGCTGTGCTCGAAGGCATCGAGGAACAGTTGCTTGAGTTTGGCCGCAGTGATTTCGCGCATGTGCAGCAGGTTGATGAACAGTGCGCGGAAGGTCTTCAGGCTCTGTTCACTGGTGGAGCGCAAGGGAATCAGGGTCAGGTCCAGCGGCACCGACGTGTGCCCGCCGACCAGCAGTCGACGCAGCTCGTCAGGCTTGAGTTCGTAAGCCTTCAGGCCATTGCGCTCGAGGTTGCTGAACAGCTCTTTCTGGCGCAGGCAGGTGTCGTTCTTCTGGTAGTGAGCCAGGTCCAGCTCGCCGGCATAGGCGAAGAACTGGTGACCGAAACCGCCACCCGGGCCGCGTCCGACCACGCCGATCACGTGCGGACCGTGGGGCAGTGAGACTTCACAGAGGATGTAGCTGGTGTCGCTGGCGAAGTAGAAGCGCCGCGACTGCTCCAGGCTGTACTTGCCGAAGCTCATGTCCGACATGCGTGCCAGGATCGGGAACTGCAGGGCGTTGATCGACGCACTCTTGCCCAGGTTGTTGGCGCCGTAGACCGACAGCGGGTGCTCCAGCGGGAACAGACCGAGGCTGTAGCCGGCAGTGTTGAGCAGTGCAAAGCGGCGGATGCCGTAGCGTTCCTGGCTCATGCATCAATCTCCTGTTGCTCTTCGGCGATGGCGCGGGCCAGGGCCTCTTCTTCGGTTTCGTCCAGGTCGTCGAACGGGCCCAGATCAAGCGGGTCGTCAGTCTTGAGCAGTTTCTCGTCGCTGTCTTCGTCGACCAGTACGGGCGTTGGCAGTGGCAACGCGCTGTGCAGGCTGGCGGCCAGGTCGCGATCCTGCTGGACCGACAGGCACACGTCGAGGAAACGGTGCATCGGCGGCAGGAAGCGGTAGATACCATTCTCTTCGCTGGCAAACCCGAGTTGGGTCATGCGCCGCATGATCTTTTCTTCCAGTTCCTCTGGTGTCTGGACTTCAGCCTGGATGAACAGGTCGCGGTACTTCTCCAGCAGCGACGGCAGCTCATCACGGCCCAGGCTGCCGCCATCCAGCACGGCGATTGGGTCTCGCCCCTGGTCGGCCAGGTGCTCTACCAGAATGAAGGTGAACAGCGAGAGGCGTTGGGCGGTCTTGTTTACTTGCGCGGCGGCTTGCTCGGGGACGAAGTAGTAGAAACCGCGGGTATCGCAGACCAGTTCGAAGCCCAATGCCCTGAACAGGCCGCGGTACTGGTCCTGAAAGTTCGACAGTTGAGCGTAAAGCTCCGGGTCGCGGCGGCTGATGTGGAAGCCTTTGAACAGCTCGCGGAAGATCGGCGCGAGCTGGGACAGTTCGGAAAGATCAAGATGCATGTGAGGTGCTCGCAGTAGGCTCCAGCGGCGTTTCGCGGCTGGACGTCAGGGCGAATGAGCGCAGGCTGACCTGGTGCTCGCGGGTGTGGTAGTCACGGCGCTCAAGGCGTTCGCGGGTAAAGCGCTTTTCCCGCGACAGGCGCGAGAACCAGTACAGCAATTCGTCGGTGGCGCCTTCGGGCTCCTGCTCCAGCAGCCAGGTCATCAGGTCTGGCATTGGCAGGGCGTCGGTACAGCGTTCGAGCATTTCCTTGACCGTGCGCGGTGCGCGCGGCGGTTCGCCCTTCTGGTTCTTGTGCGCCTTGGGGAACTGCGCCGGTTTGGGCTCGAAGCGGGCCAGGGCATAGACATAGGCTTCCACCTGGCTGGCGCTGCCGAGGAAAGTGCTCTGCGGCCGGGTGAACAGGGGCATTGCCGCGTGTGGCACGGCGTCCAGGCCTTTGCGGCGGATCACCGACAGGGCCAGTGCCGCGCCACGGGTCACGGCGTTGTGTCGGCGCGCCTCTTCACGCAGGGGCAGCAGCAGTTCGCGGGCATGGCGCAGGGTCAGTTGCGCGCTGGTCTGCATTTCCAGGATGCGGGCATGGGTGCGCAGCAGCATGTCGTCGTCGACCAGTTGGCCCAGGCGTGCCTGTTCGCCAAGCAGGCGCAACAGCACGGTCTCGACCTTGCGTACACCCTGCTCGAAGGCGCCGTCGGCGTTGACCAGTTGGATCATCGGCTCGACGTACTCGTCCCAGGTCGCCAGAACTTCAGCATAACGCTGGCGCAGGGGAATCTGTCGGTCGCTGGTCTTGGCCCGTTCGGCCACGGCCACCAGTGCCTGTTCGTCGTTGTCGAGCTTTTTCAGAACGTCACGCACCCGCATGTCGAGCAGGCGCAGTTGGCGTGCGAGGTCATTGCCGTCGCGAATGTCGAAGGCGTCCTGGATGTGCCCGGCCAGACGCTCGAGGTGGCGCAGGTAGGCTTCGATTTCCAGGCACAGGCCAAGGCGGTGCTCGCGGCGCAGGTAGGCGAGGAAATCGTGGATCTGGGCATTCAGTTCAAAACGGTTCGGGCTTTTGGCCACGGGCACCAGAATATCCAGGCGAATCCACACATCGAGCAGGTTGGTGATGTCCTGCGGCGTGCTTTCCAGCTGCTGGGTCGCCAGTTGCAGGCGCAGTTCTGCCAGGCTCAGGGTGCCCTGGTCGAAGCGCTCGCACAACGGCTCGAGCAAGGCCCAGTGTTCGGCTAGGGCGCGCAGGACGCGTTTGGGTTCGATCATTGGCGGGTCGACTCGCTGCCAAATAAAAGCGCCGATTGTACTGCATCATGCGGTTGTCGATTCACCCCTTGATCGCTTGTGGGTATTCTCGGGCGGATTTCTGCCGATCAACTGCGGCGCCGGGCAGCGAAGGGCGGTAGAATGTGGGCCCTGACTTATCCACAGATGGCCGACCTTTGCTCACCGAGTCCCGCCGCCGCGCTTACCTCAATGCCATGCAAGTAGTGCCTTGGCTGCCGCGTGCCGAACTGCCGTTCGCTGCGCCGTCGCGCCCTGAACTCTTGCTGCCGTTGGAGCCGCTGGTGGAGGAGGTTGCACATTCGCCCGTGCAACAGACCGCCCCCGTCGTTGTGCCGGTGAGCAAGCCGGTTGAGCGGCAGAAAATCGAGATCCCGCGCCCCAGCACCACCCCGCGAGCTGCCAGCAAGCCGCTGGAAGAGGCGCAGGAGGCGGTAGCGCCGGTCAAGGCGGCTGTCGTTCCGCCGCCGCGTTTTGCCTTGCAATTGCTACGTGCAGGGCGTTGCCTGGTGTTGGTCGAGTTGGCCACTGGTGAGCCGTTCCAGAGTCGCGATCCGTCCTACTTGCTGCTCAAGGACATGTTGCGTGCCGCAGGCTTGCCAGACAGCCCGCAGATCATCGGTGAGCCCGTGCGCTGGCCGCTGTTGGTGCGTGGCAACCTTGACCAGGGGCCGGAAGCGGCCCGTGATTTCGTGCAGGGCTTTATCCAGGCCCGTCTGGAAGACGCTCCGTGCGCCTGCCTGTGGCTGGTTGGTCTGCCTGCCGTGCGCTTTGCCGGGGAGGCCGATGAGCAGGCCTTTTACCGTGAATTACCGGTCGAGGGCCTGGGGCATGCCTGGGCCTTGCCGGGCCTTGAAGTGTTGATGGACGAGCCGCAACGCAAGGCGGACGTCTGGAAAGCCATGCGTCGGCTGATGGCGCGCTGGAAACCAAGCGATGAGTGACACAATCAGTTTTCGTCGGATGACCGAGGCGGACCTGGATGCCGTACTGAAGATCGAATATGCCGCCTTCAGCCACCCCTGGACCCGAGGAATTTTCCTCGACGGGCTAAAATCCTATGAAATCTGGTTGATGTTCGAGGGTGGGCAGCAGGTGGGGCACGGTGTGATCAACGTGATCATCGATGAGGCGCACCTGCTCAACATCACCGTCAAGCCGGAGAGCCAGGGGCGCGGCCTGGGCCTGCGCTTGCTCGAACACCTGATGAAACGTGCCTACGAGCTCAACGGCCGGGAGTGTTTCCTCGAGGTGCGCGCCAGTAACCAGTCTGCCTACCGGTTGTACGAGCGCTACGGCTTCAACGAAGTGGGTCGGCGTCGAGATTATTACCCCATTGCCGGTGGTCGCGAGGATGCGCTGGTGATGGCCTGCACGTTGATCGACTGAAGGCAGTTCCATGCTGCGCGTGACCTGTTCGGCGTGGCGCCTGTCAGAGACTGCGGATCATCTATGAGGCTTGAACATGCACGACCTACAAGAACTGATTGATAACAACGCCCGCTGGGCTGATGCAATCAAACAGGAAGATCCGGAGTTTTTCGCCAAGCTGGCACGCCAGCAAACGCCTGAATTCCTGTGGATTGGCTGCTCGGATGCGCGGGTGCCGGCCAACGAAATCGTCGGCATGCTGCCGGGCGATCTGTTTGTTCACCGTAACGTCGCCAACGTGGTGCTGCACACCGACCTGAACTGCCTGTCGGTGATCCAGTACGCAGTAGACGTACTCAAGGTCAAACACATTCTGGTCACCGGCCACTATGGCTGTGGCGGTGTGCGGGCCTCGATGCAGGATCGCCAGTTGGGCCTGATCGACGGCTGGCTGCGTTCGATCCGTGACCTTTACTACGAGAACCGCGTGGCGCTTTCGCAGTTGGCTACTGAGGAAGAGCAGGTCGACCGCCTGTGTGAGCTGAACGTGATTCAGCAGGTGGCTAACGTTGCTCATACCAGCATCGTTCAAAACGCCTGGCATCGTGGGCAGAGCCTGTCGGTGCATGGCTGCATCTACGGCATCAAGGATGGCCGCTGGAAGAGCCTCAACACCACCATCAGCGGCTTTGAGCAGTTGCCGCCGCAGTATCGCCTGCGCCCACAGGACTGAGTCCTGTAGCCTCATTGTCGGCGTTGGCCGGCAATGAGGCTTGAGCGATCAGATCTCTTCCAGAGGCTGTTGCAGCGTTTGCAAGCTGCGCCTTACCGCATCGGTGTTGCATTTGGCTGCGGCCTGCTCCGGGGTCATTTCCCGAATTGAACGGTAGAACAGCTCACAGGTCTGCGTCTTCGCGGTGACCTGCCATTTTTGCGTGCAGGCATTCAGCGTGGCCTCGGCATCGGCCTTGGGGTTGCTGCCCATGCCGGCCTGCCAGCAGGCGGCGCTGAGGTCCTGGCCCATCATCTTCAAACCCGCCGCGTCTGCCTGGTCCTGATCGCCTGCGTGGTTGGCTTTGTCTGCGGTGTACCAAATGGCACTGGGGTGGTTTGAGCCCAGTACCGGCACGCGTTGCCCGGTCGTCGGGCTGATGTTCACCAGCCCCAGTACGTTGACGCGTTGGCCATAGGTTTGCTCCACCCAGGTACGTACCGGTGAACCAAATGCCACCATCGGCAGTGAGTCCCCCCTGGCGTTGCGGGTAACCGCCTTGACCATGTTCGTCTGGTAGTCGTTGAAGTACCCGTAGACACCCTCGAGCGCTTTGCCGGCAGAGGCAGGGGCGGCAATCGGGGCAATGTCGACGATGGTCTGGAAGGCCGGCGTGTTATCCACAGGTACACCGTTGACACTCAACAGGTACGCCCAGCGGTCAGTGGTGTTCGAGCGCAGGTAATCTTGCGCCTGGGTCAGCGAATAGTCTGGCGGAAAGTGCAGCAGCTCGATGCTGCGGCGATTTTCCAGGGCCATGCCCAGTGGCAGGAACAGCAGCCAGTTGTAGGCCCACTTGCCGTCGCGGTTGAGCTGGCTGGCGCCCTGGTAGGCGAGTTCGCCATTGTCGAGCAGGCGCGTCAGCGGTTCGCCGTAGGTGCTGGGGACGTCTGTAATATAAGCATACAGGGTGCCATTGTCGCGCCCCACCCGGACCGTCGCTTGGGTGTAGCCGTCTCGCGCTACGCTTTGCTTCAGGTAGTGCTCGACGGTCTGTTCCAGCGTCCAGTCCCGGAAGCAGATAGCGCTGCAGTTGTTGGGGTAGGCAAACAACCTGCTGACCCGTTGCTGATCACCCAGGGTGACCCTGGTATCGGCCTGTGGTGTCGTGCTCAGGACCAAGGCAGACAGCCCCAGCGTCAGGGTTAATAAAGTGGTTTTGCGCATAGTTGACTCCATGCCAGTGGCCTCTCTCCTTTTGCTAGTCAGGCCATACTGTAGGCATTTCTGTGGGCTTGGGAAGTGGAGCGTTTATGCGGGTGATACGGCGCAAGGTGGCGCTGCCAGTGATGGGCCTGTGGCTCGGTACGTTTGGGGCGTATGCCGACGAGCGCGACGTGCGCATGTTCGCCCTCTGGGCTGGCGACCATGAGACGCGAGTGTTCCGTGACATGCTGGTCGAGGCACGGCTCTACGGCAGGGTTCCAATACATGAGTTGCTGCGTTCAGCCAGCGACTGGCGGCTGTGCGCTGCCGAGCCATTCGCGGTACCGCCTCTGGGGCAATGGCCCGCCGTACGCTCGACCCTGCAACTGCTCAAGGCCCTGGGTGATCAGCACGTCCTGCGCCGCTACGAGGTCGTCTCGGCGTACCGTAATCCCACGCTCAATGCGTGTGCCGGTGGCGCTGTTGGCAGTGCACATACTCGCGCCTTTGCGGTTGACCTGTTGCTGCCCCTTGGCTCTGATCCTGCATCGTTGTGTCGTTTCTGGCAAACCCAAGGTGCTGCCTGGAACATGGGATTGGGGCGCTACCCTACGGGGCGGATTCACATCGATACGGCCGGCTATCGGACCTGGGGTGGGGATTTCAGCTCAGGTTCATCGTATTGCCAGCGGCTTGTGACTGCGCCGTGATCCAGTCAGCGAAGCGTCGGTACGTAGCGTGCTCGGCAATGGGCTGGGGGCAGAGCAGGTAATAAGCTGAGCCGTCCTTGATAAAGCCCTGAGGCGCCTGCAGTTGCCCGGCCGCGATTTCGTCCTGCACCATCAGGAACGAGGCCATTGCCAAGCCCAGGCCAGCCACTGCTGCCTGGATGCACAGGTAGAAATGCTCATAGTCGGCTCGGCTGCAGTCCTGGGCTGACTGCTTGCTCAGGCGTAACCAGGTGTTCCAGGCATTGGGTCGTGAGCCTGTATGCAGCAGTCGTTGCCCGACTAGTCCCTGTGTGGCCAGGGCGTTGTTGCACACCGGGCCTACGTATTCGTCACAGACCTTAACGGCGTCCAGGCCTTTGCTCCATGGGAAGTCATCGCGGCGCAGCGCAAGGTCAATACCGCTGCCGATAAAATCCACCGGGCCGCCGGCCGCCACCAGATGGATGTGGATGTCTGGGTGCTCGGCATGGAATTCCGGCAGGCGCGGAATCAGCCATTTCATGGCGATAGTCGGCTCGCAGGAGAGCACCAGAACGTTTTCCCGCGCCTGTTGTTGCAGGCGATAGACCGCACCTTCCAACTGCTCGAACAGCGACTGGGTGGTGCCATGCAGGGCGCGTCCGGCGGCCGTGAGGAAAATCGCCCGGTTGCGTCGCTCAAACAACTGCACCCCGAGGGACTCCTCCAGCAAGCGCACCTGCCGGCTGACGGCACCATGGGTGACGTGCAGCAGTTCGGCGGCGCGAACGAAGCTTTCGGTTTGCGCCGCGACGTCGAAATAGCGGAAGGCGGAGAGGGCGGGCAGCTTCATATCTGTGAGGAAAACTAGCGGATTTGTCGCACTATAAATCGCTTTTTAGCCACAACGAAGCTTTCGATAATAAGCACCGTACAGAACAGATGTTCTGCGGAGGGGGGGCATGCTTAATGGGTGCGCGGCGACTGCATCGCGGGCAAGCCCGGCTCCTACAGGCTGCTCGGTCTTTGTTGGAGCAGGCTTGCCTGCGATGGCGTCGGTGGGGTGCCCTTGAGTTCGCGGCGACTGCATCGCGGGCAAGCTTGGCTCCTACAGGCTGCTCGGTCTTTGTTGGAGCAGGCTTGCCTGAGATGGCGTCGGTGGGGTGCCCTTGAGTTCGTGGCGCCTGCATCGCGGGCAAGCCCGGCTCCTACAGGCTGCTCGGTCTTTGTTGGAGCAGGCTTGCCTGCGATGGCATCGGTGGGGGCCCTTGAGTTCGCGGCGACTGCATCGCGGGCAAGCCCGGCTCTTACAGGCTGCTCGGTCTTTGTTGGAGCAGGCTTGCCTGAGATGGCGTCGGTGGGGTGCCCTTGAGTTCGTGGTGCCTGCATCGCGGGCAAGCCCGGCTCCTACAAGGATTCATTGCGATGGCGTCGGTGCTAGCCGCCTGAGCAGAGCGCATCTGTGCATTTTACTAGCTGATCGAGGCGCTTTACGTGAATGAATTGATTGCTGTTGCCCTGTTCACCGTTCTGGCGGTGATCAGCCCCGGTGCGGACTTTGCCATGGTCACGCGTAGTAGCTACGCCTTCGGTCGCAGGGCTGGTCTCATGGCGGCGTTGGGGATTGCCTGCGGAGTGCAGGTGCATGTGTTGTACACCGTGCTGGGAATCGCGTTGATCATCAGCCAATCACCGCTGCTGTTTCTGGCGATGAAGGCGTTGGGTGCGGGCTACTTGATTTATCTGGGTTATAAATCCTTCACCAACACTCAACGCATCGCGCTGGGGGATGATGACGGCGCCAGTCGTCTGGGGGTGTTCGCTGCATTGCGCTCGGGCTTTCTGACCAACGCCCTGAACCCCAAGACCATGCTCTTTGTGGTCAGTGCCTATACCCAAGTGGTACAGCCTGACAGCTCGCTGGCGACTGACTTTGGCTATGGCTTCTTCATGTCCTTCGCCCATTGGGTGTGGTTCAGCCTGGTGGCCGTCTTTTTCTCCAGCGATGCCCTGCGGCGCACAATGCTCGATCGTCAGGGGCTGGTGGACAAGGTGATTGGCATGGCTTTGATTGGCCTTGGGGTAGCGGTGGTCTTTGCCAGTGTTCGCTAGCGTGGAACAAGCGAGCCTTGTTCGGTGCTTGATGTTGGCTTGAGAAGGTATCGATGGGGTGCCAGCGTGTTATGCGCTGGGTACTTTTTTGCGGGCAATAAAAAAGGGCTTACCTTGCGGTAAGCCCTTTTTAGTACTTGGTGGCTACACAGGGACTTGAACCCCGGACCCCAGCATTATGAATGCTATGCTCTAACCAACTGAGCTATGTAGCCAAGTGGCGCGCATTATTAGCCTGAAACGGATATCTGTCAACACCTGTTTCTAAAAAAAATTCGCGCATGATCAATTGCTTAGGCATTTCGGCCTGTTACGCCTGTATTACACGAAAAACATGGTGCTCTGCTTAAAGGATTCCGGATAATTGGATCCCAATTATCCGGATGGAACGCATTCCCATGGCCTTGAGCAGTGCCCAGTCCAGTTCGCCTTCTACCTTGGCAAACGCCCAAAGCAGCCCGCTGGTTATGCGAATTATCGCCGCCTGCGCATTGGCGCACTTGATCAACGATCTGATCCAGGCCGTGCTTCCGTCGATCTACCCGCTACTCAAGGCTAATTATGGGCTGAGCTTTGCTCAGATCGGCTTGATTACCCTGACATTCCAGATCACGGCCTCGTTGCTGCAGCCTTGGGTGGGCTTTTACACCGACCGCAAACCCATGCCCAACCTGTTGCCGCTGGGCACGCTGTGTACGCTGGTCGGTATTGTGATGCTGGCGTTTGTCGGCAGTTTCTCGATGATCCTGCTGGCCTCGGCGCTGATTGGTATTGGCTCCTCGACGTTCCACCCCGAGACGTCACGTATTGCCCGCCTGGCGTCGGGTGGCCGCTACGGGCTGGCGCAGTCGACCTTCCAGGTGGGCGGTAACGCAGGTTCGGCGTTTGGCCCATTGTTGGCTGCGGCGATCGTGATTCCGTTCGGGCAGGGTAATGTGGCCTGGTTCGGTCTGTTTGCGGTATTTGCCTTGCTGGTGACCTACGCGCTGAGCCGCTGGTACCGCGAGCACTTGAACCTGTTCAAAGCCAAGCAAGGTCAGCGTGCGAGCCATGGCCTGTCCCGTCAGCGGGTCATCGGGGCCCTTGTGGTGCTTGGGCTGTTGGTGTTCTCCAAGTACTTCTACATGTCCAGCTTTACCAGCTACTTCACGTTCTACCTGATCGAAAAATTCAACCTCTCGGTCGCCAGTTCGCAGTTGTACCTGTTCCTGTTCCTCGGTGCGGTTGCGGCGGGTACCTTTTTCGGTGGGCCGATTGGGGACCGGATCGGGCGCAAGGCCGTGATCTGGTTTTCGATCCTCGGGGTGGCGCCGTTCACCCTGCTGCTGCCTCATGTCGATCTGTTCTGGACCAGTGTGCTCAGCATGATCATCGGCTTCATCCTGGCCTCGGCCTTTTCGGCCATCGTGGTTTACGCCCAGGAGCTGGTGCCGGGTAATGTCGGGATGATCGCCGGGATTTTCTTCGGCCTGATGTTCGGCTTTGGCGGTATCGGCGCTGCACTGCTGGGCTACCTGGCCGATAGCCATGGGATCGAGTACGTCTACAGTATCTGTTCGTACCTGCCGCTGTTCGGCCTGCTGGCGATCCTGCTGCCGTCCACAGGCAAGCATTGAGGTCTGGCTGCGCTGCCAATCGTTACCGACCTTGGTGCTATTGCTCAGGCGTAACGATTGACGGGCGGCGCAGGCTTCCCCTAGAGTGCCGCCCTTCATTTTCTCCAGTAGCCGAACCATGAGCCGCTTCACCCGCCCTTACACGTTGGTACAGCCTGTCATGCAGGCCGTAAGGCGTGACTGGCCGAGCGATACGGTGCTCAAGCGTCGGCGCAGCGTCCTGTTCGCCTTTACCTTCTCACCGCCCGCCTGCCCGAACTGACAGAACGGACGCGGGCGTGGTGTTGCCACGCGTGCTTGTCCGTATCGAATACACGCCTTTGTGGTCTGCATGTGTGAGTGCAGGGATATCGCTATTCCTGCATCAGTGGGTTTGGAGTCAAGATGGACAAGCGTTTTCTGGCGGGCCTGTTGTTCGCGGTTTCTGTTGTTGGCCTGAGCCTGGGGGCGACATTGCCCTTGGTGTCCCTGCGGCTGTTCGAGGCCGGAGCCGGTACCCTCAAGATCGGTATTGTGTCGGCGATTCCCGCGGCGGGCATGATGCTCTCGGCGTTTATGGTCGACACCTGCTGTCGGCACCTGACGCGCCGTACCATCTACCTGTTGAGTTTCGGGATGTGCGCCCTGAGCGTCGCATTGATCGAGGTGGCGTTCTCCTCGATCTACCTGCTGTGCCTGTTACGCCTGATGCTGGGGATCGGCATGGGTATTGCGATCATTCTCGGCGAGTCCTGGGTCAATGAGCTGAGTGAAGAGCACAACCGTGGCAAAGTCATGGCGTTGTACGCCACGGCGTTCACCGGTTTCCAGATGGCGGGGCCGACCATGCTGGCGCTGTTCGGCGCGCAAAGCCCGTGGGTAACGATCGTGGTGAGCCTGTGCTACCTGCTGGCCCTGGCCTGCATTGTCTGGACGGTGCCTGATGACTACGTCGAGCATGGCGAGGAGGGCGAGAAGAGCTTTTCCCTGGCGGGCTTTTTCCAGGTGGCACCGGCCCTGTGCATGGGCGTGCTGTTCTTTTCCTTCTTCGATGCGGTGATCCTCTCGCTGTTGCCTGTCTATGCCTCCAGCCATGGCTTCGCCCTGGGCGTTGCGGCGTTGATGGTCACGGTGATCCTGACCGGCGACATGGTGTTCCAATTGCCCTTGGGTTGGTTGGCCGACCGCTGCGAGCGCACGATGGTGCACCTGGTCTGTGGCGTCGTAGCGATGCTGATTGGCGTGGCATTGCCTTGGCTGTTGCAACTGCCGTGGCTGCTCTGGCCGATGCTTGTCGTGTTGGGGGCGGTTGCAGGTGGCGTCTATACGCTCGCCCTGGTGCTGATCGGGCAACAATTCAAAGGGCAGGATCTGATTACGGCCAATGCCAGTGTTGGCTTGTTGTGGGGCGTTGGCAGCCTGATTGGGCCGCTGATCAGTGGTATGGCCATGGACATGGCGCCCCATGGGCTGCCAATGGCTCTGGCGGCGGTTGCAGGGCTGTTTGTGTGCTTTGCCCGCGGCTCTAACCGTGCCGCGCGTTTGGCCGCGGCTGAGCGGTAGGGGCTTGCCCGCTAAGAGCACATCGCAGCCTGCCTGATGCATCTTGTCTTGATCGCGGGCAAGCACGCTCCCACAGGGGGGGCGATTAGTCAGAACTGAGTCGCCATAAACGATAAAACCGCGCCTGGGCGCGGTTTTATCGGGTGGTGCGGGCTTAGACGTTAAAGCGGAAGTGCATCACATCGCCATCTTTGACGATGTAGTCCTTGCCTTCCAGGCGCCATTTACCGGCTTCTTTCGCGCCGGCTTCGCCGTTGTACTTGATGAAGTCATCGTAGGAGATCACTTCGGCACGGATGAAGCCTTTCTCGAAGTCGGTGTGGATCACGCCGGCAGCCTGTGGGCCGGTGGCGCCAACGCGAACGGTCCAGGCGCGTACTTCCTTCACGCCAGCGGTGAAGTAGGTCTGCAGGTTGAGCAGGGCGTAGCCCGCGCGGATCACTCGGTTCAGGCCAGGCTCTTCCAGGCCGAGGGATTCGAGGAACATGTCCTTCTCTTCACCGTCGTCCAGTTCGGCGATTTCCGCTTCGATCTTGTTGCACACCGGCACCACGATCGCGCCTTCCTCTTCGGCAATGGCCTTGACCACGTCCAGGTGCGGGTTGTTCTCGAAGCCGTCTTCGGCCACGTTGGCGATGTACATGACCGGTTTGCTGGTCAGCAGGTGGAAGCCACGGATCAGGGCTTTCTCGTCATCGGCCATGTGCTTCATCAGGCTGCGCGCAGGCTTGCCTTCGGTGAAGTGCGGGATGAGCTTTTCCAGAATGGCTTTCTGGGCCAGGGCGTCCTTGTCACCGCCTTTGGCGTTACGCGCGACTTTCTGCAGTTGCTTCTCGCAGCTATCGAGGTCGGCGAAGATCAGTTCCAGGTCGATGATTTCGATGTCGCGCTTGGGGTCGACACTGTTGGAGACGTGAATCACGTTATCGTCTTCGAAGCAGCGCACCACGTGGGCGATGGCATCGGTCTCGCGGATGTTGGCGAGGAACTTGTTGCCCAGGCCTTCACCTTTCGAGGCGCCGGCGACAAGGCCTGCGATGTCGACGAATTCCATGGTGGTGGGCAGCACCCGCTCAGGCTTGACGATGGCAGCCAGGGCGTCCAGGCGTGCATCGGGCATCGGTACGATGCCGCTGTTCGGCTCGATGGTGCAGAAGGGGAAGTTCTCTGCCGCGATACCGGATTTGGTCAAGGCGTTGAACAGGGTGGACTTGCCGACGTTGGGCAGGCCGACGATGCCGCAATTGAATCCCATGGTGAATCCCTCTTCGTGGAGTCAGGCCTTCTGGCTGTGCAGCTCTCTCATCGCACGCGTCCAATCGCCGGCGAGGATGTCCGGCAGCACGCCGAGGGCAAAATCGATACTGGCATCCAGTTTTTCCTGCTCGGCGCGTGGCGCCTTGCCCAGGACAAAACCGGACACCTTGCTGCTGTCACCCGGGTGGCCGATGCCAAGCCGCAGACGGTGAAAGTTATTCTGATTGCCGAGCTGCGCGATGATGTCGCGCAGGCCGTTGTGCCCGCCGTGGCCGCCACCGAGCTTGAGCTTGGCGACGCCGGGAGGCAGGTCGAGTTCGTCGTGGGCCACCAGGATGGCTTCTGGCGGTATACGGAAAAAACCGGCCAGTGCCGCGACGGCTTGGCCGCTGCGGTTCATGTACGTGGTGGGTATCAGCAGACGAACGTCTTTGCCCTGATAGCTGAACTTGGCTGTCAGGCCGAAATACTTGCGGTCAGCGGTCAGGTTGACGCGCTGGGCGCTGGCGATGCGTTCTACGAAAAGAGCCCCTGCGTTATGCCGGGTCTGTTCGTATTCGGGGCCGGGGTTTCCCAGGCCGACGATCAGTTGAATGGCGGTCACGTCAGGGGCTCTTCCTTGGAGTTGTGGGCCACGCGTTACGGCTGCGTGGCCCGGGCAACACCGGCGTGCTGAGTAAAATTACTCGGCAGCGCCTTCAGCTTCAGGCGCAACACGCGGAGCGTGAACGTTGGCTACTGCCAGGTCGTTGCCGTGAGCCAGTGCGACGAACTCGACGCCTTTCGGAGCTTTCAGGTCCGACAGGTGAACGATGGTGCCGACTTCGGCGTTAGCCAGGTCAACGGTGATGAACTCAGGCAGGTCTTTGGCTTCGCAAGAAACTTCGATTTCAGCCACTACGTGGGAGATCTCGCCGCCTTTCTTGATTGCAGCTTCTTCGTTTACGAAGTGAACTGGAACCTTGGCAGTCAGTTTCTGGCCAGCAACAACGCGAACGAAGTCGGCGTGCAGGATGATGCCTTTCGATGGGTGACGTTGCAGAGCTTTAACAACAACGTTCTGCTTGGCGCCGTCGACATTCAGTTCGATAACGTGGCTGAAAGCAGCTTCGTTTTCGAACAGCTTGGCGATTTCTTTAGCCAGGATGCTGACCGATACAGGGGCAGCGTCGCCACCGTATACAACAGCAGGAACTTGGCTGGCGAGACGACGCAGGCGGCGGCTCGCACCTTTCCCCAGGTCGTTACGCGCTTCGGCGTTCAGGATGAAATCAGTCATTTTGTATCTCCAAAATAGCCTCTCCGGTTTGGCGTTTGCGACCAGCGCCAAAGCGGGGTTGGCAAAAAAGCCCCGCCCCAACAACCAGTGTTGGGGCGGGGCGCTTTACGTCAACGTGATCTCGAAAAGGGCAGGGCCCTTAGCGGAACATCGCGCTGATCGATTCTTCGTTGCTGATGCGGCGAACCGCTTCTGCGACGACCGGTGCGATATCCAGTTGACGGATACGGTCACAGGCTTGAGCTGCGGCGGACAGCGGGATGGTGTTGGTCACCACCAGCTCGTCCAGCACGGATTTCTCGATATTCTCGATCGCCCGACCCGACAGAACAGGGTGCGTGCAATAGGCGTAAACCTTGGCAGCGCCGTGCTCTTTCAGGGCCTTGGCCGCGTGGCACAGGGTGCCAGCGGTATCGACCATGTCGTCGACCAGAATACAAGTACGACCCTCAACATCACCGATGATATGCATCACTTCGGAGTGGTTGGCCTTCTCGCGGCGTTTATCGATAATGCCGAGATCGACGCCCAGCGACTTGGCAACAGCTCGTGCACGCACGACGCCACCGATGTCTGGGGAGACAATCATCAGATTTTCGAAACGCTGGTCTTCGATGTCATCCACCAGAACGGGGGAGCCGTAGATGTTATCTACTGGAATATCGAAGAAACCCTGGATCTGGTCAGCGTGCAGGTCGACAGTGAGAACACGGTCGATACCAACGACGGTGAGCATATCAGCAACGACTTTGGCGCTGATTGCAACACGCGCCGAACGCGGACGGCGATCTTGGCGGGCGTAACCGAAGTAAGGAATCACGGCGGTGATTCGGGAGGCAGATGAACGGCGGAAGGCGTCAGCCATCACTACCAATTCCATCAGATTATCGTTGGTTGGCGCACAAGTCGGCTGAATGATAAATACGTCTTTACCGCGGACGTTTTCATTAATCTCAGTGCTGATTTCGCCGTCGGAAAACTTACCGACAGAAACATCACCCAGTGGGATATGCAGCTGACGTACGACACGCCGAGCCAGATCGGGGTTGGCGTTCCCCGTAAAGACCATCATCTTGGACACGCGCAGTACCTGAAGGCTGAGGGTAACCTGGATGAGTATAAGGAAAATGGCAGGGGCGGCTGGATTCGAACCAACGCATGGCAGGATCAAAACCTGCTGCCTTACCGCTTGGCGACGCCCCTGTATCTGTTGCTGCGAGTGCCTAACACTCGATTCCTAGAGCAGACTCTGTAGTGCGCGATGCAACATCGAAACGTTGCTTCCCTTTGCTACAAACCCTGTTTGGGTCTCTGTAAGAAGGGCCAAAACTTTATCAGCTTCAGCTTTGCTTGGGAAGGCCCCAAACACACAACTTCCAGTTCCGGTAAGCATAGCTTCAGTGAACTTGCTTAGCAAATTCAGTGAGTTACGTACTTCTGGGTAACTCTGCTCTACTACCGGTTGGCAGTCATTTCGACTGTTTCCCTTGGGAACGGGGCGCATCTTAATGGGCGCTGAATCACGTGTCAACAATGGATGTGAAAAAATTTCCGCTGTACTTACAAATACTTGCGGGACGAGCACGACATACCAGGGTTCTTCAGGATCTACCGGGGTGAGCTTTTCGCCCACGCCTTCGGCGAATGCCGCGTGACCGCGGACGAAAACCGGGACGTCGGCGCCCAAGGTCAGGCCCAGTTCGGCCAGTTGGTCCTCACTCCAGCCCAATTGCCAGAGATGGTTGAGGCCGAGCAGGGTGGTTGCGGCATCTGAGCTGCCGCCACCGATGCCGCCGCCCATGGGCAGGATTTTTTTCAACCAGATATCAACGCCCTTGCTGCAGCCTGAAAGTGCCTGCAGTTTTCGCGCAGCTTTCACGATCAGGTTGCTGTCGTGAGGAACGTTGTCGATTTCGGTGTGCAGGCGTATTTCGCCATCTTCTCGTAGGGCAAAAGACAACTCATCGCCGTAGTCGAGAAATTGAAACAGGGTCTGCAGTTCGTGATAGCCATCGGGGCGGCGACCCAGAATGTGCAGCATCAGGTTCAGTTTGGCCGGTGCCGGCAGTGTCAGGGTGGTTGCGTGCATGTCAGTGCCCCAGCTGGCGTGGCTGCCAGTCCTTGACCACCAGGGTCACGTCCAGGTTCTGGCCGTGCAGCTTGAGGCGTTCCGGCAGCCAGTAACCGTTCTGCTGGATGTAGCTCAGGTACTCGACGTTCCAGCCATCCTGGTCGAGGCTGGCCAGGCGGCTGTCACCGCTCAGGGTCAGGCGGCTCTTACTGCCGGGTGCGGGCAAGCCGCGTACCCACCAGACCAGATGCGACACTGGCAGTTGCCAGCCCAATTGCTCCTCCAGCAAGGTCTCCGGGCTCTGGGCCTCGAAGCGTCCCTGGTTGGCGACTTCCAGTACGACTTGACCCGGGTGCCCGGTCAGGCGGGCGGCGCCCCGGCCCAGCGGGCCAGACAGGCGGATATCGTAATAATCCTGGCGTTGCAGCCAGAACAAGGTGCCGCTACCGGAGTCTTTCGGTGCGCGGATGCCCACCTTGCCGTTGATCTGCCAGCCGTCGAGGGTGCTCAACTGTTGTTTGTGCTCGCGCCACAATTGTGGGCTGCCCTGGCCCTGAAGGGCTTCGCGGGAGCCGAAGCCGGCGCAGCCGGCGAGCAGGGCGATCAGGCTGAAGGTAATGCAGTGGCGCAGGAACATAGGCTTACAGAGTCTCGGATCCGGTCAGGCGCAGAAGGGTTTTGCGCAGGATAGGGCTGTCAGGTTGGTCTTCTAGGGCTTTGGCCCAGACATGGCGTGCTTCGCGGCGTTTGCCGTTGGCCCAGAGCACTTCGCCCAGGTGGGCGGCGACTTCGTGGTCAGGGAAGCGTTCCAGGGCCTGGCGCAGCAGGCGTTCAGCTTCGTCGAGGTTGCCCAGGCGGTAGTTGACCCAGCCCAGGCTGTCGAGCACGGCGGGGTCTTCCGGGTTGATCTGGTGTGCTTTTTCGATCAGGCCCTTGGCTTCGGCATAGCGTGTCGTGCGGTCGGCCAGTGTGTAGCCCAGGGCGTTGAGGGCCATGGCATTTTCCGGCTCGCGGCTGATGATGCTGCGCAGGTCCTTTTCCATCTGGGCCAGGTCGTCGCGCTTTTCCGCAAGCATGGCGCGGGTGTAAAGCAGGTTCAGGTCGTCGGGGTACAGTTTGATGGCCTGTTGCAGCACCTGCAGGGCCTGGGCGTCCTTGTTGTTGTTGCCAAGGGTTTCGGCTTCGATCAGGTACAACTGGATAGCGTAGTCCGGTTGGGCTTCACGCGCTGCGGCCAGGCGCCGCGAGGCTTCGGTGGCTCGACCGTTGGCGATGAGAATGTCGGCCTGGCGCAGTTGTGCTGGCAGGTAATCATTGCCGGGGCCAACCTGGGCGTACTCGATCAATGCGCGTTCCGGGTCATTACGCTCTTCATGCAGGCGACCCAGGTTCAGGTGTGCCGAATCGACCCGGCTACCGCGGGCAATCAGCTCTTGCAGGTAGCTTTCGGCTTCGTTCCAGGCCTTGGCCTCCAGGCTGACCAGTGCCAGTGAGTAGCGCAGCTCGTCATCGTCGGGGTATTGCTGTAGCAGGCTGGCAAACTCGACCTTGGCATCCTCGACCCGGTCCTGTTCGACCAGCATGCGCGCGTAGGTCAGGCGCAGGCGCTTGTCATCGGGGTACTTGCGAATGGTCTTTTGCAGTAGTGGCAGTGCTTCCTTGCCGCGATCGAGGCTTTGCAGCAGGCGTGCCTGCAGCAGTACCGGAGCGATTTCGCCGGCCTCTGGCGGGTGTTTTTCGAGCAGTTCCAGTGCGGCGTTCGCATTGCCATCCTGTTGTAGCAACAGGGCTTTGCCAAACACCAGCTGACCATTGTCCGGGTACTTCAGCAGCAGGCGGTCGAAACTTTTCTGCAGGCCATCACGGGTTTCCTGATCGGTTTCGGCGGCTGACAGCGCCAGGAAATCGAAGTGCGTGTCACCCTGGCCCTGCAGGACCTTCTCCATGTAGTTCATGGAGTCGTCATAGCGCCCGGCCCGCGCCAGCTGGATTGCGGCGGCGCGTTGCGCATCGAGGCTTTCTGGTGCGTTCTTTGCCCAGATCAGCGCCGTGTCCAGCGCAGCCTGGTCGGCACCGAGGTACTCGGCGATGCGGAAGGCACGTTCTGAGATACCGGCGTCCTGGGTTTTGATGGCTTGGGCAACATAGTTGTCCAGCGCGATATCGAAGCGATTGCGCTGGCCTGCCAATTCGGCGGTCAACAGGCTATAGACGGTGTCCTGGCTGAAGGATCCGTAGACCGTGGGCTTGACCTGCTCAGGAGGTGCAGTCTCGGCGGCAGGCGCCTTGGCATCCGGGGAATCCGGAGCCAAGGTCTGGCAGCCCTGAAGCAAGGCAAAGGCAAGGAACAACGCGGAGGATCTATTCATAGTGGGGATTTTGGGCGACTAACCTGCGGTCGGATCATCATGACACAAGCGCTAGGGCAAACCCATAAGTGATGGCCTCTGGAAGTACAGACTTAGGTACTGACTATAGAGACAATAGTGAGCGGTGGTTGTTCTCTAACCTGCGAAGTAGGACAATTATCGGCTTCACGTCATAATCAGCGACCTTGAATGGCCTTTCTTGCACTCGGTATCAACCATAAGACTGCCTCGGTAGACGTACGCGAGCGCGTGGCGTTTACGCCCGAGCAGCTGGTCGAAGCCTTGCAGCAGCTCTGTCGACTCACCGCCAGCCGCGAAGCCGCGATCCTCTCGACCTGCAACCGCAGCGAACTTTACATCGAACAGGACCACCTGGCGGCCGACAGCGTATTGCGCTGGTTGGCCGAATATCACCAGCTCAGCCTCGAAGAGCTGCGTGCCAGTGCCTATGTCCATGAAGATCACGATGCCGTGCGGCACATGATGCGGGTTGCCTCCGGGCTCGACTCGCTGGTGCTGGGCGAGCCGCAGATCCTGGGCCAGATGAAATCGGCGTATGCCGTGGCACGCGAGGCCGGGACCATCGGCCCCTTGCTGGGGCGTTTGTTCCAGGCCACGTTCAGTGCTGCCAAGCAGGTGCGCACCGACACGGCCATCGGCGAAAACCCGGTGTCAGTGGCGTTTGCCGCTGTGAGCCTGGCCAAGCAGATCTTCAGTGACCTGGGGCGTAGCCAGGCGCTGCTGATCGGGGCTGGTGAAACCATTACCCTGGTGGCCCGTCACCTGCATGAGCAGGGGGTGCGGCGCATTGTGGTGGCTAACCGAACCCTGGAGCGTGCGAGCACGCTGGCCGAACAGTTCGGTGCCCATGCGGTGTTGCTGGCAGACATTCCCCATGAACTGGTGCACAGCGATATCGTGATCAGTTCCACCGCCAGCCAGTTGCCGATTCTTGGCAAGGGGGCGGTAGAAAGCGCATTGAAATTGCGTAAGCACAAGCCGATTTTCATGGTGGATATCGCCGTACCTCGGGATATCGAACCAGAAGTCGGTGAGTTGGACGACGTTTACCTGTACACCGTCGATGACCTGCACGACGTTGTCGCCGAGAACCTCAAGAGCCGTCAGGGCGCCGCCCAGGCGGCCGAGGAGCTGGTCTCGGTCGGTGCCGAAGACTTCATGCTGCGCCTGCGTGAGTTGGCGGCGGTGGATGTGCTCAAGGCCTACCGCCAGCAAGGTGAGCGGCTGCGCGACGAGGAATTGCAAAAGGCCCAGCGCCTGCTGGCCAACGGTGCCAATGCCGAGGAGGTCTTGGCGCAGTTGGCCCGTGGCTTGACCAACAAGTTGCTGCATGCGCCGAGTGTGCAGTTGAAAAAGCTCTCTGCCGAAGGCCGCCTCGATGCGCTGGCCATGGCCCAGGAACTCTTTGCCCTCAACGAGGGCTCGACGGATAAACCCCCGCAATGAAAGCGTCGCTGCTCAATAAACTGGATACCCTCCAGGACCGCTTCGAGGAACTGACTGCCCTGTTGGGTGATGCTGAAGTCATTTCCGATCAGACCCGCTTCCGTGCCTATTCCAAGGAGTACGCCGAAGTTGAGCCCGTCGCGGCTGCCTATGCGCAGTGGCGCAAGGTTCAGGACGCGCTTGAGGGGGCTCAGGCGCTGCTCAAGGACAGTGACCCGGATATGCGGGAAATGGCTGTGGAAGAGGTGCGCGAATCCAAGGAGCAGTTGCTCGCACTGGAAAGCCAGTTGCAACGCATGCTGCTGCCCAAGGACCCGAACGATGGGCGCAACGTGTTCCTGGAGATCCGCGCGGGTACGGGCGGGGACGAGGCGGCGATTTTTTCCGGCGACCTGTTCCGCATGTACTCGCGTTATGCCGAGCGACGTGGCTGGCGTTTGGAGATCCTCTCGGAGAACGAGGGCGAGCACGGCGGCTACAAGGAAATCATTGCGCGTGTCGAAGGCGATAACGTCTACGGCAAGCTGAAATTCGAGTCGGGTGCGCACCGCGTGCAGCGGGTACCGGAAACCGAATCCCAAGGGCGCATTCATACCTCGGCGTGTACCGTCGCGGTGTTGCCCGAGCCTGACGAGCAGGTGGCAATCGAGATCAACCCGGCTGATTTGCGGGTCGACACTTACCGCTCTTCCGGGGCGGGCGGTCAGCACGTGAACAAGACCGATTCGGCGATTCGTATCACGCACTTGCCGACCGGCATCGTGGTGGAGTGCCAGGAAGAGCGTTCGCAGCACAAGAACCGGGCGCGCGCCATGTCCTGGCTGTCGGCCAAGCTCAATGACATGCAGACCAGCGCGGCACAGAATGCCATTGCCAGTGAGCGCAAGCTGCTGGTCGGCTCGGGCGATCGTTCCGAGCGTATTCGTACCTACAACTACCCACAGGGCCGGGTGACCGATCACCGTATCAACCTGACCCTGTATTCCCTTGATGAAGTGTTGGCGGGCGGGGTCGATGCGGTCATCGAACCATTGCTGGCCGAGTATCAGGCTGACCAACTGGCAGCACTGGGTGAGTAAATGACGATTATTGCCAGCCTGCTTCGCGGTGCGGAGCTGCCGGATTCGCCGACGGCGCGTCTGGATATCGAGTTGTTGCTGGCGGCTGCCATCGGCAAGTCGCGCAGTTACCTGCATACCTGGCCAGAGCGGATCGTCACCAGTGAGGCGACCCAGACCTTTGCCGACTACCTGCAGCGCCGCCGTGCCGGTGAGCCTGTGGCGTATATTCTGGGGCAGCAGGGGTTCTGGAAACTTGATCTGGAAGTGGCGCCTCATACACTGATTCCGCGTCCGGAAACCGAGTTGCTGGTAGAGGCGGCCCTTGAGCTGCTGCCAGCGCTGCCCGCTCGTGTACTCGATCTTGGTACCGGAACCGGGGCCATTGCGCTGGCACTGGCCAGCGAGCGCCCACAGTGGCAGGTGACCGCCGTCGACCGTGTGCTCGACGCCGTGGCCCTGGCTGAACGCAACCGCCAGCGTCTGCAGCTGGACAACGTCCGGGTGCTCAACAGTCACTGGTTCAGCGCGCTGGACGGTGAGCGTTTCCACCTGATCATCAGCAACCCGCCTTACATCGCTGCTGCAGATCCGCATCTGGTGGCCGGTGATGTGCGGTTTGAGCCCAGCAGTGCGCTGGTTGCAGGCGAAGATGGCCTGGACGATCTGCGCGCGATCATCACTCAGGCGCCGCAGCACCTGCAGCCGGGCGGCTGGTTGTTGCTTGAACACGGTTACGATCAGGCCGCTGCGGTACGCGAGCTGCTGGCTCAGAACGACTTCGAGCAGATCGAAAGCCGCGATGACCTTGCCGGTCATGAACGTATTACCTTGGGGCGCCTCCTATGCTGAGCGATCAGGAGCTGTTGCGCTACAGCCGACAGATCCTCCTGGCGCAGGTCGATATCGACGGTCAGTTGAAGCTCAAGGGCAGTCGGGCGCTGATAGTCGGCCTCGGCGGCCTCGGTTCACCGGTCGCGTTGTATCTGGCTGCTGCGGGTGTTGGTGAACTGCACCTGGCTGACTTTGATACGGTCGACCTGACCAACCTGCAGCGTCAGGTCATGCATGACACCCCATCGATCGGCATGAGCAAGGTCGATTCTGCGCTGGCACGCTTGCAGGCGATCAACCCCGAGATTGCCCTGGTGGCCCATCGTACGGCGCTCGACGAAGACTCGTTGGCTGAGGCCGTGCGCGCAGTTGACCTCGTGCTCGACTGCTCGGACAACTTCGGCACCCGTGAGGCGGTCAATCGCGCGTGTGTGGCAGCGGGCAAACCGCTGGTCAGTGGCGCCGCGATTCGCCTGGAGGGGCAATTGTCGGTCTTCGACCCGCGACAGCCACACAGCCCCTGCTACCACTGCCTGTATGGGCATGGCAGTGACGCCGAGCTGACCTGCAGCGAGGCGGGCGTGATTGGCCCGCTGGTTGGGTTGGTTGGCAGCTTGCAGGCACTGGAAGCCTTGAAGATGCTGGCGGGTTTCGGTGAGCCGCTGATTGGGCGATTGTTGTTGATTGATGCGCTGGGCAGCCGTTTTCGCGAGCTGCGAGTGAAGCGCGACCCGGGGTGTGCCGTTTGCGGTGATCGGCATGGGTGATCCGGCAGCACCCGTCGGGGTTTTCGATTCTGGCGTCGGCGGGTTGTCGGTGCTTGCTGAAATCGCGCGTTTATTGCCCCGCGAGTCACTGCTGTATGTCGCTGATTGCGGACATATCCCCTATGGGGAGAAGTCGCCGGCGTTTATCCGTCAGCGTTGCCAGATCGTTGCCGAATTTTTCCGTGCCCAAGGGGCCAAGGCGATGGTGTTGGCGTGTAACACTGCAACAGTCGCCGCGGTGGCCGACCTGCGGGAACGTTACCCCGACTGGCCGATTGTGGGTATGGAGCCTGCGGTCAAACCCGCTGCGGCAGCAACCCGCAGCGGTGTGGTGGGTGTGCTGGCAACGACGGGTACGCTACAGAGCGCCAAGTTTGCCGCGTTGCTCGATCGCTTCGCCAATGATGTGCAGGTGGTCACCCAGCCGTGCCCGGGCCTGGTCGAATGCATTGAAGCCGGCGATCTAGACAGCCCCTCGTTGCGCCAGTTGCTGCAGGGCTATGTGACACCGCTGTTGGCTGCCGGGTGCGATACGCTGATCCTGGGGTGCACGCATTATCCTTTCCTCAAGCCATTGCTCGCCGAGCTTGTTCCGGCCGACATAGCAATCATCGATACTGGCGCAGCGGTGGCTCGGCAATTGCAGCGTTTGCTCGGTGAACGCGGGTTATTGGCGCAGGGGCCAGCCCGACCTGCGCAGTTCTGGACGAGTGCCAGCCCAGCGCATCTGCTGAAAATCCTGCCATTGTTGTGGGGTCAGTCTGAGAACGTGCACAGTCTTGGTTTGTGAAACGCTGGGGGAGAGCGTTTTTGCGGTGCGGAACTGACAACTGATGGCAATTTTCTACTACGTTGTTGAATGAAACAGAAAAACTAAAAACTGCATTAAGAACAGGACGTTTCTCATGAAGAAACTGCTTTGCTTGGCTGCAACTGCAGCCGTGATTCTGGGGCAATCATTTACAGCACAAGCCGCCGATGCATCGGTCTCGGTAGGGCAGACCGGCGACTCGACCATGGTCTATCGCTTTGGTTTGCAATCCAACTGGGATGCCAGTTGGTTGCAGACCAGTGTCGGCCGTGTCACGGGGTACTGGGATGGCGCCTACACCTATTGGGAGGGCGATGAAACCACCAGTAACCACAGCCTGTCGTTTGCACCGGTGTTTGTTTATGAGTTTGCCGGTGAGTCCATCAAGCCTTATGTCGAAGCGGGTATTGGTATCGCAGCCTTCTCCAGCACCGAGCTGGAAAGTAACAGGCTCGGCTCGTCGTTCCAGTTTGAAGACCGTATTGGCTTTGGCCTGCGTTTCGCCGGAGGGCATGAACTGGGTGTGCGTGCCATCCACTACTCTAACGCCGGCCTGACAACGCCCAACGACGGCGTAGAAAGCTACTCCCTGCACTATCGCATGCCACTCTGATTCCCTGGCGTTTACTCGAGCAGCGGCTTAGCCGCTGCTCAACTGCCTCTTCATTCGGGTTTTTGGGGTAAGTGTTTGAACGCACTCAGGGCCCGCTGTCGACTGCTGCCCAGATCCACTATCGGGCCAGGATAGTGACGAACAGCAAACAGCCCGCCCACCGACTGAGGGGCGTGGATGGTTTTGTTGTCCAGGCCTGCCAACTCCGGCAACCAATGCCGAATAAAACGTCCCTCACTGTCGAAGCGTTGCGACTGACTGATCGGGTTGAAGATCCGAAAATAAGGGACGGCATCCGTGCCGGTTGATGCGCTCCATTGCCAGCCGCCGTTATTTGCCGCCAGGTCACCGTCGATCAGATGACGCATGAAAAAGCGTTCGCCTTCACGCCAGTCAATCAGCAGGTTTTTGGTCAGGAACATCGCAACGACCATGCGCAGGCGGTTATGCATCCAGCCGGTGGCCAGTAGTTGGCGCATGGCCGCATCGATGATCGGAATGCCGGTGCGCCCTTGCTGCCATGCCTCCAGCTCGTCAGGCGCGTTGCGCCACGGCACCGCTTCGGTTTCCAGGCGGAAAGCGCGGTGTCGCGATACCCGCGGATACCCGACCAGAATATGTTTGTAGAACTCGCGCCACAGCAGTTCATTCACCCAGGTCACAACGCCTTTGTTGCCACTGTCGAACTCGCCTCGATTGTGTGAAAGCGCCGCGTGCAGGCACTGGCGTGGGGAGATCACCCCGGCAGCGAGGTAGGGGGACAACTGGCTCGTGCCAGGCAGCGCCGGAAGGTCGCGCTGATCCTGATAGTCCTCGATGGCGTCCTCGACAAAGGCGTTCAGCCGCCTTTGAGCTTCTTGCTCGCCGGCTGGCCAGAGCGCGCGCAGTGTTTCCGGGACGTTGTTGAAACCCGGTACTGATTCAGGGATCGGGTCGCTAGCAATTGCCAAGGGCTGCTGCGGCGTGGGGCTTGCTATCAGCCGAGGCTGGGCCAGGTGCAGGCGTTCATAGCAGGTTTTGCGAAATTGACTGAACACCTGAAAGTAACCGCCGGCTTTGGTCAATATGCTGCCGGGTTTGAACAGCAACTGGTCCAGATAGCTCACCACCTCGATTCCGGCGTCGCTCAACTGGTTACGTACGGCATCGTCTCGGCGCTGTTCGTGAACCCCGTATTCCTCATTCATGTGCAGTGTCTGCACATGGTGCTCCCGGCACAGCTGTAGCAGAACCTGGGGGGCGTTGTCCCAGTGCTCTGCCTGACGAACCAGTAGTGGAATGTTCAATGCAGCCAGTGACTGGCTGAGGGTTCGCAGGCTGCGTAGCCAGAAGTCGACCTTGCACGGCGCATCGTCATGCGCCAGCCACTGGCTTGGGCTGACCAGCCAGACGGCCAGTGTCGGGCCGCGCTCGGCAGCGGCGGCCAGAGCGGTGTTATCGGACACGCGAAGATCGCTACGCAGCCAGAGGAGTTGCATGTGGGTTCCTTGATATCGCAGGGGTTGAGTTATCGTGAGGCGTCTTGCAACGCTTGCACGACCTCCAACGGGGTGTCGAGCAGGCATAGCCGGGGGTTTTTCACCGCCAGTGCCATGAGGTCATCCTGATGGATGCTGATCGCGCTGCCGTCCAGCAGGGTAGGTATCTGGATTGCACTCAGGCTGCGCTCAAGTTGACGCATATCGACCGCCCTGTTCAGGCACAGTAACAGCGCCTGGGGTTGCATGCGTTCGAGGGTCAGCGCCAGCTCGGCGGGGGGCAGTGGCCAGTCGAATACTTCTACCGCGTACCCGGCACTACTGAGCAGCCAGGCGCATAGCCACAACCGTGGATCGAAGACCAGGTCTGAGCCGTTGATCAGCAGTACTGCCGGGCCATTGAGTTGGCGGTTGCTGTGATAGAGGCGCGCTCCGAGTTTGCTGCGTAGCCAGCAGTGGAAGAACACTTGTTCCATGCGTGCGCCAAACTGGCTTTGCCAGCGCAGCTCCAGCTCGGCGAACAGGGGGAGTAGCAGTTGCTCGCACAGCGTGGTCGCAGGGTACAAGGCGATCGCCTGATTGAACTGTTGGTCCAGACGGCGTTCTGCCAAGGCAGCGATGCTGCCGGTTATGTCCTGGCGCATGGCCTGCCAGGCACCGTGTTGATCTGTCTGGGAGGCTACCGGGCGGCTGTCCAGCAGGGCCTTGATCTGGCCGACAGACACACCACGGTTGAGCCATTGGACGATCTGTTGAATGCGCTGCACATGCTCGGTGCTATACAGTCGATGGCCTTTGCCTGTGCGTTGTGGGGTAATCAGGCCATAGCGTCGTTCCCAGGCGCGAAGCGTAACCGGGTTGACGCCGGTGAGGCGTGCAACCTCTCGGATCGGCAGTGGCAGCGGCTCAGATGGCATTGCGCAGGCCAAGGGTTTCAGGGTGTGGCTTCAGGTAGATTTGCTGCTCCAGATAAGGGTCAGGGTGCCGACGCAGGTGGTGCTTGAGCAGGGTCAGTGGGACGACCAGTGGCACCGTTCCGGCTTGATACTGATCGATCGTCTGGCGAATTTCCTCTTTGTCGGCGGCCTCAATGAAATCGCGCAGGTACCCACTCAGGTGCATCAGTACGTTGCCATGGGTGCCCCGATTGGCGCAGCGGCTCAGTGCCTTCATCAGTTGGCTGAAGTAGCGCGGGCCAATTTCTTCGGCGTCATCACTGCGGCTCATGCTACCCAGCAGCTTGCCCAGGACTTTGTACTGTTGTGGGTTGTTTGCCATCAACAGGTACTTGCAGCGGGCGTGGAAGCTGATCAGTGCATGTCGGCTCAGGCCTTGCGCTAGGTATTTTTGCCACTCCGCGTACACGTAGACGCGGGTGATGAAGTTCTCACGCAAGGCCGGGTCGCACAGGCGGCCATCTTCCTCCACAGGAAGATCAGGTCGTTCGGCACAAAACGCTGCGGCATAGGCACCACGTCCACCCTCTGTGGCCGGGTAGCCGTTGTCTTGATACACCTTGACCCGTTCAAGCCCACAGGACGGCGACTTCTGCATGAAGATATAGCCGCAGATGTCCTGAAGCTCATTGGCCATCTGCCGCCCGTAGGCACCAAGCGGGCCAGAGAGGTCCAGCTCGGGTTCGCGAGGGTTGATAACACGAGGCTGCTGAGGATCGCCCACCAATCGAATGGCGGCTCGCGGAACGCCCAGGCCGATGGCCATTTCCGGGCACAACGGAACGAAGTCGAAGTACTTGGCCAGTGTCTCGTTGCATAGCTTCGAGGCTTTATGGCCAGCATTGAAGCGTACTTCCTGGCCGACCAGGCAAGCGCTGATGGCGATTTTGGGTTTGTGCGGCAGCTCGTGAGTATCCATGGCGAGTCCAAAACTTGTACAAATTAAATGTTATGTACAGATTTGATCATCATAGATAGGAGGCTGTACAAGTCAAACGATTTGTACAGCTTTTTGGCAAAATCAGTCCAGATGCTCAAGCAGTCGCCGAGCGGCTTCCTGGCCACTCAGCCAGGCCCCTTCAACCCGACCTGACAGGCACCAGTCGCCGCAGGCGTACAGGCCCTGGTCTGGGTCAGCCAGCGCCCCCCACTCATGGTTGCTGGAAGGGCGTGCATACAGCCAGCGATGGGCGAGAGAGAAGCACGGCGCAGGCACGGCACAGCCAATCAGCTCGGCGAAGTTGCCGAGCAACTGCTCGATCACGGCCTCCTTGGCGAGGTCGATGTGCTGTTTGCTCCAGTTCGCTGTGGCGTGAAGTACCCAGGTATCAACGTGTTCGTCGCGTCCTGGCTTGCTGCGATTGCGCGCGAGCCATTCGAGTGCGCTGTCTTGTATGAAGCACCCCTGCAGGGGCGTATCCAGTGGGCTTTCAAACCCCAGCGCAATGGCCCAGGTGGGGTCCATCTGTACGCTGGCGACGGTTGCGGCAAGTTTGGGTGCCGCCGTCAGGAGCTGGGTTGCCTGAGGGGCGGGCACCGCAATGATGACGCGGCTGAACGGGCCATGGCTGCAGCCTTCGGTGTCCTGCAGGTGCCAGTAATGCTTGCCGCGAAAGACTTCGGCGATCCGGCAGTTGAAGTTCACCGTCGAGTCTTTGAGCAAGGCGCGGGTAATCGCGCTCATGCGTGGCACACCGACCCAGCGAACCTGCTCGTCTGGCGAGGGGGTGAGTTGGCCCGCTTTGTAGTTGTAGAGGTGCGGTTTCCACTCTGCGACCGAGCCGTGTGCCTGCCATTCCTGAACCTGGGCAAGGAAGCGTCGGTCGCGGGCAGTGAAATACTGTGCGCCGAGGTCGAGTGCCCCGGCTTCGCTGCGTTTGCTGGCCATGCGCCCACCGCTGCCTCGGCCTTTGTCGAACAGATGCACGGTCTGCCCGGCTTTTTGTAGTGCCTGGGCAGCGGACAAGCCGGCGATGCCTGCGCCGATGATTGCGATAGGTATGGTCATGATGGCCTCTTTGAACCTTTGATACGCAGACTACGCTGTCTGACAAACCTGTACAATGCCTGATCAATGTACAATATTGATCCGCGCTTTACAGCCAGGTTCGCCTATGTTTATCCGAGAGCGATCGGTCAAAAAAGTGCCTTGTTCTTAAAAATAGACCAAGCGCGCGCCACATGAGGACACAGTCATGCATATATTGCTGACCGGCGGTACTGGTTTGATTGGCCAACGGCTTTGCCAGTACTGGCTGGCAAAAGGGCATCAGTTGACGGTGTGGAGTCGACGACCTGAGCAGGTCGGTCGTCTCTGTGGGGCTGGGGTGCGAGGCATTGATCGACTTGAGGCGTTCGGTGATCAAACGCTGGATGCAGTGGTCAATCTGGCGGGGGCCCCCATCGCTGATCGACCTTGGAGCAGTGCGCGGCGCGCGCTGCTCTGGAGTAGTCGGATCACCCTCACCGAGCAATTGCTGGCCTGGCTTGAGCAGCGCCAGCAACGGCCTTCCGTGCTGATCTCCGGTTCGGCTGTGGGTTGGTATGGTGATGGTGGTGAGCGTGAATTGACAGAGGCCTCACGGCCGGTCAAAGAGGATTTCGCCAGCCAGTTGTGCATTGCCTGGGAAGAAACGGCGCAGCAGGCCGAGGCCTTGGGTATTCGCGTCGTGCTGGTGCGAACCGGGCTGGTGCTGGCCAGTGAGGGCGGTTTTTTGTCGCGCCTGCGACTGCCATTCAAACTCGGCCTGGGTGGGCCTATTGGCGATGGGCGGCAGTGGATGCCATGGATTCATATCAATGACGAAATCGCCCTGATTGATTTTCTCTTGCAGCATAACGACGCCAGCGGTCCCTATAATGCCTGCGCTCCAGAGCCTGTGCGTAACCGAGAGTTTGCCAAGCGGCTTGGTCGGGCGCTGCATCGGCCAGCCTTTTTACCCCTTCCGGCACCGTTGCTGAGGCTTGGGCTGGGTGAGTTGTCGACGCTGCTGCTGGGTGGCCAGCGTGTGCGCCCCGTGCGCTTGCTGGCAGCTGGCTTCACTTTTCAATTCAATGATGTGCAATCTGCCCTGGATGAATTGTCCAGTCGCCTCTGAAATAGGACGTTGCATGACCGATCATGCTTTGCTGCTGGTCAACTTGGGTTCGCCGGCTTCCACCGATGTCGCCGATGTGCGCCGTTACCTCAATCAATTCCTGATGGACCCGTACGTCATCGACCTGCCTTGGCCGGTTCGCCGGTTGCTGGTCTCGCTGATCCTGATCAAGCGCCCAGAGCAGTCGGCTCATGCCTATGCCTCGATCTGGTGGGACGAAGGCTCGCCACTGGTGGTCCTGACACGCCGCCTGCAGCAGGCGATGAGCGAGCAATGGACGCACGGCCCGGTGGAAATCGCCATGCGCTATGGCGAGCCTTCTTTGCCTAACGTACTGGCGCGCCTGGCGGCTCAGGGGGTGCGCAAGGTCACGCTGGCGCCGCTGTACCCTCAGTTCGCCGACAGTACTGTCACCACGGTGGTCGAACAGGCGCGGCAGGTCATTGCCGAGCAGAAATTGTCGTTTGAACTGGCAGTGCTGCAGCCGTTCTACGATCAACCAGAGTACATCGACGCACTGGTTGCCAGTGCCAAGCCCTACCTGCAGGAAGATTTCGATCACTTGCTGCTTAGTTTCCATGGCTTGCCCGAGCGTCACCTGACCAAGCTTGATCCTACCGGCAACCATTGCTTCAAGGGTGCCGACTGCTGCCGCACGGCATCGCCACAAGTACTTGCCGTGTGCTATCGCGCACAGTGCATTCGCGCGGCCGAGTCTTTTGCCCGGGCCATGGGCCTGCCCGAGGGCAAATGGTCGGTGTCATTCCAGTCCCGGCTGGGGCGGGCGAAGTGGATCGAACCCTACACCGAAGCGCGCCTGGACGAGTTGGCCAAAGCCGGGGTCAAGCGCTTGCTGGTAATGTGCCCGGCGTTTGTCGCCGACTGCATCGAGACCCTGGAAGAGATCGGCGACCGTGGGCGTGAGCAGTTCATTGAGGCGGGTGGGGAGGAGTTGGTGCTGGTGCCGTGCCTGAATGACCACCCGGATTGGGTACAGGCCCTCAAGACACTCTGCGAAAGGGCGTAAAGCAGGTGGTGTGGCTGCAGGAGCCAGCACGGCTGGCTCCTGCAGGATCAAGCACCCGGTGTAATCAAGGCAACTGATCGTCCAGCGCCTTGTTCTTCCAGCTGTCGTTGCCCGGCAGCAACAGGTTCAGGCCGATGGCAACCACGGCGCACAAGGCAATACCTTTGAGGCCCCAGTCGCCAGGGCCGGTGCCGCTGCCAATCAATACGCCGCCAATACCAAACACCAGTGTCACCGAAACGATCACCAGGTTACGGGCCTCGCTCAGATCGATCTTGTGCCGGATCATGGTGTTCATCCCCACCGCGGCAATCGAACCGAACAGCAGGCAGAGGATGCCACCCATTACCGGTACCGGGATGCTCTGCAGCAGTGCGCCGAACTTGCCGATGAAGGCCAGGCCAATGGCGAAAATCGCCGCCCAGGTCATGATCTTCGGGTTGTAGTTCTTGGTCAGCATCACTGCGCCGGTGACTTCGGCATAGGTGGTGTTGGGCGGGCCGCCAAACAGGCCGGCTGTGGTGGTGGCGATGCCGTCACCGAGCAGGGTGCGGTGCAGGCCCGGCGTTTTCAGGTAGTCGCGACCGGTCACGCTACCGACGGCTATGACCCCGCCAATATGTTCGATCGCCGGCGCCAAGGCCACCGGAACGATGAACAGGATGGCTTGCCAGTTGAATGCAGGTGCGGTGAAGTGCGGCAGTGCCAGCCATGGGGCCGCCGCGATCTTGGCCGTGTCGACCACGCCAAACACGAAGGCGAGGGCGAAGCCCACCAGCACGCCAGCGATGATCGGTACCAGGCGGAAGATGCCCTTGCCGAACACGGCGACGATCAGGGTGGTCAGCAGCGCCGGCATGGAGATCAGCATCGCCGTGCTGTAGGGAATCAGCTCAGTGCCGTCACCGGCCTTGCCCATTGCCATGTTGGCGGCAATCGGCGCCATGGCCAGGCCGATCGAAATGATCACCGGACCAATCACTACCGGCGGCAGCAGGCGGTCGATAAAACCGGTGCCCTTGATCTTCACGGCCAGGCCGAGGAAGGTATAGACGAAGCCGGCAGCCATTACCCCGCCCATGGTTTCGGCCAGGCCGAACTGGCCCTTGGCGAGGATGATCGGGGTGATGAAGGCGAAACTGGAGGCCAGGAACACCGGAACCTGACGCCCCGTGACCACCTGGAACAGCAGCGTTCCGAGACCCGCGGTAAACAGTGCCACGTTCGGGTCGAGGCCGGTGATCAGAGGCATCAGCACTAGCGCGCCAAAGGCGACGAAGAGCATCTGCGCACCGGAGACGACCTGACGCCAAAGCGGGTCGTTGAACTCATCCTGCATGCTCAGGCGTCCTTCTGCTTGGTACCGAAGATCTTGTCTCCGGCGTCGCCCAGCCCTGGGATGATATAGCCGTCTTCATTGAGGCGTTGGTCGATCGACGCGGTGTAGATCTGTACGTCGGGGTGGGCCTTCTCGACCGCTGCGATACCTTCGGGGGCAGCGACCAGGACCATGGCGCGGATGTCCTTGCAGCCAGCCTTTTTCAGCAGGTCGATGGTGGCAACCATCGAGCCGCCAGTGGCCAGCATCGGGTCGATGATCATTGCCAGGCGCTCGTCGATTTCCGGCACGAGCTTTTCAAGGTAGGTGTGTGCTTCGAGGGTTTCCTCGTTGCGGGCAACACCAACGGCGCTCACCTTGGCGCCTGGGATCAGGCTGAGCACGCCATCGAGCATGCCAATGCCGGCACGCAGGATCGGTACGACGGTGATCTTCTTGCCGGCAATTTTTTCGACCTGGACAGTACCGCACCAACCTTCGATGTCGTAGTTCTCCAGGGGCAGGTCCTTGGTCGCCTCGTAGGTCAGGAGTGCGCCGACTTCCTGGGCGAGTTCGCGAAAATTCTTCGTGCTGATATCGGCACGGCGCATGAGGCCGAGCTTGTGGCGGATCAGCGGATGGCGGATCTCACGGGTAGGCATAGGAAATGGCTCCGGGGGCGGGCAAAAAAACCGCGCTAGATTAATCTATTCGCTTCAGGTGTCCTATAGGTTATCAGGACGTTAGTCCAGAAATGCTTGATCTGATGCCCGTGGGTGCGTACCTTTGCCCGCTTTTCTCAATTGCCGCCCCTGGAGAGCGCCATGTCCGCTGATCTCGAGCACATCCGTCAAGTCATGCGCGAGGCTGACTGCCTGTACACCGAAGCTGAAGTCGAAGCAGCGATTGCCCGCGTGGGTACGCAGATCTGCGCAGACCTGGCCGATAGCAATCCAGTCGTGTTCTGTGTCATGAACGGCGGCCTGATTTTCGCTGGCAAGTTGCTGACACACCTGAACTTCCCGTTGGAGGCGTCGTACCTGCACGCCACCCGCTACCGTAACCAGACCAGCGGCGGCGATCTTTTCTGGAAAGCCAAGCCGGAAGTCTCGTTCATTGACCGCGACGTGCTGATCATCGACGACATCCTCGATGAAGGGCATACCCTCAGCGCCATCATCGACTTCTGCAAGCATGCCGGCGCGCGCACTGTGCACACCGCTGTGCTGATCGACAAAGACCACGACCGCAAGGCCAGTCCGGACCTGAAGGCTGACTATGTCGGCCTGGGCTGTATTGACCGTTACATTTTCGGTTACGGCATGGACTACAAAGGTTACTGGCGCAACGCAGCCGGTATCTACGCGGTCAAAGGGCTGTAAGGCCCGCAACGCCCTTGTTGCCGACAAGGTCGGCGCCTTGCAGCATCTCATGTTGCAGGTGCCAGCCTTGCCGACGATGGGGGCATCCGCCACACTGCAAGGCCATCCGCGAAGGAGCCTGCCGTGCGCCTGTTTATCCCCCTCCTGTTAGCACTGAGCCTCCCTGTCGCCGCTGCGCCATTGCACAGCCAGTTCTTGCCACCTGATGACCTTTCCCTGCGCCAGGAAAAGCCTGAGTCTCAGCAACTGATGCAGGTCACCGACTATTCCGTGGTGGTGGGCAATCAGCGCCAATCAAATCAGCAACCGATCCCGGTGACATCGCCTCTGGTGTTGCGCTTGAAAGGCAAGCCGCTGAGCAAGGGGGCGACCATCAGCCAGGTCGTGATCAGCTTCGATGCTGAAAGCAAAAGCTTGAAGAAACCGGCGTTTGACGACAAGTCGCGCACGCTGACGCTCAACTACCCCCTTGCCCAGTATCGGGTCATTCTTGATTTGCTACGCAACGATACGGTGTATGTGCAATTTTTGACCTATGCCAACGGCCACATCTGGGCGGACCTGCACACGGGAACCGTACGCACGCGTTGAGGCGCGAGGTGGCCCGGGGGTAAACTGCCGACCCCTGAAATGTTCGTGATGGTTCAGCTGGAGTCGGCAATGCGTAAAGACAAGAAACAGGTAATTGGTGATGAGATCGGCGACGCGCAGATCAAGTTGTTCCTCGATTTCGAGCCGGCCGATGCCACTTCGCCGTCGCTGCACAAGCTGATCAAGGCTTATCGCGGTCTGCGGGTCGACGACTTCGAGCGTTTTGTCGGTTTCTTTGTTGAGGCCGGCCTGGATCTCGATGGCAAGGATGAGCAGGGCAATACCTTTGCCACGCTGATCAAGGACCAGCGTAACGCTGCCGACTACATCGAGATCATCGAGAAAGCGCGCGGCTGAGTTTGCCAGGCCCATAAAAAAACGCCCCGAAGGGCGTTTTTTTATGGCTGCAGATCAAGCGTAGTTCTGAGTCGGGCTGGGCTCTGCCAGTTGCAGTGCCTCGTCGTTGTACGCGCTGATTTTGCGGTACAGCGCAGCATCGGCCGCCAGAACCTTTTCCCGTGCCGGGAAAATTTCCTTGAGCTTGGCCGCCCAGGCGCCTTTGGCTTGCTCAGGGAAGCAGCGTTCGATCAGTTCAAGCATGATCGACACGGTTACCGAAGCACCTGGCGATGCGCCCAGCAGGGCAGCAAGGGAGCCGTCTTTGGCTGCGACCAGTTCGGTACCGAACTGCAGAACGCCGCCTTTTTTCGGGTCTTTCTTGATGATCTGCACGCGTTGCCCAGCCACTTCCAGGCGCCAGTCTTGCGCCTTGGCTTCTGGGTAGAAGCGACGCAGCGACTCTAGGCGTTGCTCCATCGACTGCATCACTTCGCTGACCAGGTAGCGGGTCAGGTCCATGTTGTCGCGGGCAACGGCGAGCATTGGGCCAATGTTACCCAAGCGTACTGACAGCGGCAGGTCAAGGAACGAGCCGTGCTTGAGGAACTTGGTGGTGAAGCCGGCATACGGCCCGAACAGCAGGGACGTCTTGCCGTCGACAACACGGGTATCCAGGTGCGGAACCGACATCGGTGGCGCGCCGACCGACGCCTGGCTGTAAACCTTGGCCTGGTGCTGTTTGACGATTTCCGGGTTGTCGCAACGCAGCCACTGGCCGCTGACCGGGAAGCCGCCGAAGCCCTTGCTCTCTTCGATGCCCGACATCTGCAGCAACGGCAGGGCCGCGCCACCGGCGCCAAGGAAGACGAAGCGAGCATCAACTTCACGGCTGCTGCCGCTGTTGACGTCCTTGATGCTGACGGTCCAGCCGCTGCCGTTACGACGCAGGCCGGTGACCTTCTTGCTGTACTTGACCTGTGCATCGGGTGCATTGGCCAGGTGCTTGAGCAACTTGTTGGTCAGGGCGCCGAAGTTGACGTCGGTACCCTTGACGACGCGGGTAGCGGCGATGCGCTGGTCGGCCGGACGGCCTGGCATCATCAGCGGCATCCACTCCTTCATCACCGCTTTGTCTTCGGTGTACTCCATGTCGGCGAACGCATGGTGCTGCTTGAGCAGCTCATAGCGCTTCTTGAGGAAGGCAATGCCTTTCTCACCCTCGACATAGCTCAGGTGTGGAATCGGGTTGATGAATGCCCGCGTTGAGTTGAAAGCACCCTTTTTGCTCAGGTACGCCCAGAACTGACGGGAGACCTCGAACTGGGTGTTGATGTGTACAGCCTTCTTGATATCAATGCTGCCGTCGGCAGCTTGAGGCGTGTAGTTCAGTTCACACAGCCCGGCATGGCCGGTACCGGCGTTGTTCCACGGGTTGGAACTTTCCGCGGCACCCGAATCCATCAACTCGACGACTTCCAGCTTGACTGCCGGGTCGAGTTCCTTGAGCAGTACGGCCAAGGTGGCACTCATGATGCCTGCCCCTACCAGTACCACATCGACTGCTTCGTTCTGCGCCATTAACGCGTCTCCAAAATCTTCAGCACCAAATTGACAGCATGGGATCCCTGGGTAAGCCAGGATCGCCATGTCCGATTCTTCGCAGGTTTTGCAACTTCAGCGGACACCACCAACGGGGCTTTGCGTTACCTATGAACGCATTTTAGTACCCGTGCGGCAATTCGACTTATGGTCAAGGTATCCGTCGTGCGTTATGGACCGGCCTCAGTCGCCCACCTTGGATGAGCGCTGTTGCCAGCTGTTTGGGGCTTGTTGGGACACTGCTGGTGCTTTTGCACATGCCAGACTGTTCATTTTGCTCGCCACACTCTTGTGAAGTTGTGAAACCCGTTTTTTCACGCTCTTTTGGAGACGTGAACCTCAAAATGGGCTGCGCGATGGCAGACCCGGCAGGTTCTGTGCAGAGCAAGGGTCGAATGAATCAGACTCACTGGCTGGTGCAAGACCTGTGTGGAAGGCTCTCTGTGGGCGGTGCGGAGGGTGCCAACAGTTGGTATTGGCGGTGCTGCGAGGCCCGATCAGGAGACGTCCTTATAATCGGGGGGAGATTATAACGAGGTCTTCGGCAGAAACGACCTTTTTAGCGACATTTCTTGAACCTGTCGTCAGGCGGCGAGTGTTCGCTGAGGGCGGGAGCTCATTGAGCGGGCCATTACTTTGGCACTGGTCGGCAAGGGGCGTTTCAGCCAATGTAGCCGAATTTCGTTGATCTCCACCCAGTGGCCGTCAATTGGTGCGTCGGTGCAGTGTTTGAAAGCCTGGCACAGCCCTGCGCCATCGAGTCGGGCAAAGTAGCGTTGGGGTTGGCGTTTGAACAGCAGGGCCCAGAGGGAATTCATGGCAGCGTACCTGTTATGACTGCATCAAGCATAACCCCCAGCAGATGACAGGGTGTTGACAGCGAACCGCTGTCCGTTCTCACGGTCTGATTCGCCAGTGGCCAGCCGATGGCTGCTACCGTCGGTGCTGGTTATACTGATGCCCTTTGTTGCTATTCCTGGAGAGATGCGCATGTTGCACCGTCTGTTGTTCGGTTTGATCGCTGTGACCAGTCTGACCCTGGTCGGTTGTGCCCACAGCCCGCAACAACTTAGCCCGCAACCGAAACTCACCGCCCAGCTTGCACCGGTTGGCCATGGTCAACCGGTCGTGGTACGCGTGGTTGATGGTCGTGCTTCGCAGACCTTGGGCACCCGGGGGGGTCTGTACCCTGAAACCAGCGCAATCACGGTTTCCGGTAACGATATCCAGCCAAAATTGCAGGCTCAGGCCGAAGCTGCCGTGCGTTTGCTGGGCTTCACCCCTTCGCCGAATGCCTATAACGCGCCACAGTTGACCGTGACGCTGGTCGAGCTGAAGTATCAGTCGCCCAAAGAAGGCCTGTATGTCACCGAGGCCACCATTGGCGCTACCTTCCGCGCTGATGTCGCCAATGCCAACCGTCGATACAGTGGCCGCTATGGGGCATCCCTCGACCAGCGTTTCGGCATGGCGCCGAATCAGGACACCAATACCCAACTGGTGAGTGATGTGCTCAGCGATGCGCTGACCCGTTTGTTCAAAGACCCGACTGTCGGTCAGGTCCTGGGCGAATAACCCGACGCGTGTTCAGCAAAAAGCCCGCTACCGGGTATCAGGTAGCGGGCTTTTTTGTACCCGCAGGCATCAGGCCGCTTCGACGTAGAAGTCCAGCATGCTGATACTGGTCTGGCTGTCGACTTCGGGCAGGTGCTCATGCGCATGACCGCCCAGCGCGCAGTACACCAGCCACTGACGGTCCTGAACGTTGAACGCAAGGCCGTCGATCAGCGCCTGCTGTTCATCGCTCTGGGCGATCAGGTAGAGGCGATCCTGGTTTTCGGCGTGCAGCATGACGAAGCTCCGTGTCTTTTCAACGGCCGATAGACTGGCCTGGCTGCATGACGATCGGATGACAGTGGGGCGGTCGTTTGTCGCAAAGCGCAGGACTGGAGCCAAGGCTTGGGTAGAATGCCGGGCTCTGGTTGTCCCGTTTCGCATTTATGAGGTTTTCGATGTCGCTGCAGATGCTCTGGGGGCTGATGGCCGCCCATCCCGCCAAGCTGATCAACGTGCTGGCGTTGCTACTGACCTGTCCGGGCAGCTTTTTGTTGCATGGTGCTCGACGTCGCGAGGCACGCGCACTGGCGGAGCGGCCTGCGGGTGAGGCGGTGCTCGATGTGACGACTGTGCGGGTCAATCGTTTCTATTACGCGCTGGGCTTTGCCTTCCTGGCAATGGCGCTGCTGCTGTCCTGGGTCAGCACCTGGGCCTGATTCAACCGTGCTCGCTCAGGGGCGCCTGACGCATCAGGGCTGAGCCTGCACGGCCTGTGCAGGCGCCCGGCGGTGCCGGCGCCTGCAGTTGGCGTGCGGTTAAAGCGCCAAGCCCGCCTTTAACCGGTACTGGTTACGTACCGGCGTCGCGTATTGCAGCACCAGATACGGCCGATGTTCGGCGGGGCAGGCGTCCAGTCGGCGCTGCCATTCGGCCTGCGCCTTGGCCAGTTCATCTGCCGCGAACAGCTCGGAGGCCTTTGGCACCTGCAGGCTCGGGTCGGCGTCGCTCCACTGGGCATAGGCCAGGTAGTGCGCCGGGAACAGGCGATAACCACCGAGAATCTGCCGGTCGATCGCCGCTGCCAACTGCTTGGTGTCTTCGTAAGCTTCGGTGATCGGCGCGGCGAAGTTGATGTGCACTCGGCCTTTGTAGCCGGTGATGCCCTGGGCAATGCTCAGGTCATCTTCGCCTGGTGCCTTGGTGTAGCTGCCGGTGGTGGCGCGAATGTAAAGCTCGCGGGCCTTGGCCAGGTCGCAGGGGTCGTATTCGTAGCTGATCGACACCGGGCTCAGGTTCAGCGAGCGAATCACCTCACCGAATGGCTCGTCCTTGCGGCTCATGTGGAACATCTTGAGGATCGCCGAATCGGTGCGATCATCGCCATCTTTCGCCCGGCCTTCGGCCTGGGCAATCCAGATCGACTGGCCGTCGGTACGGATCGAATGGTTGATGTAGGCCGAAAGCAGTTGATAGGCCGCCAGTTTCTCACGGCGGCCGGTCAACGAACGGTGCACGATGAAACTCTTGTTCAGGCGCATCATGTCGCTGACAAATGGCTTCTGCAGCAGGTTGTCACCGATGGCGATGCGCGGGGTTGGCAGGCCGGCATGGTACACGGCGTAGTTGACGAAGGCCGGGTCCATCACGATATCGCGGTGATTGGCCAGAAACAGGTAGGCCGTACCGGACTTGAGCCCCTCGACGCCGGTGTAGGTCACGCCGTCGGTAGCCCGTTCTATAGTGTGATCGACGTAGAACTCGACCTTGTCCTGCAAGGTTGATACGCAGGTAACCCCGGCGAATTCATGGCGCAGGCGGCGGGCGATCAGGGGCTTGAGCAGCCAGCCGAACGCGCCAGCCATGCGCGGGAAGCGAAAGTGGGTGAGGATATCGAGGAAAGCCGGGTCGCTGAGCAGGCGTGCCAGAACGGCAGGGACCTCAGCGTCGTTGTACGGTCGGATGGCATCGAATTCGCCCATCATGCTCTCTTGTTGGAAACGGCTAGGGTAATAGTAAGGCCTGGGTCTGAAAAAAACGGCTCAGACACGCAAAGGGCTTGTAAACAGACCGGTGATTATACGCACAAGTCACGCTGGAGGCCGCGATGCTGGAGACTGAGTTCCATGATTGTCCCTACTGTGGGGAGGAGTTTGAAGCGGTGCTCGATCTGTCGGGCGGCGATCAGGAGTATGTCGAGGACTGCCCCGTATGTTGTCGACCGATCGTGTTCATGCTGCAGGTTCACGATGGCGAGTGGATGCTCGATCTAAAACGCGAGGACGAGTGATGCAACGGATCTATGAGCCGGAGAATCTGCTTGAGGCTGAATTGCTCTTTGGCATGTTGGTCAGCGAAGGTATCGACGTGCACCTTGCGGGTCGCCACCTGCTGGGCGGTGTCGGCGAGCTTCCCATGCAGGGGCTGCTGGGTTTGACGGTGCCGGACGAGCAGGCAGAGCGCGCACGTCGGCTGATCGCCGAGTACAATGTTGCCCAACCCCTCGCGGGTGACGAACCGGAGAGCCTCCCCGGTATTCTGATTTGCTAGGTTGCCTGCCCCATGTGTGGACGTTACGCCCTGTTTCGCTGGTCTTCGGCCTTTGCCGCCTTGCCTGGCTTTCCCGCCGACCAGCAGGCGCAGTGGAACATTTCGCCCGGTGCGTCAGTGCTGATACAGCGCCGTGTCGACGGTAACCTGGAGCTTGCCAGGGCGCGTTGGGGGCTGACGCCGGCCTGGCTGACCGACCTGTCGCGCACACCGGCTCATGCGCGCGCCGAAACCCTGGCAGAGCAGCCAATGTTCCGCGACGCCTTCCGTTTGCGCCGTTGTCTGATGCCGGCCAACGGCTTTTACGAATGGCGCGGTTCAGTGCGCAAGCGGCCTTACTGGTTGACGCCGGGGGAAGGGGCTTCGCTATTCTTTGCGGCTGTCTGGGAAGCCTATCCGGTGCAGGAGCAGGTGTGGCTGAGCACGGCAGTGGTAACCCAGGCTGCGATGAGCCAGCGTCGGCCGCTCATTCTGGACGAGGCTGGCCAGGCTGCCTGGCTGAACCCCGAAACGCCGCTGGCCGAGCTGCATAGCCTGCTGGCCAGCCCTGCCGCGGCACTGCGTGAACGGGTGCTGGCGAACCTGGTCAATGACCCCAAGCTCAATGCGCCGGAGTGCCTGACGCCGGCGTAAGGCCGGCGCTAAAGCAGCACAGGCCCTCTGCGCAGGTGCCTGGTCGTCTGAGGCTCAGACCTTGAACTGGTTGATCAGCCGCCGCTGCTGTTCAGCCAGTTTGGTCAGTTCGGCGCTGGCGTTGCTGGACTCGTCCGCACCACCGGCGACCTCGTTGGCCACCTGGCCGATGTTGATCACGTTGCGGTTGATGTCTTCGGCCACCGCACTTTGTTCTTCCGCCGCGCTGGCGATCTGGTTGTTCATGTCGTTGATCACCGAAACGGCCTGGGTGATGCTCTCCAGCGCTTCGGCTGCCTTGGCTGCCTGTTGCACGCTGTCGTCGGTCTTGCCCTGGCTGTCTTCCATGACCTTGACGACATCGCGGGTGCCTTGCTGCAACTGCTGAATCATCTGCTGGATTTCTTCGGTGGCCTTCTGGGTTTTCTGTGCCAGGTTGCGTACTTCGTCGGCGACCACCGCAAAGCCGCGACCTTGCTCACCCGCACGGGCGGCTTCGATGGCTGCGTTCAGGGCCAGCAGGTTGGTCTGCTCGGCGATGGCGCGGATCGCCACCAGAATGGCGTTGATGTTCTCGCTGTCGCGGGCCAGGTTTTGCACGACCCCCACCGCACGGCCTATTTCATTGGCCAGTGCACTGATCGAGTTGGAGGTGCTGCGCACGATCTGCAGGCCTTCGTTGGCGGCCTGGTCGGCGCTGCTGGCGGCTTGGGCTGCATGGGTTGCGTTACGGGCCACGTCCTGCGCTGTGGCGGTCATTTCATGTACTGCCGTGGCTACCAGGTCGATTTCGGCCATTTGCTTGTGCACACCCTGGTTGGTGCGAATGGCGATATCGGCGGTGTGTTCAGAGGAGTCGCTGACTTTCTGTACCGAGCTGACCACCTGAGTGATCATTGCCTGCAGTTTACTCAGAAAGGTGTTGAAGCCTTTGGCAATGGCGCCGAGTTCGTCGCTGCGATCACTGGTCAGTCGCCGGGTCAGGTCACCTTCACCCTGAGCGATGTCGTTGAGCATGGCCACCATCTGCCGCAAGGGTCGTGCGATACCGTGGGCCAGCAGCCAGATCACCAACAGGCCGAGTGCGGCGATAGTCAGGCCGACCAGGGTCATTCCGGTGATATCAGTGGCCCGTTGTGCACTCAAGTCGCTCTGCAGCTTATCCAGCTCGGCCATCACCGCGCTGATTGGCAATTGCAGCATCAGGGTCCAGCGAGCGTCGGTATTGCCGATGCGAAACGGCAAGAACAGCTCGATCTGGCCGTTGCTACGGTCAATCTCGTAACGCAGGTTATCGCCGGTCAGGCTATTCAATGCCTGAGCTTTATTGGCGCCAAGCACATCGCTGGCTTTTTCGCCGAACTTGCTTTCGTCCTTGGTGTAGGCCACCAGGCGTCCGTTGCTGGACACCAGCGCGAGTTCACCGGCGCCATTGTAGAGTTGGCTGTCGGCGGCCTTGAGCATGTCCTGAATGAAGTTCACCGACAGGTCGGCACCCGCAATGCCCTGGAACTGACCGTCTACCATGATGGGCTCGATGAACGAAGCAAGCATGACCACCTTGTCACCCACCTTGTAGGGTGCAGGGTCGATGACACAGGCCTTTTTCGAGTCTTTCGAGCACAGGTAGTACTCGCTGGCGCGCACGCCCGTGGCTAGTTGTGTCGGGTCGTCGACATCGGCCAGTTTATCCACGCCCAGGCTACCGTCGTCGTTGCGGAACCACCAGGGCAGGAAGCGTCCGGTGGCGCTGTCGATGCCGATGATCGAGGTGCCGACGAAGCGCGCATCGTCGTGGTCCAGCGCGTTGGGCTCCCAGCCGAGATAGCTACCGAGGATCAGTGGGTTGCTTGCTACGGTCTGCTTGACCATGGCGATCAGTTGTTCACGCTCGATGTTCAGCAGAGGCTTACCCGTAGCGTCTTTCATGCCCAGCATGGCGTTGCTGGTCGCCAGGCTGCGGGCGATCAGCAGCGGCGCTTCGAGGCCGCGCTGAATCTGGCTGACCTGGGTGCTCGCCAGCGCTGTCAGGCGTTGTTCAATGACGGTTTCGAACTGCTGCTGGGTGCGGCTTTGTACCAGCGTCTGAGTCCGTGCGCCGGAAAACACGGCGTACAGCACCAGTGCAGCAACGATGCTCAACACGATGGCGCCAGCAAGGGCTGCCACGGAAAACTGGATCGACTTGAACTTCATCAGGGGCTCCGAGCACACGTAATGGCGTCTGCACCGCGTTATCGGCCCGAAGTGTGAAAAGCATGAGTGCCGTTCGTGAAATGTTCGCGAACGGCAATAGCGTAGTTATCCTAGTCGGCCTAGGATACGCAGCGTGTTTGAATGGAGTGTTTTCATGCGTAAGTTATTTGTAATGGGTGCCTTGAGTGCCAGCGTCCTGCTCAGTGGTTGCCAGGCAATCAATACCACCAGCGGCGGAGCGGTCGGTGTCGAGCGCAAGCAGTACATGTTCAGCATGCTCTCGACCGATGAAGTCAATCAGATGTACGCCCAGTCTTACCAGCAAACCCTCGGCGAAGCGTCGAGCCAAGGCGTGCTCGACAAGACCAGCAGCAATGCGCGCCGCGTTCAGGCCATCGCTGATCGCCTGATTGCCCAGGCACCACAGTTCCGTCCCGATGCTGCGCAGTGGAAGTGGGAAGTCAACCTGATCCAGAGTGACGAGCTCAACGCCAACTGCGGGCCTGGCGGCAAGATCATTTTCTACAGCGGCCTGATCGACAAGCTGAAACTCAGCGACGATGAAATTGCTGCGGTCATGGGCCATGAAATCGCTCACGCCCTGCGTGAACATGGACGTGAAGCCATGTCCAAGGCGTATGGCATTGAAATGGCCAAACAAGGTGCCGGCGCATTGCTCGGCCTGGGCCAGGACAGCATGGCGCTGGCCGATACCGTGGTGCAGTACAGCCTGACACTGCCCAATAGCCGCGACAATGAAAACGAAGCTGACCTGATTGGCCTGGAACTGGCCGCGCGAGCCGGTTACAACCCGAATGCCGCGATCACCTTGTGGAACAAGATGAACCAGGCGTCGGGTGGTGCATCGCAGCCTGAGTTCATGAGTACTCACCCGGCGTCCAGCAGCCGGATTGCTGCGCTGCAAGCGGCCATCCCGAAAGTGATGCCGCTGTACCAGCAAGCCAAGCGATAACGCCATACCCCTTGCAAGCAATGAACGCCGCGCCTCCTGGTTGAGGCGCGGCTCCATCCCCGAGCACAGGCGCTTGTGTCAGCTTATCCAGCCGCTGACTTGCATCGCCGAGTACACCGCTACTGCGGCCAGCACGAAGAAGGCTGCGGCTGCCAGGCGACGGATCAGCGTCAGTGGCAGTTTTTCGGCCGCAAAGTTGCCTGCCAGTACCACGGGCACGTTGGCAATCAGCATCCCCAGGGTCGTCCCTAGAATGACCAGGATCAGGTGAGGGTACTGGGCGGCCAGCATCACGGTGGCCACTTGGGTCTTGTCACCGATCTCGGCAATGAAGAATGCAATCAGCGTGGTCAGGAACGGGCCGAAGCGTCGTGCCGTGCTGCCTTCGTCATCGTCCATCTTGTCTGGAACCAGGGTCCACAGGGCAGTGGCGGCAAAGCAGGCTGCGAGGATCCAGTGCAAGGTCACGGCGGAGAAGAAACTGCTGACCCATGCACCCACCGCACCCGCGGCGGCGTGGTTGGCCAGGGTTGCGGCGATGATACCGGCAATGATTGGCCAGGGTTTACGGAAGCGAGCCGCAAGGATGAGCGCGAGCAGTTGGGTCTTGTCGCCAATTTCAGCGAGCGCGACGATTGCGGTTGGGACTAGCAATGATTCCAGCATCAGGATTCCTACGGGGGCGGGTCAACACGGCTATGACACGTACGACCTCCCCGCCCCGGGTAAGGTGTGCGTGTCATAGGTCTTGTCAAACCCTGGGCTCGCTTTGCGGGCCGTGGGTCGCACGCGCCATGGTCTGTGGACCAAGTATGTTGACGCGTACCGGGCGAGCAGGGCGCTCGCGGGAGACTACTCCCCTAGGACGGAGCGGATTCTGCCTAGGCCAAGCCGATTCGGCAAGTGCTGTTTTAACTGCGGGTTGCCTGGTAGATCCGAAAGCCCTGTGCTTCGATGCGCAGCTGGCAGTTACCCAGCGCAGCCTCGATCAGCGGTTGATAGCGCAGGAAGTTGTTGGCGACCAAGCGCAGTTCTCCACCTTTTTTCAGGTGTTTGGCTGATTTTTGCAGCAGGTTCTCCGATGTCTGGTAGTGAGTGTGCACCCCGGTATGGAACGGCGGATTGCTCAGGATCAGGTCCAGATTGTCGGGGGCGGCGTCGATACCGTCACCACAGATGACCTCACCGTCCAGGCCGTTGGCGGCCAGGGTCAGGCGGCTGCTCTCGACGGCGAAGGCATCCACGTCGAGCAGGGTCACCTGGCTCTGTGGATAACGGCGTTTGACCACTGCGCCGAGCACGCCGGCACCGCAACCGAAGTCCAGCACATGGCCGACCGGTAGCTGCTCCAGGTGTTCGAGCAGCAGTGCGCTGCCGCGGTCGAGCCGGCCATGGCTGAACACGCCCGGCAGGCTGACCACGGTCAATGGGCCTTCGGCCAGCGGCAACTCGAAACGTTGAGCCAGGCTGTGCAGGTTTGGCGCTTCAGGCACGTTATCGACGGTCACCTGCCACAGTTGGCAATGGCGAGCACTGTCGAGTTTGCGCGGTTTGCCGAAGGCCTGCAGTTGCTTGGCCGCGCCCTCGATGCCGCCGCGTTTTTCCCCCACCAGGTACAACTCGCGGCCCGCCAGGCGTGAGGCCAGCGCGTTGAGCAGGTAACTGGCCAATTCACGGGACTTGGGCAGAAACAGCACCGCCGCCTCGAATGGCTGGGGCGTGACCTCTACTCCAAAATGGCTGCGGCCGCTGAAGCGCGCCTGCAGCGCAGCCTGATCGCCAGCATGCCAGCTCCAGCCGTGGGCCGCAGGCAGTTGGCCGAGCAGGTCGTCGGCGGGCAAGCCGGCCAGCAACAGCGAACCCTGAAACAAGTCGGCCTGTCGAAGCAACACTTCACTGCGCGGGTCCATGGACGGCGGCTCCTGAAAAAGGGACGGAGTTTACCAGAAGCCTGGGTGTCAGCTGACAACCCGGCGTGGCTGGCCGGCAAAAAACGCCTGGGCGTTTTCGTGCAACTGCTCGACGATGCGCTGCCGCGCCTCGCGAGCACCCCAGGCGCTGTGTGGCGTGACGATCAGGCGCGGGACATCGGTGGCCAGCAATGGGTTGCCGTTAACGGGGGGCTCGACGCTCAACACATCCGTCGCAGCACCACCGAGATGACCCGAGCGCAATGCATCGGCCAGCGCCTGTTCGTCGATCAGCCCGCCACGGGCCGTGTTGACCACGAATGCACCGGGCCTGAGCAATGCCAGTTCACGGGCGCCGATCAGGTTGCGGGTGTTGTCAGTGAGTGGGCAGTGCAGGGTCAGTGCATGCACCTGTGGCAACAGTTCATCCAGCGGCAGGCGGTCTTCACGGGGTGGGCGTCCTGGCAGTTGGCCAAACAGCACGCGCATACCGAAGGCTTCGGCCAGGCGCGCCACCGCGCCACCCAGTTCGCCATGCCCGAGCATGCCCAGTGTCTTGCCTTCCAGTTCGACAATCGGGAAATCCAGCAGGCAGAACTGCTTCGCCTGCGCCCAGCGACCCGCGGCGACAGCCTGCTGGTAGTCCGTCAGGCGTGTGGCCAGGGCCAGCAACAGGGCCAGCGTGTGCTGGGCCACCGAGGGCGTGCCATAGCCCTGGCAGTTGCTGACGACAATGCCGTGGGCCCGTGCGGCGTTCAGGTCGACATTATTGGTGCCGGTGGCGGCTACCAGGATCAGCTTCAAGTCCGGGCAGGCGGCCAGTGTGGCGGCATCCAGCACGACTTTGTTGCTGATGGCCACGGTGGCCCCTTGCAGACGTTCAACAACCTGGTCCGCTGTGCTGGAAGGATACAGCTGCAACTCGGCGAAGCCTTCACGCAGCGTACCGAGGTCAAGGTCGCCCAGATCGAGGGAGCTGTGGTCGAGGAAAACAGCGCGGTGAGAGGTGTTCATCGAGGAAGGATTCCAGGTCGGCAGGAGGTATGAAAACACGGGCAACGGGGCCACTTGAGGATCTTAGCGCTCGCCAGCCGCCCAGGATACGTGGGGCTTTCGTATTTCAGCTCATCGCGGGTCGCGCCTGCTCCAAGCGGCTCAGCTCGAAGCTGCATTGCGCACGGGCGTCCTGAACGCTGGCTTCAAACTCCACCAGGTCATCATGCAGGCTTTGCAGCGTGTCGATCTGGGCGCGCAATTCGCGCTTTTTGTCGGCGATCGCCTGTTGGGCCAGGCCCCAGGGAATTTCCCCACCACGGTAATCCTGGAAAATCGCCTGCATTTCCTTGAGCTTGAAGCCCAGTTGCTGAGCGCATTTGATGAACGACAGCAGTTCGACACTCTGTTGGCTGTAGATCCGGTACTTGCCTTCGCGCACGGGCTCGGGCAGCAAACCGATCTTTTCATAGTGGCGGATGCATTTGACGGTGGTGCCTGAAAGCTGGGCTGCTTTGCCGATGTACATCGATAGTCCCTTCGTTCCTTGAAAAGTGGCAACGCACATGCCAACTCCCCGGCGCAGCCGTGCAGGCCTTAGCGACCGGCGAGGGTTCGGGTCTGGGCCAGCCAGGTTTCGCGCTGTGCCGGTGTCGAGCCAAGCATCGGCCCGAACGTCAGGGTGCGGGTCGGCTTGATGCCGCAGAACGCCAACGTGGTCTTGCGCATCTGGTGCAGGCCGGGCATGCGGTAGATCCAGCGGTAATACCACGGTGGCGTGTCCATCGTCACCAGCAGATGGGCCGTTCGTCCCTTGAGCAGCTTGTCCGGAAAAGCGGAGTCGCTGCGGTATTTGAAGGCGAACCCGGGCAGGAAGACCCGGTCGAAGAAGCCCTTGAGCAAGGCTGGAATGCCGCCCCACCAGATCGGGTAAACGAAGGTCAGGTGATCCGCCCAGAGAATCTGCTTCTGTGCCTCCAACAGGTCGGGCTCAAGTGCCTGGATTTCCTTGTAACCCTCATGCAGGACCGGATCGAAATCCAGTGCCGGGAGGTTCAGCAGGCGAACCTCGTGGCCTGCTTCGGTGGCGGCTTTGACATAGGTGTCGGTCAGCGCGGCACAAAAGCTGTCGGATGAGGGGTGGCCAAGAACGACCAGAATACGTTTGCTCATGGTGACTCCAACTACAGGATGAAGTCGATGAGGGTAAAGTCTGCCCCTAACGGTAGAGTCAAGCAAAAAATCGTTGGTAACTGTGTCTGTTGCTCGGGGTATCGACTGGTCTAAGGTAGGCACCTTACTTAAATCCGTGACAAGGAGTCCCCATGTATTGGGCTGAGTTTCTCACCGTTGCCCTGATTCACTTGCTGGCGGTCGCCAGCCCCGGGCCGGACTTCGCGGTCGTGGTTCGTGAAAGCGTGACCCATGGTCGACGTGCGGGTACCTGGACTGCATTTGGCGTGGGAACAGCGATCTTCCTGCATGTGGGCTATTCGCTGCTGGGTATCGGGCTGATCGTGTCGCAATCGATCATGCTGTTCAATGCGCTGAAGTGGTTGGCGGCGGCGTACCTCTTGTACATCGGCTTCAAGGCCTTGCGTGCCAGCCCCGCCAAGCCTGGTAGCGATGAGGTGCAGGCTGCAACGATAGAGCGCACCCCGCGCGGTGCTTTTGTCGCCGGTTTCATGACCAACGGCCTGAACCCGAAAGCCACCTTGTTCTTCCTGTCGCTGTTCACGGTCGTCATCAACCCGCATACCCCCCTGCTGGTACAGGCAGGTTATGGTGTGTACCTGGCACTGGCCACTGGCCTGTGGTTCTGCCTGGTGGCTATGTTGTTCAGCCAACAGCGGGTGCGTGCCGGTTTTGCCCGCATGGGTCACTGGTTCGACCGTGCCATGGGGGCTGTACTGGTGGCGCTGGGTATCAAGATCGCGTTTACCGAGATGCATTGATCGATGCCGTTTCCAGTAGGCCGCTGATCCCAGCGTCGTTCAAATCATTCCTTTGGCTGATTTGGACGACGCAGCGGCGTTCTAAAGTGAAGGTCTGTTTTGACCCAGACCATGCACTTCAGAAAAGGGACACTTCATGTTGCAGACTCGCGTCATTGCCCCTGCCGAGGGCGCTTATGAGTACCCGTTGCTGATCAAGTGCTTGCTGATGTCTGGCGGCCGCTACGAGAAAACCCGCGAGATCGTTTACCGCGACCAGCTGCGCTACAGCTACCTCACCCTGAATGAGCGTATTGCAAGGTTGGCCAACGTGTTGACCGAGGCTGGGGTCAAGGCGGGCGACACGGTGGCGGTGATGGACTGGGACAGCCACCGTTACCTGGAGTGCATGTTTGCCATTCCGATGATTGGTGCGGTGGTGCACACCATCAATGTGCGCCTGTCGCCGGAACAGATTCTCTACACGATGAATCACGCCGAAGACCGTTTCGTGCTGGTCAACAGTGATTTTGTCGGCCTTTATCAGGCTATTGCCGGTCACCTGACCACCGTTGAAAAGACGCTGCTGTTGACCGATGGCGAGTCAAAAACCGCCGAGTTGCCAAACCTGATCGGTGAGTACGAACAGCTGCTGGCTGCGGCCAGCCCGCGTTACGACTTCCCGGATTTCAACGAAAACTCGGTGGCAACGACGTTCTATACCACCGGCACGACCGGCAACCCGAAAGGGGTGTACTTCACGCACCGGCAACTGGTGCTGCACACCTTGGGTGCAGCGGCTGTGACCGGCAGCATCGACAGCGTCCGCCTGCTCGGCAGCAACGATGTGTACATGCCGATCACCCCGATGTTTCACGTGCATGCCTGGGGTATCCCTTATGTGGCGACCATGCTCGGTATCAAGCAGGTTTACCCTGGGCGTTACGACCCGGAGCTGCTGGTGGAGCTGTGGCGCAAGGAAAAGGTCACGTTCTCCCATTGCGTGCCGACCATCCTGCAGATGCTGCTCAACGCCAAGGGCGCGCAGGCCGAGGACTTTGCCGGCTGGAAGATCATCATCGGCGGCAGCGCCCTGAACCGTGCGCTATATGAGGCGGCCAAGGCCCGCGGTATCCAGCTCACGGCGGCTTATGGCATGTCGGAAACCTGCCCGCTGGTTTCCTGCGCTCACCTGAACGATGAGTTGCTCGCGGGCAACGAGGATGAGCGCATCACGTACCGGATCAAGGCCGGTGTGCCGGTACCCCTGGTAGAGGCGGCGATCATCGACAGTGACGGCAACTTCCTGCCTGCTGACGGTGAGTCCCAGGGCGAGTTGGTGCTGCGAGCCCCTTGGCTGACCATGGGGTATTTCCGTGAGGAGCAGAAGGGCGCCGAGCTCTGGGACGGCGGCTGGTTGCACACCGGCGACGTGGCCACACTGGACAGCATGGGCGTGATCGACATTCGCGACCGGATCAAGGATGTGATCAAGACCGGCGGCGAGTGGGTGTCGTCCCTGGAGCTCGAGGACCTGATCAGCCGTCATTCTGCGGTGCGTGAGGTCGCGGTGGTCGGTATCGCCGATCCGCAGTGGGGGGAGCGGCCGTTCGCATTGTTGGTGGTGCGCGAGGGGCACAGCATTGACGCCAGGGGCCTCAAGGAGCACCTGAAACCGTTCGTGGAATTGGGCCATATCAACAAGTGGGCTATCCCCACTCAGATCGCCCTTGTTACCGAAATTCCCAAGACCAGTGTTGGCAAGCTCGACAAGAAGCGTATCCGCCTCGATGTCATGCAATGGCAGGCCAGTAACAGCACCTTTCTTTCCACGCTCTGAGCCCCCGGGGTTCGCGCCGGTCGCGGTGCGAGCCCCGAGCCAGACACCTCGCGACTTGTAAAACGGTAATTTTCAGCCATGCTTGGCGCCGCTCAGGCAGGGGTAGGCCCATTAGGGCCATGCCTGCCTGCTTGTACACAACAAATCACACTTTAGAGGGATCAAGCCCTGGTACCTGCTGGCTATAGTCGGCCCAGGGGATTTTTAGGAACGGGGGGACGTGCAATTGAGCATGTATTCCATTGCGCCGTTTTTAGAAGGACTCACTGCCATAAAAATAAAGAACATGGAGTAGCGTCGATGACATCTGCACATCTGTTTTGGCGTCGGGCAAAACTGCCTTTGGCCGTCAGCCTCGCTTCTACGCTCGCTGGCCCTGCATTCGGCGTCAGTTTCAACATCGGTGAAATCGAAGGCCAGTTCGATTCGTCGCTGTCCGTTGGGGCTAGCTGGTCGACAGCCAAGCCGAACGAGAACCTGATCGGCGTCAACAACGGCGGCAAGGGGCTTTCGCAGACTTCTGACGATGGCCACCTGAACTTCAAGCGCGGTGAGACCTTCTCGAAGATCTTCAAGGGCATCCATGACCTGGAGTTGAAGTACGGCGATACCGGCGTATTCGTGCGCGGCAAGTACTGGTACGACTTCGAACTCAAGGATGAGCACCGCGAGTTCAAGGACATCAGCGACTCCAACCGCAAGGAAGGCGCACAGTCTTCTGGCGGGCAGATTCTTGATGCCTTCGTGTACCACAACTATTCCATCGCCGATCAACCCGGTTCGGTACGCCTTGGCAAGCAGGTGGTGAGCTGGGGTGAGAGTACCTTTATCGGTAACGGCATCAACTCGATCAACCCGATTGATGTGGCGGCTTTCCGTCGGCCAGGCGCCGAGGTGAAGGAGGGCCTGATCCCGGTCAACATGTTCTATGTTTCCCAGAGCCTGACCGACAACCTGTCTGCCGAAGCGTTCTACCAGATCGAGTGGGACCAGACCGTAGTGGACAACTGCGGCACCTTCTTCTCGCAGCCGGACATCATCGCGGATGGTTGCTCGAACAACCTGCGCCTGCTGAACAGCAGCCGTAGCGTTCCCGGGGCGGCCTTGCCCTTGCTTGCGGCCAATGGTGTCGATATCAACGAGGAAGGTGTGCTGGTGCGCCGCAGTGCCGACCGCGATGCGCGTGACAGCGGTCAGTTCGGGGTGGCGTTCCGCTACATGTTCGAACCGCTGGATACCGAATTCGGCGCGTACTTCATGAACTACCACAGCCGTGCGCCTATTTTCAGTGCTACCGGCGCAGACCCTTCGGTGTATCAGGCGGCCGGCAATTTTGGACGCTTGGCTCCGTTGGTTGTTGCCGGGAACTCCAGTTACTTTGTCGAGTATCCCGAGGACATTCGTCTATACGGGCTGAGCTTCTCGACCACCTTGCCTACTGGCACGGCCTGGAGTGGTGAAATCAGCTACCGGCCAAACGCTCCGGTGCAGCTCAATACCACCGATATCCTGTACTCCGCTGTGGTGCCGCTGGGTGGCCCATACACCAATGCCTCCCTGCTGACCGGCGTGCCGGGCGAGGACCAGCACGGCTACCGTCGCAAGGAAGTCACCCAGTTCCAGACCACCCTGACTCACTTCTTCGATCAGGTCATGGGCGCCAGCCGCCTGACCGTTGTCGGCGAGTTGGGGGTTACCCATGTGGGTGGCCTGGAGGACTCCAGCAAACTGCGTTATGGCCGTGACCCGGTCTACGGCCCAGGCCCGCTACCGGCCACTGGTGGGCTGAATACCTGCTCGGCAATTCTCAACACCGGCACAATCAACGGTGCGGGCCCAGGTGCCTCAACTGCCAACCTCAGCCGCAATTGCGAAGATGACGGTTTCACCACCAGCACCTCCTGGGGCTACCGCGCGCGCGCCATCTGGGATTACAACGACGTCTTTGCCGGGGTCAACCTCAAGCCGAACATCGCCTGGTCCCATGACGTTTCCGGCTACTCCCCAGGCCCTGGCGGCAACTTCGAGGAAGGCCGTAAAGCCGTCAGCCTGGGCCTGGATGCCGAGTACCAGAACACCTACACCACCAGCCTGTCGTACACCAACTTCTTTGATGGCAAGTACACCACGGTGGACGACCGCGACTTCATCGCCCTCAGTTTCGGCGTGAACTTTTAAGCGCACTGATTCAGGAAGAGCACAACTATGAAAACAACCAAGAGTCTGCTGCAAGCCGGTGTGCTGGGCCTGACCCTGCTGACCAGCAGTGTCATGGCCGCCGTTCCCGCCAGCGAAGCTGCCAAGCTCGGCGCCAGCCTGACACCGATGGGGGCTGAAAAGGGCCCTAACGCCAATGGTTCGATCCCGGCCTGGAGCCCGTTGCCGAAAACCGCCGGCTCGGTGGATGCCAAAGGGTTCCTCACCGACCCTTACGGTAACGAGAAGCCGCTGTTCACCATCACGGCGCAGAACGTCGATCAGTACAAAGACAAGCTGGCGCCGGGCCAGGTCGCGATGTTCAAGCGCTACCCTGACACCTACACGATTCCGGTCTACCCAACGCACCGTGGTTCTACCGTTCCCGACGAGGTGTTTGCGGCGATCAAGGAAAACGCCACCGCCACCAAGCTGGTGCAGGGCGGTAACGGTCTTGAGAACTTCAAGACAGCCATTCCGTTCCCGATTCCACAGAGTGGCGTCGAGGTCATCTGGAACCACATCACCCGTTATCGCGGCGGCAGCGTGACCCGCCTGGTGACCCAGGCCACCCCTCAGGCCAACGGTTCGTACAGCCTGGTGTACTTCCAGGACCAGTTCGTTTTCCGCGACAAGATGAAGGATTACGACCCGAACAACCCGGGCAACATCCTCTTCTACTTCAAGCAGAAAGTGACGGCTCCGGCGCGTCTGGCCGGTGGTGTACTGCTGGTTCACGAAACCCTCGACCAGGTCAAGGAACCGCGCCTGGCGTGGGTCTACAACGCCGGTCAGCGTCGTGTGCGGCGTGCCCCGCAAGTGTCCTATGATGGCCCGGGTACGGCGGCGGATGGCTTGCGTACCTCCGACAACCTGGACATGTACAACGGCGCGCCGGATCGCTACGACTGGAAGCTTGAAGGCAAGAAGGAGATGTACATCGCCTCCAACAGCTACAAGCTCGACTCGCCGAACCTGAAGTACGCGGACATCCTCAAGGCCGGCCACATCAACCAGGACCTGACCCGTTATGAGCTGCGCCGTGTCTGGCATGTGGTGGCAACCCTCAAGCCCGGTCAGCGTCATATCTATGCCAAACGTGACTTCTACATTGACGAAGACACCTGGCAGGCGGCAGTGATCGACCACTACGACGGTCGCGGCCAGCTGTGGCGTGTGGCGGAAGCCCATTCCCAGGACTACTACAACGTTCAGGTGCCGTGGTACACCCTCGAGACGATCTACGACCTGCAGTCCGGTCGTTACCTGGCGCTGGGCATGAAGAACGAAGAGAAGAAAGCCTACGACTTCGGCTTCACGGCCAACACCAGTGACTTCACCCCTGCAGCGCTTCGCCAGGACGGTGTGCGCTAACGCTGTAACCTCCGTGTGATCCCCAGAACGCCCCGGCTTGCCGGGGCGTTTCTGTTTGCGCCGGTCGCCTGGCTGGCAATCCGTCGGTAGCTGATGCGATGCGCGCGCGGGGCACTGACTTTTTTTGTTGTAGTCTTTTTTGGGTAATACGCGGCAATTGTCTTCAAATGTGCAGGGTAAGCCGTTAGTCTGCCCTGATCCGTTCTGCCGACAATCCAAACCAAAACGAGCCGGTCATGACTGATCTGTCCCGCACGCAAGGATTTTCCAGCCTGGCCGTCAGCGCCCTGGAGGGACGTTTCTATCGTCCGCCATTGCCCGACGCTCATGTGCCGCGCCCGAGGCTGTGCCAGCGTTTGCAGGCCGGATTGGGCGGGCGCCTGTTGTTGGTCAGCGCACCGGCCGGTTTCGGTAAAAGCTCGCTTGCGGTGGAGTTCTGTCAGGGCCTGCCAGCCCACTGGCAAAGCCTGTGGTTGAGCCTGAACCGACGCGACAGCGACCCGGGGCGTTTCCTTGAGCGCCTGCTTGAAGGGCTTCAGCATTACTGCCCGGCACTGGGCGCCCAGGCCTTGGGCTTGTTGAAAATGCGCCAGCGGCATCAGCCATTCGCTTTCGAGGAGTGGCTCGACGGCCTGCTGGATGACCTCAGCCGGCATTTGCAGCCCAACAACCCGCTGTTGGTGGTGCTGGACGATTACCACTTGGCACAGGGGCCGGTGCTCGACCGTTGCCTGCAGTTCTTTCTCAACCATCTGCCGCCGGGGCTGGTGCTATTGGTCACCAGCCGTCAGCGCCCTGACTGGCACCTGGCGCGCCTGCGTTTGTCGCGCCAGTTGTGTGAGCTCAACGAACAAGACCTGCGCCTGACGCCGGATGAATCCCATGCGGTGCTCGTACAGCACCCTACAGCCCTGCGCGGTCAGGCCCTGGACAATCTGATCCAGCGCAGCGACGGCTGGGTCGCCGGCCTGCGATTCTGGCTGCTGGCAGCCAGCGAATCCGGTACCGACAACGCCTTGCCCCAAGCCCTGCATGGCGGGGAGGGGTTGATTCGTGATTACCTGCTTGAAGAGGTGATCGACTGCCTGCCCAGTGAGGTCCAGGCGTTCCTCTACGATACGGCCTGCCAGGAGCGGTTCTGCAGTGAACTCTGCGATGCCCTGCGCGAGAGCCATGACAGCGCCGACATTCTGCGTTTTCTGCAGGCGCATCAGGTGTTCCTGGTGCCGCTGGACGAGAACGGTCGCTGGTTCCGTTACCACCACCTGTTTTCCGACCTGCTGCGTAGCCGGCCGACCAGCTTGCCGCTGCCGAGCCTGCATCTGCGCGCCTGTCGCTGGTTCCACAGCCAGGGATTGCTCGATGAGGCTGTCGAGCAGGCGCTGCGTGCCGGGCATCTGGACGTAGCCGCCAACCTGGTGCAGAACCTCTCGGAAGAGCAACTGCTGGCCGAACAGAACGTTGGCATGCTGCTGCGCTGGAAGATGGACTTGCCCGACAGCCTGCTGGTCAGTACGCCACGGTTGATCGTGCTGTACAGCTGGGCGTTGGGGCTGGCCTGTCAGCTGGATGCCGCCGAAGAGCTGGCCAGTCACCTGAGTCGCTTTCTGCCGGCGCCGTCCGCCACGGCGCAAAAATCGATGCTGGCTCAGTGGCTGGCCTTGAGTGGGGTGATCGCCCGCGGGCGTGGTGACCGCGCGCGCACCTTGGCCTACTGCACCGAGGCCCTGCGCAGCCTGCCGCAGAAGCGCTACGGGCAGCGGTTGGTGTGTTTGTCGACCTTGTCCAACCTGGCGATTGCCGATGGTGATTTCTGGCGTGCACGTGGCTGGAACCGTGAGGCCCTGGAGTTGGCCCAGCGGGTGGGCAACCCGTTATTCGAGGCCTTGGCTCATTACGACCGGGCGCGCGTGCTGCATGCCCGTGGCGAAATACTCCGGGCGCAGGATGAAGTGCGCCAGGGGCTGCAGCGCCTACAAGGGCTTTCGGCCCAGCGGTTGTACGCGGCACGCGCCCGCTTGACTCTGTACGAAGGGTATCTGCTGGCCGCGCGTCTGCAGCCCCAGGCGGGTCGCAGCCGCTTGCGCGCGGGAGTGGTCGAGGCGCGGGCGTGTCGGGACATCAGCGTGTTGATCGGTCATTGCATGATCGCCACGCTCGATGGCCGTGAAGGACGCTTTACCGAGGCGTATGCCGAGCTCGCCGAAGCCGAACGGCTGATGCATATCTGGGACGTGCCACCGATTTTCTATCTGGCAATGATCACCTTGGTCAAATGTGAGCTGTGGTTGGCGCAAGGGCGCATCGACCTGGCTGACGCCTGGTTGCAGCGCCTGGGGCAGACCTATGGCGGCAAACTGGCTGCCGCTGCACCAGAGTTTCACCCGCTATTGCCGTTGCATATCGAGCTGCAGCAAGCACGTTTGGAGCGCGTACAGGGGCGCAACGAGCAGGCCGAGCAGCGCTTGCTGGCCTTGAATGAGCGGGGGCAGGCCAACGGTGGGCAACTGCTGTGTGTCATGGCGTTGTGTCAGTTAGTGGCCTTGAAGCTGGCCGGCGGTCGCGAGAGCGAAGCCCGCAGCTTGTTGGTGCAAAGCCTGGACGCGGCGAAGGGCGGTACCCTGCAACCTTTCCAGATTCTGCTGAACGAACAACCGGGCTGGCTGCGCGAGCAGCTGCTTGGGCAACCTGTCGGGCCGGTTCGAACCAGTTTGCTGGCCTTGTTGCCGGTGCCTGAAAACGACACCTCAGGGGCGCCCAGCGAGGCCCTGAGTGCGCGGGAGCTGGCAGTGCTGGAGCTGATCGCCCAGGGTTGCTCGAACCAGGAAATCAGCGAGCGCCTGTTCATCTCCCTGCACACGGTGAAAACCCACGCCAGCCATATCAACAGCAAGCTTGGCGTGGAGCGACGCACTCAGGCGGTGGCGCGCGCCAAGGCGTTGGGCCTGTTGAACTAGCGATAAACGATGCTTGGTGATTGCAGCAAGCTTTACGTTAACGTAAAAGAGCAGGAGTGGTGTCCTCGCCGTTTCCTTGGCGTGGGACTTGCTTGAATCGGACAATCCGATCCGGAGCAGCTCATGAACAGAATAAAAACAACAACTGAAGTTCCGCCGTTCGATGCTCGCCTTGCGCGTGAGCGGCTGTCGCTGGAAGGGCAATTGCCCGACGGTATTCTGCGTGCCGAAATCGATGCGTCCTGGCGCCGTAGCCTGGGCCATGGCGTGCCGCTGAACAGCCGTCACGACTTCGACTTGAGTTCGTCGGCCAACCTCGACCTGCTGCTGGCCAGCAACCGCGTGTTGCTGGATGCAGCCACTGCCGAAATCGATTACCTGCGTGCGCGTCAGGGCAAGGACAGCGTGATCATCCTGGCCAACGCCGACGCCACCATCCTGACCATCGAAGGCCAGGCTGACGCCCTGAAGCACGCAGGCCTCGGTGATATCAGGCCGGGCACGTGCTGGAGCGAATCGGCGCGTGGCACCAACGCTCTGGGTACCGCACTGGTTGAGGCGCGTACGGTGCAGATCGATTGTGGCGAACACTACCTGGAGCGGCTCAGTGATTTTTCCTGCACCTCGGTGCCGATCCATTGCCCGCAGGGCGACCTGCTGGGTGTCCTCGACCTGACCCGCCAAGGGCCGTTGGGCAGGGTGCAGGATCGCACCGCGCTGCTGGCGCTGGCAGTCAGTCAGATTGAAGGCCGTTTGTTCAACACCAGCTACCCGGACCAGGTGGTACTGGCATTTCACAGCCGCCGACAGTTTCTCGACTCGCCCTGGCAGGGGCTGGTTGCCCTTGGGCTGGACGGGCAGATCCTCGCCGTCAGTAATCAGGCCTGCCAACTGCTGGGTGTGGCCCGTCCCCAGTTGGTCGGTCAACAGTGTGAAAGCCTGCTGGGCATGCGTTTGGAACAATGGTTGGCGCGCCTGCAATTGGGGCGCGTCGACGCCATCGAGACCGCCAAGGGCGCATTTTTCTACAAGACCCTGCAAGTGCCGCTGCGTGCGGTGAGCGTGCCTGTCACGCCCCGGCGCAGTCCTCGCCCGAACATGGAGCATCCTGACCTGCAAAGCCTGGGTGCAGGCAATAGCCGCTACGCCCGCGCCCTGCGCATGGCCCGCCAAGGGCTGGTCGGTGAGTTGCCGGTAGTGCTGTCGGGGGAGACCGGTAGCGGTAAGGAAGTGGTGGCGCGTGCGTTGCACCTGGCCAGCCCACGGGCAGCGAAACCCTTTGTCGCGGTCAACTGTGCGGCGATTCCCGAGGGCCTGATCGAGTCTGAACTGTTTGGCTACCGTGAGGGCGCCTTTACCGGTTCCCGGCGTGGCGGTGTGGTCGGGCGCTTGCAGCAGGCCCATGGCGGCACACTGTTCCTCGACGAAATCGGTGATATGCCACTGGCCTTGCAGGCTCGTCTGTTACGGGTGCTGCAGGAGCGCAAGGTGGCGCCGTTGGGGGCCGCCGAAGAACAGGACCTGGATGTTGCGTTGATCTGCGCCACTCACCGTGACCTGAAGCGTCAGGTCGAAGAAGGCCACTTCCGCGAAGACCTGTACTACCGCGTCAATGGCATCAGCGTGCAACTGCCGCCCCTGCGTGAGCGGGAAGACCTCATGGCGCTGGTTGCCAGCCTGTTGGAAAAGCTCGGCGGCAAAGGGGCGTACCTGTCCGACGAATTGTCGGCACTGTTCATCGGTTACCACTGGCCGGGCAACATCCGCCAACTGGAAATGACCGTGCGCACCTTGCTGGCCATGCGCGAGGAGGGCGAGCTTGAACTGGGCCTTGAGCACCTGCCGGACAACCTGCTCGAAACCTTGCGGGGCACCCAAGCGGCTCAGGCCAGTGGGCGGATACGGGACAACGAATTGACCCTGATTCGTCAGGCGTTGGAGCGCCATCATGGCAATGTGTCGGCGGCCGCCCAAGACCTGGGCATCAGCCGTGCCACGCTCTACCGCAAGTTCAAGCAGTTGCAGTCATGATGCGCTGGCTTGCCCGGTTGATCGATCACAAGGACCCCGAAGCCTTGCAGCAGTCCCTGCGCTGGTTGTACGGCTTCGTTCGGCCGCAGCGCATGGCGATTGCCGGGCTGTTGGGGTTGTCCTTGTGTGCCACGCTGCTGGTGCTGGTGCAGCCGTGGCTGACCAAACTCTTGATCGATGATGGCCTGCTGGCGCGTAATTTCCCGGCCCTGGCCACCATTGCTGGCGTGATGGTCGTGGCCGGTATCCTCGGCACGCTGCTGTCGGGGCTCAACCGCTACCTGCACACGCGGCTGTCCGGGCGCATTCTGTTTGCCCTGCGCGATGAAATCTATCGCCACCTTCAGGGCTTGTCGCCGACCTTCTACGGCCAGCGGCGGATTGGTGACTTGATGTCGCGGCTCGACGGTGACGTGGCCGAGATCCAGCGCTTTGCCGTCGACTCGCTGTTCTCGGCCGTGTCCAGCGTGATCGGCTTGGTCTGTGCGCTGGGCATGCTGCTGGCGTTGTCATGGAAGCTGTCGTTGCTGGCGTTGGTGTTGATCCCGCTGGACGTGCTCTGGCTGCGCTGGATGCGGCGCAAGGTCGAGCGAGAGGTGCGCCAGTTGCGCGAGCGTTCGGCGGATGTGTCTTCGTTTCTGGTCGAGACTCTGCCCGCGATGAAGTTCATTCAGTCTGCTGGCCAGCAGCAGCGTGAAGCGCGACGCCTTGACGGGCTCGGCCAGGGCTACATGCAGCAGTTGCTGCGTTTGCAGGTCACTGAGTTCTTCACCCAAGCCGTACCCGGTACCCTGACTTCGCTGTCGCGCGCCTGCGCCTTTCTGGTGGGCGGCTATTGGGTGGTGCAGGGTACCTGGCAACTGGGTGCACTGATTGCCTTTTCGACCTACCTGGGCATGGCTGTGGGGCCTGTGCAGAGCTTGCTCGGCTTGTACGTGGCGATGCAGCGCATGAGCGTCAGCCTTGGGCGGGTGATGGAGCTGCGCGGTGAGGTGCCGAACGTGGTCAACCCGGCATCACCCCGTGCGATGCCGAGCACGTCTGACTTGCAGTTCGAGGGGGTGTGTTTCGCCCACCCCGGTCGGCCGCCGTTGTTACGTGAGGTACAGGCGTCGATTCCTCAAGGCTGCAAAGTGGCATTGAGTGGTATTTCCGGCGCGGGTAAATCGACCCTGATCGACCTGCTGCAGCGTTTTTACGATCCCCAGGCCGGGCGCATCGTGCTGGGCGGCTGCGACCTGCGTGAGCTGGACCTGTTCGAGCTGCGTCGCCGGGTCGCGGTGGTCAGCCAGGACATTGTGCTGTTTCGCGGCAGCCTGGCCGACAATCTCGCCTACAGCGTGCCGGATGCCAGTCGTGAAGCCATTGCCGAGGTTGCACGTCTGGCACAACTGGACAGCCTGACCGCCAGCTTGCCCGAAGGCCTCGACAGCCCCTTGGGCGAGCGCGGCCAGCAGTTGTCGGGTGGGCAGAAGCAGCGCATCGCGATTGCCCGGGCCTTGCTTCAGGATCCACTGATTCTGGTGCTGGACGAAGCTACCTCTGCGGTCGATGAAGCGACTGAGCGTGAGGTAATCGGCGCAATTGATCAGCTGTTCCGTGGGCGTACGCGGATTTTGATCAGTCACCGTTCTTCGACCCTGGCCGATGCCGATCTGCGCCTGGAATTGTTTGACGGTCAGTTATCCACAACTGGAGCCGTGAGCCATGAAGCCTGAGGTGCGTATTGGCGTGGTCGACAGTGGCCATGACCTCAGCGAGCAGCCGCCTGTGGCTGCCCGCCGGTTTGCCTTGGCGCACGCCGGTTTGCTTGAACACGAAGCCGAAGCAGATGCACTGGGCCATGGCAGCGCGGTATCTGCGGCCATTCTTGAGCGGGCTGGCGAGGCGCGTTTGTACGTGGCGCAGGTGTTCGATGGCCGTGGGGTGACCAGTGCCTTGCAGGTTGCCGCTGCCATTGAGTGGCTGCTTGCCTGCCAGGTGCGGGTGATCAACCTGAGCCTGGGGCTGCGCGAAGATCGCCCCGCACTGCGCCAGGCCTGCGCCTTGGCGGTGGAGGCCGGCATCCTGCTCTGTGCTTCGAGCCCGGCGCAAGGTTCACCGGTGTACCCAGCAGCCTACCCAGGGGTGTTGCGGGTGACCGGCGATGCCCGTTGCCTGCCGCAGCAGTGGAGCTGGCTGGGCAGCGCCCAGGCCGATGTGGGGGCTTGTGTGCGCAGTGCCGATGGGCGGCTGTCCGGGGCTAGCCTGGGGTGTGCGGCTCTGACCGGGCATCTCGCAGCATTCTTGCAGCAGCACCCGGATGCCAGCAATCAAGGGATCCGTGACTGGCTGCATGAGCAGGCACACTATCACGGCCCTGAACGGCGGCTGGCACCATGAGCCGGGTACTGGTGCTTGGCGCCGGGCCGGCGGGTGCTGCCGTCGCTCTGGGCTTGCGGCGGCTCGGCCATGACGTGTGCGTGGTCAGTGAGTGGCGCCGTTTCGCGGCCCTTGAGGGCGTTTCACCGCGTGTACTCGAAGGCCTGCGTGGGGCGGGGTTGTTGCGTGCCTTGGCCGCTGCCAGCGAGCCTTCGCAGCGGCAGGTGCAGTGGAACGGGCAGCGCACGGCACAGAACCTGGAATACCTGCTCGACCGACCGCGCTTTGATCAAGGCCTGCGCGATGATCTGCACGCGGCGGGGGTAGCGCTGATCGAAGGGCGGGTGCTGAGTGTCGAGCGTGACGCTGGTCAGATGGGCGTCACGCTTGAAGGTGCGGCGCCCGTGTTTGCCGACTTTCTGGTGGAGGCCCGTGGTCGACAGGCACCGCAGGCGAGAAAGGCGTCGTCGGGCAGGGCCTGGCGCGGGCCGGAAACCCTGAGCCTGTTGAACCGTTGGCAAGGGCAACCGGGCCCGAATGCCAGCGCGGTGCAGAGTTTTTCCGATGGTTGGGCGTGGATGGCACGCCAAGCGGATGGTCGTTGCTACTGGCAACTGACCCTCGACGTTGCCAGCACTCAACTGCCGGACAAGGCCGCGCTGCTGGACTACTGCCGTGCACGGCGTCAGCAATCGGAAATGGCCTGTCGCTTTTTCGGTGCCGACGAGGAACACGACCTGCACCTGCATGCCCGCAGCAGCACAGCCATTCTCAGCCGGCAGACCGGCGCAGAGGGCTGGCTGCGTGTTGGCGATGCGGCGATGGCCGTCGATCCCTTGTCGGGCAACGGTATCTTTCAATCGCTGTCGTCGGCATTGCAGGCGCCAGCGGTGATCAACACGCTGCTGCAACGGCCTGAACGTGCGGCGTTGGCGTTGCAGTTTCACCAGCAACGGGTCGAGCACCTGTTCTGGCGCTTTGCCCGTAATGGGCGAGACTTCTACGCCCAGGAGCAACAATGGCCTGATGCGCCGTTCTGGCAGGCTCGCAGTTGCTGGCCCGACCAGGCGCCCGCACACCGTGAGGCAGACTTTGCTGCCTTGCAGGTGCAGGCCGGCCCGGTGCTTCGGGATGGCTGGGTGGATGAAGTGGAGCTGGTGGTCAGCCCTGATCAGCCAATGGGGATCTGGCATGTACAGGGCGTGGTGGTGGCGCCGTTGGTGAAGCGCCTGAAGCACGAACCGGCCGAGCAGGTGCTGGCCGGTCTGGAGCCTGAGCAGGCGCGGATGATCCGCAGCTGGTTGCTCAGTCAGGGCTATCGCCCCTGAGGCTTACAGCTTGATCAACACCGACTTGAGTTCGGTGTAGTGCTCGATGGCTGCTGCGCCCATCTCGCGGCCCACACCGGACATCTTGTAGCCACCGAACGGCAGCGCCGGGTCGAGGGCGCTGTGGCAGTTGACCCAGACTGAGCCGGAGCGAATGCGTGGGATCATCCGGTGAACGGCGGCCAGGTCGTTCGACCAGATACTCGCCCCCAGACCATAGGGGCTGTCGTTGGCCATGCGCAGGGCGTCGGCCTCGTCATCGAATGGAATCGCCACCAGCACCGGGCCGAAGATTTCTTCCTGCACCAGCGGGTGACGCTGATCGACATCGACGATGACCGTTGGTTTGACGAAGTAGCCGGGACCGAACTGTTCACCACCACAGGCAATGCTGGCACCGCTGTTGCGGCCTTGCTCGATGTAGTTGAACACCCGCTGTTGCTGCCGTGCGGAAATCAGCGGGCCCATCTCTACGCTGGGGTCCAGGCCGTTGCCGAGCTTCATGGCGTTGGCAATACCGGCGATATCGGCGACCACATTGTCAAAATGCTTGCGCTGCACATACAGCCGCGAACCGGCGCAGCAGACCTGCCCCTGGTTGAAGAAAATCGCACTGGCAGCACCCGCCGCCGCGCTGGCAAGGTCGGCATCGGCCATGACGATGGTGGGTGATTTACCGCCCAGCTCCAGGGTGACCCGGGTCATGTTGTCCATGGCGATCTTGCCGATCTGCTGGCCGACAGCGGTCGAGCCGGTGAAGGTCAGCTTATCCACCCGTGGGTTACGGGTCAGGGCATCGCCAGCGACGACGCCGGTGCCGGTGACCACGTTGAAGACCCCGGCCGGGTAGCCGGCTTCGAGGGCCAGTTCGGCCAGCTTGAGGGCGCTCAACGGCGTTTCATCGGCGGGCTTGAGTACCACCGTACACCCGGTTGCCAGCGCCGGGCCGAGCTTCCAGCAGGCCAGCAGCAGCGGGAAGTTCCAGGCCACGATAGCGCCGACGACACCGACGGCTTCACGGCGAATGAAACCGTGAAACTGATCAGCGGGCATCAGCGGCATCGACACATCCACCGTGCTGCCTTCGACCTTGGTGGCCCAGCCGGCCATGTAGCGCAGAAAGTCGATGGACAGCTGCACGTCCATCACCCGTGCCACGGCGGCGCTCTTGCCGTTGTTCAGGCATTCGAGCTGGGCCACGATCTCGGCGTCCCGCTCCAGCAGGTCAGCCAGGCGCCACAACAGGTTCTGCCGTTCGCGCGGGCGGGTGCGGCTCCACGCCGAGTCGTCAAAGGCCTTGCGGGCGGCGAGCACGGCGCGTTCGACATCGGCTGGCGTGGCGCTGGGCACCTGGCACAACGGTTCGCCAGTGGCAGGGTTGCGCAGCGTCATCAGCGCACCGTCGGTGGCTTCAACCCAATCGGCACCGATCAACATACGGGGAGCACGCTGCAAAAACGCCTCAACGGCAGGCAGCAGGGGGGCAGTGGCGGACATGGCAAACCTCGTTCTTGTGAGTGAATGCCGTGGGTATTCGCAACCCTTGTGCCAAGCTCAAGAACCCCATGAAAACAGGGGGCTTGGCTGCTCGAGGTGGGTTCTGGCGTCTCAAACTGAGACAGTGTTGAGACGCGACAACTGCCCTGTTGAAAACAACGCCCTGCGCAGAGGGCGTTGCTGCAATGTCAGACTTTGAACTGTGCCACCAGCCCGTTCAGTTGCACGGCCAGGTGTGCCAGTGACTGGCTGGCGGCGTTGCTCTGGTTGGCGCCGGCGGAGGTTTGCATCGACAGGTCGCGGATGTTGATCAGGTTGCGATCTACCTCGCGGGCGACTTGGGCCTGCTCCTCGCTGGCACTGGCAATCACCAGGTTGCGTTCGTTGATGGCGGCAATGGCCTGGGTGATCTGTTCCAGCGCATGGCCTGAGGCCAGTGCAGCATCCAGGGTGGCGTGTGCCCGTTCATTGCTGTTGCGCATGGCACTGACTGCGCCCTCGGTACCCTGTTCGATGGTGCCGATCATCGACTCGATTTCCTGGGTCGACTGCTGGGTGCGGTGCGCCAGTGCCCGCACTTCATCGGCCACCACGGCAAAGCCACGGCCCGCATCGCCTGCGCGGGCCGCTTCGATCGCGGCGTTGAGGGCCAACAGGTTGGTCTGCTCGGCAATCGCTCTAATCACTTCAAGCACCTGGCCAATGTTGCGCACATCACCGGCGAGGTGTTCAACCTGTTCACAGGTACGGGTGACGTCTTCGGCCAGCAGGCCAATGGAATCGACGGTCTGTTGCACCTGCTGACGACCATGGCGTGCGGTCTGGTCGGTTTCGCCCGAGGCCTCGGAGGTGCTGACCGCATTGCGGGCCACTTCCTCGACCGCGGTGGTCATTTCGTTGACCGCCGTTGCCGCCTGTTCCACTTCGTTGCTCTGCTGGAGCAGGGTCTTGGTGGAGTCATTGGTGACGGCTTGCAATTCTTCTGCGGCCGACGCCAGTTGGCTGGAAGAGTCGGCGATGCGCTGAATGGTCGTGCGCAGGCTGGTCTGCATGCGCTTGAGTGCCTGCAGCAGTTGTGCCGGTTCGTCGCTGCCGACCACGGTCACTTCGCTGCACAGATCGCCACTGGCGATCACTTCGGCGACGCTCACAGCCTGGCTCAGCGGGCGCACGATGCTGCGGGTCAGGACAATGGCGAGCACGACCGTCAGCAGCACGACGACAATCATCATGGTCATGACCAGTTCATTGGCATTACTGAATACCGTGTCGCTTTCCAGCGAGGCCTGCTTGGCCCCTTGTTTGTTCAGGTCGATCAGTGTGATCAAGGCCTTGACCATGGCATCCGCATGCTCATAGAGGGTGCCGTTGGCAACATCAATGGCTTGGTCTTGATGCCCTTGCTGCGCCAGCGCGCTGAGTTTTTCCTGCTCAGCCATGTACCGCGCCTTGGCGTTCTGGAAGTTTTGATAGGCAACCTTTTCTTCGTCCAGGCTGATGAGCTGTTCATAACGTTGCTGCTGGGTTTGCAGCAGTTGCTTGAGCTCGGTGAGACGTTCCAGGTTGCTTCGCATGTCCTCGTCGGTGCGTACGGTCAGCAGGCGCAGGGTGATTGTTCGTATGCGCGATACGCTCAGAGCCGTGTCATTGAGGGCGAGAATCGAAGGCAGCCAGTTGCGATCAACCACACGCGACTGTTCGTTCATGCGGCGCATTTCCAGCAGCGAGAAGCTTCCTAGCAGCAGCGCCATCAGCGCGATCAAGGCAAAGCCAAGGCCCGCGCGGCGGGAAATTTTCATCGTTCTCAAGAGCATCTGTGTATTCCTTGTGGCAGCAACAAGCGCGACCTGCGAAGCCATTCGCAGGCCAGCGTCAATGCGGCGCTCTTAGGGTGGTAGACCACGGCGTCGTCAGGTTGTGCAGGCAAGGGGTGATGCAACGCACCGTCGAGTCACGCGAGAGGTGCTTGTCTTATGATGGTTTTTTATGACATGCAGGGCGTGGGAGCCCTGATGGAAAGTGGCTCAATGATGGCATTTTGTGCCAGAACGGTAAAGTGCAAGCCGTTCTGTCGCGCCGTCTCAGAGTGCTACAGCTGTCGCGAAATTAAACGCAGCGCAAGCGGTAAAAGTGCTGGAAGCCCTGTAGGAACGGGGTTTTGAGTTCTTGGCATGCAATATGTATCGCTACTGACAGTACCTCTTCAGCCTGTGCATTGCCTGATCCATCCCGGCCGGCAGGAAGAGACCACTAAAAAACAACGATAAGAATAAGCCCCGTGGGAGGTCAGACATCGATGAAGAGAACATTCCGGTTCGCCAGTGCCGGTGGCCTGCTGGCGTTGGCGGTAAGCCTTGCCTTGCAGCCCCAGACCAGCCAGGCACGCGAAGCCCAGGCCATCCTCAAGGAAACCTGCATGGGTTGCCATACGCCTGAGGGTGAGAATGCCTTTAGCCGCATCAGCCATCAGCGCAAAACCCCCGAGGGGTGGCTGATGAGCATTGCGCGCATGCAGACCATGCACCAGTTGAAGATCAGCGATGAAGATCGCCGCACCCTGGTCAAGTACCTGGCCGACAACCAAGGCCTGGCACCCAGCGAAACCGACGGTGTGCGTTATGCATTGGAGCGTCGCCTGAACACCGTCGAGCAGTTCGACGACCAGACCAAGCAGATGTGCGGTCGTTGCCACTCGGGGGCACGGGTGGCCTTGCAGCGTCGCCCGGCGCAGGAGTGGGAGCACCTGGTGAACTTCCACCTCGGCCAGTGGCCGTCGCTGGAGTATCAGGCACTGTCTCGCGACCGCGACTGGTTCGACCTGGCCCGTAAGGAAATGGTGCCATTGCTCGCCAAGCGTTACCCGCTCGACAGCAAGGCCTGGGCTGACTGGCAAAAGTCGATGCCCAAGGCTCAGGCCCTGGTCGGTGACTGGACGTTCAGCGGGCACCTGCCAGGCAAGGGCGAGCTTAACGGGGTGATGAAGGTTACTGCAGCAGAGGGCGATCATTTCACCCTCAGTGTTGATGGCCAGTACGCCGATGGCAGCCCGTTCAAGGGCCAGGGCACGGCCATTCTCTACAGCGGTTATGAGTGGCGCGGTAACGTCGATATCGACGGGGTGAAAATGCGCCAGGTGTTTGCTGCCAATGGCGCTCAGCTCAAGGGCCGGATGTTTGAGACCGCGCACGATGAGCGTGGCCTGGACTTTATCGCCGCGCGGCAGGATCACCCACAACTGCTGGCGGTTCAGCCGGGTTACCTGAAGGCCGGCAGCGAAACCGAAGTCAGCCTGATCGGCAGCGGCCTGAACGGTACGCCATCGTTCGGCAAGGGGGTTGAAGTGGTCAAGGTGCTGGAGCAGAGCCCGCAACGTGTGCGCGTGCTGCTCAAAGCCTCGGCCGATGCTCCGGCCGGGTTGCGCGAAGTGACTGTCGGTGCGCTCAAGGGCCAGCAATTGGCGGTGTACCGCGACATTGCCGAGGTCAAGGTAGTGCCGGCGTTCTCGGTGGCCCGTATCGGTGACAACGGTGGTTCGACACCGAAGGTTCAAGGCCGCTTCGACGCCGAAGCCTGGGGCCGCAGCGCGGACGGCAAGGCCTACCGCATTGGTGTGTTCCCGGCGCAATGGAAGGTCGAGCCGTTTGATGACCGTGCCCGCGAGGATGAAGACGTCAAGTTTGCCGGCAGCATGCAGGCCGATGCGGGTGTATTCACCCCAGGTGATGCCGGGCCAAACCCAGAGCGCAAGATGTCGACCAACAACGCCGGCAACCTCAAGGTCATTGCGGCGGTGGACGATGCAGGCAAAGCCCACACGGGTGAGGGGCATCTGATCGTCACTGTTCAGCGCTGGAACAATCCACCGATTCCTTGATACGGGCCTGTTACCCCAGCCATATCAGCGGAATGAAAAGGGGGCCGGCAATGCCCGGCCCCGCTTGAGGAGGTTGCGATGGGCGTTACCTTGAACCTGGTGGAGCGCAACCTGCACGAAGTGCAGGTTGATGACGCACGCATGTTGTTCCATATCCCCAGCAGCTCGCTGTTCGCCAGCGATGCGCTGACCGGGGAAATCATCGACGTCCTGCGTGGTGAGGGCTGTTCCAGCGAAACGCTGCAGCAGCGCCTGGCCCCGCGTTTTGGCGGCGAGCAAATCAATGAAACCCTGCGCGAGCTGATCGCCCTGGAACTGGTCAGCGACGGTTCGCCGTTGACCCCCGAAGTGGCGACCAGGCGGGTCGAGCGCACGGCGATCAACACGGTGGTGTTGAACGTCAACACCGGCTGTAACCTGAGCTGCACCTACTGCTACAAAGAGGACCTGGACAAGCCTTCGCAAGGCAAGCGTATGGATGTCGAGACCGCCGTGGCCTCGGTGGAAATGCTGCTCAAGGAGTCGCCGGACGAGTCGGTCTACACCGTGGTGTTCTTCGGCGGCGAGCCGCTGAGCAACCGCAAGCTGATCGAGTACATGGTCGACTACTGCGAGCGGCGTTTCAGTGAGGCGGGCAAGCGGGTCGAGTTCGTCATGACCACTAATGCCACCTTGCTCACCGAAGAAATCGTCGACTACCTCAATGCCCACCGATTCGGTTTGTCGGTGAGTATCGACGGGCCGAAGACCGTGCACGACCGCAATCGCATCACGGTCGGTGGGCAGGGCACCTACGATGTGGTTCGGCGCAAGGTCGACATGTTGCTGTCGCGCTATGACAGCCGCCCGGTCGGCGCCCGTGTCACCCTGACCCGGGGCGTCACCGATGTCGAAACCATCTGGAACCACCTGTTCAACGAACTGGGCTTTGCGGAGGTCGGCTTTGCGCCGGTGACCTCTGGCGATATCAGCGATTACAACCTGAGTAGCGAAGAGCTGGTACAGGTGTTCGCCAACATGAAAGCCCTCGGGCGGCGTTACCTGGAGGCAGCGCTGGAGCACCGAAGCATCGGTTTCTCCAACCTGCACCAGTTGATCACCGATATTCATGAAGGGCACAAGAAGGCGCTGCCTTGCGGGGCCGGGCTGAAGATGCTGGCGGTCGATCACAAGGGGGAGTTGAACCTCTGTCATCGCTTCACCGGCTCGTCGTTGCCAACGTTCGGTAACGTCCACAGCGGGGTCAAGCAGGTCGAACTCAACGACTTTCTCTCACAGCGCCTGGACCGCACCAACACCGGGTGCGACAGCTGCCGCATTCGCAATCTGTGCTCAGGCGGCTGCTACCACGAAAGTTACGCCCGCTATGGCGACCCCGCTCACCCGACCTATCACTACTGCGAACTGATGCGTGACTGGGTGGACTTCGGCATTGAAGTCTACAGCCGGATCATGGCCGAGAACCCGGCCTTCATCAGCCGCTACATCACTCCGCGCAAGGTCCACTGACATGAAGCATCTCAAGCCGATCAATAACAAAGCGCTCAAGCTCGAACAGGCTGCCGACGAGAACCGCATTGAAGAGGTTGTGGCCATGAACTCGGTGGCCGGGTGTGCCTCGACCACAGACCCGGGCTGGGAAATCGATGCCTTCGGTGGCGTTTCGTCGCTGTGCCAGCCTATGGAATCAGACCTGTATGGTTGCTCTGACCCTTGCTGGTGGCCGGCCCAGGTGCCGGACATGATGAGCACCTACCCGGACTGGAACAAAGACGCCCAGGCCTCCAACGACAATTGGCGCAACCTGGGGACCGTGTTCCCGGAAGACAAATGAGCCCCCAGCCGAACAAGAGGGATACCCGCATGCTTCAGACTGCAACGCGCGGCCTGGCCGCCATTCTGGTGCTTGGCGCCTGCTCCGGGCCACTGTTGGCCGACGAGGGCAAGGCGCTCAACCGTGGCCACGAGTACATGGTCACCACCAACTACCCGAACAACCTGCACATTCTCGACCTGGCCACCGACAGCCTCTACAAGACCTGCCAGATGCCGGACGCCTTTGGGCCGGGCACCGTGCAACTGTCGCCAGACCGCACAATTGCCTATGTGTTGAACAACCATTACGCCGACATCTACGGGGTCGAGCTGGACACCTGCAAACAGGTGTTCCATGCCAGCATTACCCAGCAGCCGGGGGAAAAGGCTCGTTCAATGTTTTCCTTCACTGTCAGCCATGATGGCAAGGAGTTGTACACCGTCGCCAACCCGACACGGATGCTCAACGATCGCTATGAAGTGCAGCAGCCGCGCCTGGATGTCTACGCCACCAATGCCGGCATGAGTGCCAAGCCCGTGCGCAGCTTCCCGGCGCCACGCCAGCTGACCATCATGCAGACCGGTGACGACGGCAGCCTGTACATCGCCGGGCCGGACATCTACAAGGTCAACGTGCAGACCGGCAAGTTCGACGTGCTGGTGCCGAGCCGACACTGGAAGCGCCCGCTGTACAGCGCCCCGGATGTGCTCTACGTGTGGAACCAGCAGACCTACCGGCATGATTTCTCGCTGCTCTACACGGCCGCCAAGTTCAAGGACAAGAAGGAAGACCCGGCAACCGCTGACTATGTTTACGGCTTCTTCAACATCGACCTGGCCACCGGCAAGACCAAGACCGTCGACTTTGGCCCGCTGACCGAGATCTACTTCAGCGGCATGGTGTCGCCCAAGGACCCGAACCTGGTCTTTGGCGTGCTCAACCGTCTGGCCAAGTACGACATCAAGCAGAAGAAAATGCTCCAGGCAGCGACCCTGGATCATTCCTACTACTGCATTTCGTTCAACAAGGCCGGCAGCAAGATCTACCTGGCCGGTACCTTCAACGATGTGGCGATTTTCGATGCTGACAGCCTGAAGCCACTGGGCAAGATCAAGCTGCCGGGGGGTGACATGGCAATCACCACGGCGCAGGTCTTTACCCGCTAGTAGAAGCGTCGTGGATCTGGCGAGTCGATCAGGCTCGCCAGTTCCCGCCACACAGAAACGGACCATCGGGTTAACAGGCTTTTGTGTACAACTTGCTTCGATTAAGATGGCGATTAGCCATTTATTATCGAGTGCCCCGCTGTCATGACGGCAGTCCTGAACGTGCTACTTCTCTGGATGTGCCTTGGCATCGTGGTGCTGCTGATAGTGTGGCGCCGTGCGCTGCACCGCGAGCGCGACCTGAGTGCTCGCCTGGCTGAGCTTCAAGCGCAACTGGCGGGCTCACCGCCGGGCGTTTGCAGCCAATGTGCCCAAGCGAGCGCCATCCTCCCTGACGACATCGAGCGTTTCAAACGCAGCCAGTACTTTGCCCGCATTGGCACCTGGGACTGGGATGTCGACACCGAGCAGTTGTACTGGTCTGAAGCCATCTACGGCATGTTCGGCTATCAGGTGGGCGAGATCACCCCCAGTTATGAACACTTCTGCAACAGTGTCCACCCGGACGACCGTCAGCAGGTCAGGGCGGGCGAGTTGCGCTGCATTGAAACCGGCGAAAACCATGACGAGGAGTACCGGGTGATCTGGCCCGATGGTACGGTGCGTTGGCTGCGCGAGACCGGCAATGTGATCAAGGACGCCCACGGCAAGGCCATCAAGATGATGGGGGTGGTACGCGACATCACCGAAGAAAAAGCCTGGGCCAACCAACTGCACAGCATGGCCCATCAGGATGCGCTGACTGGCCTGGCCAACCGCCTGGTTCTTGAGCAGCGGCTGTCGGCGGCACTTGAGCAGGCACGCATCCAGCGCACCCGAGTGGCGCTGATTTTTCTCGACCTCAATGGCTTCAAGGCGATCAACGACGGCTACGGTCATGCGGCGGGTGATCAGGTCCTGATTAGCACGGCCAAGCGCCTCAAGAATCTGGTGCGTACGGCCGATACAGTGGCACGTATCGGGGGCGATGAGTTCGTGCTGGTGCTCGAAGGTTTGTCGTCCGACCTGAACATACAACAAGAAATCCATGTGCTTTGCGAAATGATTATCCGGGCACTTTCAATGCCGATGGAGATTGCCAGTGAAACGTGTGTGATCGGCACCAGCCTGGGTGTGGCGGTATTTCCCGACCACGCCACGAGTATGGATAACCTGATCCACACCGCAGACCTGGCGATGTATGACGCCAAGCGCTCGGGGAACAATCAATATCGTCTGGGGAGCCAATTGGGTGTGTGACAGAGTGGTGTTGCAGTGCGTGATAGCCCAACCGTTGGTTATCAGCTGTGCGCCATAGCGGGCTAAAGGGATGAGCCTGTCGTTGTAATCGTTGCTTGCGTGTGTCTCCTTACTTCCCCATGACAGGTTCCTTGGATGTTGGTTTACAGCCAAAAAAGTTTTCTTATCGTCGATGACTTCTCCGACTTCCGCAGCTCCGTCCGCTCCATGCTGCGCGAGCTGGGCGTGCGAGACGTCGACACTGCTGACTGCGGCGAGCAGGCGCTGCGCATGTGTGCGCAGAAACGCTATGACTTCATCCTGCATGACTTTCACTTGGGCGATGGCAAGAAAAACGGCCAGCAAACCCTCGAAGACCTGATGGTCGACAAGCTCATCAGCCATGAATGCGTGTTCATCATGGTCACGGCTGAAAGCAGCCAGGCAGTGGTGCTCAGTGCTTTGGAACATGAGCCTGATGCCTATCTGACCAAACCGTTCAACCGGATCGGCCTGGCCCAGCGGCTGGAAAAGCTGGTACAGCGCAAAACCTTGCTCAAGCCGATTCTGCAGGCGCTCGACCGCGGCAAACCCGCCGAGGTACTGGCCGCGTGCGAGAACCTCTGCCGTCAGGACCAGCGCTTTGCGCCGTTGTGCTTGCGCTACCGGGCCAACGCCCTGCGTGACCTGAATCGCTATGAAGACCTTGAGCGATTCCTCAAGGCGATTCTCAGCAGCCGTGCCACGCCCTGGGCTTATGCCGCCCTTGGCGCATTACTGTTCAAACGTGGCCAGATTGGCCAGGCCCAAGGCATCTATGAGCAAGCCTTGAAGGCCTTCCCGCTGATGCCTGGCCTGTACGACGGCCTGGCCGACGTACTGACGGCCACCGGCGAAACCAAGCGCGCTCAAAGCGTGCTTGAAGAGGCGGTGCGCCTGTCGCCACTGGCCGTGCGTCGGCAGATGCTGTTGGGCAAGCTGGCGCTGGGCAACGAAGACTTCGACAGCGCTTCACGCGCCTACCGTCAGGCGGTCAGCCAGGGCCAGCATTCGCGTTTCAAAGACCCTGAAAGCAACCTGGGCCTGGCCCAGGCCTTGATCAGCAAGAACGGTGGCGGCGGCATGGATGCGCGCACGCGGGTAGAGATCAACTCGGCCTTGAGCGAAGTGGCCAAGGAGTACACCGACGACCAGGGCCTGCAAGTGCGCGCCCGCCTGATGAAAGCCACCAGCCTGATCAAGGCGGGTGACCCCGAGACCGCCGCCAAGCTCACCGAGCAGGCCATGGCTCGCATCGAGGGCATGGACCAGTTCTTCTCTGCCGAAGCCGCCTTGCTGGTGGCGACCCAACTGCAACAACTCGGGCAGGAAGCGGCCAGTAACGGCATCTTGAAGAACTGCGTTGAGGTGTATGGCGACGACCCGGCGGTGATGAAAAACATCGCAACCCTGACCGATGACCCGGCGATTCTGGGTGGGGGCAACGAAGCCGTCGACCTTAACCGCCAAGGCGTGCGCAGCTACCAGGCCGGCAACCTGGGTGGCGCCCTGGACCTGTTCCGTCGAGCACTGGTGTTGCAGCCGAAGAACATCAGCATCGCCCTGAACACTACCCAGGCACTGCTGCGCCTGGCCGGTGATACGCCAACCGCAGCCGTACTGGAAGAGTGCCGCGCCTGCCTCAGCCGGGTGGCCGGTATTCCTGAAAGTGACGCGCGCTACGAGCGCTATCGCAAACTGCATATACGGGCATTTGGTGGATGAGCGAAAACAAGCAGGGGCTCGACTTCTCCACGGTGATCGCCTCCACCGTACACGACATGAAAAACTCCCTGGCGATGCTCATGCAGACCCACAGCCAATGGCTGGCCCGTTTGCCTGACACGCAACGTGGCGGCAGTGAGCTGGGCGTCATGGAGCACGAATTCGCCCACCTCAACGGCATGCTGGTGCAACTGCTGGGCCTGTACAAACTGGGCGTCAACCAGTTGCCGATGTGCCCTGGCTACCATGAGCTGGACGACTTCATCGAAGCGCAACTGGCGGCGCACCAGGACGTGCTGAGCCACCGCGACCTGCTGGCCAGCTACCGGATAGACACCGTCAACCCGCTGGGCTTCTTTGACCGTGAGCTGATTGGGTCGGTGGTGTCCAACATCCTCAACAACGCCATCCGTTACGCCGGCCACGCCTTGCTGATAACCGTCAGCGAAGAAGACGACCAACTAGTACTTAGCGTCAACGATGACGGCCCAGGTTATCCTCTGCAGATGCTCGAACGCCAGAGCGACTACGTGCAGGGCATCAACCCCAGCAGCGGCAGCACCGGCCTGGGCCTCTACTTCGCGGCCCGCATTGCTGCGCTGCATGAACGCGACGGGCTGCAGGGGCGCATTGAAATCGGCAACGGCGGGCCGTTGGGCGGCGGCGTGTTCAGGCTCTACCTGCCGTAAGTGCGCTGTATCGTTGCCATTGTGCTAATACTCCAGCATGTAGCATGGCTTAATGCTGGAATATTGGCACTTTGGGTCTTCTACACCGGCTATTGGATGAGCTGCATACGTTGGGAACCCTGCGGGTTCCACCGCCACCAAGGTGTGCTCCCACGGTAGGTGCGCCACCGTGCTCAATTCCAATTTTATTCCTGCCTCAAGACACAAGTCGGCTTGGCGTTGAGATTGCCCAGGTTTTTTACTGCCTGCGAGTTACCGTCATCAGCCAATCATATCCTGCGCACCGAAACTGTTGACACCTACCAGGTGAATCTCGAAGTCAGCGTCCGGGGTGGCGTTGACGTTGCCGTAGAGGATGTGATCGACAAAGCGCACTTGCCCGGCGGCGCTGAATGCATCGGCACCAATGAAGCTGAAGGTGTTGATGCCTTTGGTGAGGACGTTGGCGTCGAGCTTCGACAGGTCGATCTTGTCGCCTTCGCTGCTGTTGAAGTCGGTGATGACGTCGCGTGCGTTGCCTTTGCCCAACTCGTTCAGCAGGTTGAAGACGAACCGGTCGGCGCCGCTGCCGCCAGTGAGTGTGTCGGTGCCGAGGCTGCCGATCAGCAGGTCGTTGCCCGCCCCGCCATTGAGTTGGTCATTGCCTGCGCCACCGTTCAGGGTGTTGTTGGCGCTGTTGCCGATCAACACGTTGTTGAGTCCGTTGCCGGTGCCGTTCAGGTTGGTAGTGCCGGTGAGGGTCAGGTTCTCCAGGTTTTTACCCAGGGTCCAGTTGACCGAAGCGCGCACGGTATCGATCTCGCGGGGCAGGGTGCTGGTTTCAACGAGGGTGTCGCGCAGGTTGTCGACCACATAAGTGTCGTTGCCGGTACCACCGATCAGGGTGTCGATACCTGCGCCACCGTCCAGCAGGTTGTCACCTGCGTTGCCGGTGATGCGGTTGTTGAGGGTGTTGCCGGCGCCGTTCAGGTTGGCACTGCCGGTGAGCGTCAGGTTTTCCAGGTTGGCGCCCAAGGTCCAATTGACCGAAGAGAAGACGCTGTCGATTTCCTTGAGCGATGTTCCTCGTTCAATGATGAGGTCGTCGGTGCTGTCGACGTAATAGGTGTCGTTACCTGCACCGCCGTCGAGGGTATCGGTACCGCCAGCGCCGTTGAGCAGGTTGGCGCCGCTGTTGCCCGTCAGGGTGTTGTTCAGTGTGTTGCCGGTCAGCTTGAGTGCGCCACTACCCAGCAGCGCGCCGTCTTCAACGTTGGCGGCAAGGGTGTAGCTGACGCTGCTGCGCACCAGGTCGCGGCCTTGGCCGCTGGCCTCAATGACCATGTCGGCGATGTTGTCGACCACATAGATGTCATTGCCGAGGCCGCCGCTGAGGGTATCGGCACCTGCACCGCCGTTTAGCAGGTTGTCGCCTGCGTTGCCGGTCAGCACGTTGTTGCGCGTGTTGCCGGTCCCGCTGAGGTTACTGCTGCCGGTGAGCACGAGGTTTTCCAGGTTGGCGCCCAGGGTCCAGTTAACTGAAGTGCGAACCGTGTCGATTTCACTGGCAGAGGTGCTTTTTTCGATGATGACATCGCGCAGGTTGTCGACCACGTAGGTATCGTTGCCGGTGCCACCGGTCAGGGTGTCGATCCCGGCACCGCCGTCCAGGATGTTTGCTCCGGCATTGCCGGTGATGCGGTTGTTGAGTGCGTTGCCGGTGCCGTTGATCGCAGCCAGGCCGGTGAGGGTCAGGTTCTCCAGGTTGGCGCCCAGGGTCCAGCTCACTGTTGAAAAGACATTGTCGATCTCGGTTAGCGAGGCGCCTCGCTCGATGATGGTGTCCGCGAGGTTATCGACGTAGTAGGTGTCGTTGCCAGCGCCTCCGTCGAGGACATCGGCACCGCCTGCGCCGTCCAGCACGTTGGCGCCAGTGTTGCCGGTCAGGGTGTTGTTCAGCGCGTTGCCCACCAGTTTGAGCGCGCCGCTGCCCAGCAGCAGGCCGTCTTCGACGTTGCCGGCCAGGGTGTAGCTGATGCTGCTGCGGACCAGGTCGCGGCCTTCGTTGCTGGCCTCGATGACCTTGTCGGCGATGTTGTCGATCACATAGATGTCATTGCCAAGGCCGCCGCTGAGGGTATCGGCACCCAGGCCACCCTCGAGTAGGTCGTTGCCCGCCCCGCCATTGAGTTGGTCATTGCCTGCGCCACCGTTCAGGGTGTTGTTGGCACTGTTGCCGGTCAGCACGTTGTTGCGGGTGTTGCCGGTGCCGTTGAGGTTACCGCTGCCCGCCAGGGTAAGGTTTTCCAGGTTGGCGCCCAGGGTCCAGCTCACTGAGGCTCGAACGGTGTCGATCTCGCTGGCCAAGGCGCTGGTTTCAATGATGATGTCGGCGCTGTTGTCGACCACGTAGGTGTCGTTGCCGGTGCCACCGATCAAGGTGTCGACCCCGGCACCGCCGTCCAGCACGTTCGCTCCGGCGTTACCGGTGATGCGGTTATTGAGTGCGTTGCCAGTGCCGTTGCTGCTGGCTTTACCGGTGAGCGTCAGCACTTCAATGTTGGCGCTCAGGGCGTAACTGACTGAGGAGAGAACGGTGTCGATCTCACTGCTCAGGGTGCTGGTTTCACTGACGATATCGCCGACGTTGTCGACAATATAGGTGTCGTTTCCCGAACCGCCGATCATTGTGTCGCTGCCGCCACGACCATCCAGCACGTTGTTCAGGGCGTTGCCAATCAGGGTGTCGCCAAAGGCCGACCCCGTGGCATTTTCGATTTTTGCGCCATAGGCGATAGCCAGCCCGTTGTTGATGGCTGTCATGTCCGTCTGGTCATAGAAGGCTTTGCCGATGTTGCTGAACTGGCCTTCATTCAGATTGAGCAGCACCGAGGCTTTCTGGTTGCTCGCGTCAAGGGTATCGATGCCGCCGGCATCCCAGAGGGTTTCGAAGACTGATTGGTCGGCGCCCCACTGGTAGGTGTTGTTACCGGTTTGCCATTGGGTATTTGCGCCATAGAGCTTCTGGATCGCCAGGATGTCCAGCAACATGGGCGAGGTGGGCTCAAAGGAATAGGCGTTGTTGTAGCTCATCAGGGTGTAGTGGACATCGTCGAGCTCTGGCGCCAGTACGGTGTAGTTGTAGGCACTGGTGCTGAAGGGGTGTTTCAGGCCAAGTGCATGGCCAATCTCATGCACAAAGGTCATGTAGTCATAGGTGCCCTTGACCGGCGCCTTGTTGTTGGTTGCTGGCCCGATCCAGACATCGCCAGCACTGGGCGCTCTGTCAGGAAAGTAAGCCCAGGCCGCGGTGTCGTCACTCATGTAGGCGTAACCGCCAAAACGCAGGTCGCCGACGTTGCTCGCAGTTTCCTTGACCTGGGTAAACTTGATGTTGGCCACCGCAGACCAGTTGTTCAGGGCGCTGGAGACAGCGGCCTGTTGCGGCGCGGTCAGGGCATAGCTTGCCTGGTACTCGTTGTCGTACGTGTAGCTGCGGGCGAAAAGCGAGACGTATGGATTGATGAAACTGTACGTCAGGTTCGTCGTACTCGCGCCGTTGCCCCAGGCAGTACCAAACAAAAGGCTGTTGAGCTGGACGTTGTTGCTGAGAGAGGCGTACCAGACAGAGGAGTAACCGAGTGGACTGGGCATTTTAGCTTCCTGGGCGAACGGCGGCCTTTCCTTGGGTGGCCGCTACGGTATCGCGCTTTTTATCAGAATCTGTAGCGTTGATACAGGCGAGTTGGTTAATTTGGCGTCAAAAAAACGCGAATTTCATCTGGAGCCTTCAGATGGGGATGCGCTGCTGACCTCACGATGATTTATGGAATTCAGGGCATGTCCTACGTATTCAAGATGATGGGTTCACCTGTCGGCCAATTGACCCTGATTGCAAGCGCCTCCGGGCTCGCCGCAGTGCTCTGGGAAAACGAGAAGCCCAATCGGGTTCTCTTGAGTGCCGTGCGTGAGGCGCTTGAAAACCCGGTGTTGCTGGCCACCGAGCGGCAGCTCGGTGAGTACTTCGCCGGTACACGAAAGCGCTTTGAGTTGGACCTCGACTTTGTCGGTACTGAGTTTCAATGCAAGGTCTGGCAAGCGCTGTTGACGATCCCGTTTGGCGAAACCCGTAGCTACAGTGACATCGCCCGGCAGATTGGCTGCCCGAAAGCGGTGCGCGCCGTAGGGGCAGCCAACGGCAAGAATCCGATTTCGGTCATTGTCCCTTGCCACCGGGTGATTGGCGCCTCGGGCAGTTTGACCGGCTATGCCGGTGGGTTGGCGGCCAAGCAGTTCCTGTTGGCACTGGAAGGCAGGCAGACGCTGGCGCTGGGGTTTTGAACCGACTACCGGCCTGTTTTCACGAAAGTGATATCGGCGGGTTCAGCCGGCTGTGCCAAAATATGCCATCTCCTTTTGGCAGGATCACCTCATGCAAACCGCCAGTCCCGCGCTGATCCGCGAAACCTTCCCCGTCGGCCCTTTGCAGTGCAACTGCACCCTGATCGGCGACCCGATTACCAAGAAGGCCATCGTCGTCGACCCGGGCGGCAACCATGAGCAGATTATCGCGCGCCTTGATGCTCACGGTTTGAAGCTGGTCAGTATCATCCATACCCATGCGCACCTGGACCATTTCCTGGCCTCCGGCCTGTTGAAGGAAAAGACCGGTGCTACGCTGCACTTGCACAAGGAAGACCAGTTCCTCTGGGATAACCTGGAAATGCAGTGCCGGATGTTCGGCGTACCCTACACGCCGGTACCGTCGCCGGATCGCTGGCTGGCCGATGACGAAGAATTGGCGTGCGGTTGTGGGGTTGCCTTGCACACGCCGGGGCATACCCCGGGTTCGATGAGTTTCTGGTTCGCCGATGCCAAGTTGCTGATCGCTGGCGACACGCTGTTTCGTCGTGGTATTGGCCGTACCGATTTGTGGGGCGGCGATCAGCCGACCATTGTCCGTTCGATCAAAGAGCGCCTGTACCGGCTGGATGAGGACGCTACCGTTATAACCGGGCATGGACCAGACACCCGTTTGGGTGATGAAATGCGTGAAAATCCATTTGTTCGGGCCTGAGCCAGGGAATTATTTGCGTTTGTCGCGTTCCAAGGCCCGTATAGGTCTGCCAATTTTCGATGTGCTTTAGAATCCCTGTAGGAGCTTTTCCATGTTCACCTCGCGTCGTCTGATTATTGTCGCTACCGCAGTTGCCATGCTGTCCGGTTGTGCCACCCCAAGCCCTTACGATAACCAAGGGCAGGCACAGCAAAGCACTGGAATGAGCAAAACTGCCAAGTACGGCGGCCTTGGCGCGCTGGCCGGCGCAATCGCGGGTGCTGCAATCAACCACGACAACCGTGGCAAGGGCGCACTGATCGGTGCGGCAGCTGTGGGTGCAGCGGCGGCCGGTTACGGTTACTACGCCGACAAGCAGGAAGCGGCACTGCGTGAAAGCATGGCCAACACCGGCGTGGAAGTGCAGCGCCAGGGCGATCAGATCAAGCTGATCATGCCGGGCAACATTACCTTCGGCACCGACTCGTCGGATATCGCCCCGAGCTTCTATTCGCCGCTGAACAACCTGGCCAACTCGTTCAAGCAGTTCAACCAGAACACCATTGAAATCGTTGGCTACACCGACAGCACCGGCAGCCGCCAGCACAACATGGACCTGTCGCAGCGCCGTGCGCAGGCTGTCAGCACTTACCTGACATCCCAGGGCGTTGACAGTTCGCGTCTGTCGGTACGCGGTGCTGGCCCGGATCAGCCGGTTGCGAGCAACGCCGATGCCAATGGCCGTGCACAAAACCGTCGTGTAGAGGTCAACCTGAAGCCGATTCCTGGTCAGCAGTACCAGTAACCGTCGGTCTGTCGCCAGCAAGGCGGATTGCTACGGTATGTAGTAACCCGCCTTGCGGGTATCAGCGTTGACGGTGTAACTGCGCCAAATGCTGATCCTTCTCTTCCCATAGCCGGTTGATCCATTGCTGGAACGCCAGCCGGTACGCGTCATCCTGGTCATAGCTTTTGCCGAGGAACTCCTCGGGAATGGCCAGTTCCTGAATATGCACCGCTACCCGTGTCATCCGCCCGCACAGCAGGTCCCAGAAACCCGGCGCACCGTCTGGGTAGTAGAGGGTCACGTTGATGATCGATTGCAGTTGTTCACCCATCGCATCCAGCACGAAGGCGATGCCGCCAGCCTTGGGCTTGAGCAGGTGCTGGAACGGTGACTGCTGTTCGGCATGTTTTGCCTGGGTGAAGCGGGTACCTTCGGCAAAGTTGAAGATGGCGGTTGGCGTGCCACGAAACTTTGCGCAGGTGCGGCGGGTGGTTTCCAGGTCCTTGCCTTGCTTCTCCGGGTGTTTGGCCAGGTAGGCCTTGGAGTAGCGTTTCATGAACGGAAAGCCCAGTGCCCACCAGGCCAGCCCGATCACCGGTACCCAGATCAGGGCGTGCTTGAGGAAGAACTTCAGCGGCCGAATACGCCGGTTCAGCACGTACTGCAGCACCAGGATGTCCACCCAGCTCTGGTGGTTACTGGTGACCAGATAACTGTGCTGGTAGTCGAGCCCTTGAAGGCCCTCCACCTGCCAGTGGGTATGCCTGATCAGGTTCATCCAGCCCTTGTTGTTGCTGATCCAGGCTTCGTGGATGTGGCGCATCAGTTCGTCGGTCAGCTTCTGTGCCGCCGGAAACGGCAAGCACAGCTTGAACAGGCTGACGATGAACAGCGGGGTACAGCACACAAGGGTGTTCAGCCCCAGCAGCAACGAGGCAATGATCCCGCGCACAGGCGCGGGCAGAAAAGCGAGCATGGTTCAACTATCCAGAGAGCGGTTGGCCTGAATCGCAGTCAGGGCAATGGTGTAGACGATGTCGTCGACCTGGGCACCGCGGGGCAGGTCGTTGACCGGTTTACGCAGGCCTTGCAGCATTGGCCCGAGGCTGACGCAGTCGGCACTGCGCTGCACGGCTTTGTGGGTGGTGTTGCCGGTGTTGAGGTCTGGGAAGACGAACACGGTGGCGCGACCTGCTACCGGGCTGTTTGGCGCCAGTTCGCGGGCGGTGTTTTCGTTGGCCGCCGTGTCGTATTGCAATGGGCCGTCAATCTGCAGGTTGCGTTGGCTTTCCTGGGCGAGCAGGGTGGCTTCGCGTACTTTCTCCACCTCTTCGCCACTGGCTGAATCGCCACTGGAGTAACTGATCATTGCCACCCGTGGCGTGATGCCGAAGGCTTCGGCCGAGTCGGCGCTCTGCAGGGCGATTTCGGCCAGTTCGCTGGCGCTGGGGTGCGGGTTCATCACGCAGTCGCCGTACACCAGCACCTGCTCGGGGAAGAGCATGAAGAATACCGACGAGACCAGGGTGCAGCCCGGCGCGGTCTTGATCAGTTGCAAGGCCGGGCGGATGGTGTTGGCGGTGGAGTGCACCAGGCCCGAGACCAGCCCGTCGACTTCGTCCAGCGCCAGCATCATGGTGCCGATGACCACCGGGTCTTCCAGTTGCTGCTCCGCCATTGGCGCGTTGAGGCTCTTGCTTTTGCGCAGGTTGACCATCGGCTCGACATAGCGCTCGCGGATCAAGTCCGGGTCGAGGATTTCCAGGCCTTCTGGCAGCTCGATACCTTGGGCGCGGGCCACCGCCTGCACCTCTTGCGGCTTGGCCAGCAGCACGCACCGGGCGATGCCGCGGGTCTGGCAGATGGCCGCAGCCTGCACGGTCATGGGCTCGGCGCCTTCCGGCAGGACGATGCGCTTGTTGGCCTGCTGGGCACGTTGTATCAGTTGATAACGGAACACCGCAGGTGACAGGCGCATCTCCCGTGGGGTGCCACAGCGCTGATGCAGCCAGCTGGCGTCGAGGTGGCTGGCGACGAAGTCGGTGATGATCTCGGCGCGCTCGCGGTCGTCGACCGGAATTTCCTTGTTGAGCTGGTTCAGTTGGTTGGCCGTGTCGTAGGAACCCGTGCTCACCGACAGTACCGGCAGGCCTGCCGCCAGTGCTCCCCGGCAGAGTTCGAGGATGCGCGGGTCGGGTTTGCTGTCGCTGGTCAGGAGCAGGCCGGCCAGTGGTACACCATTGATCGATGCCAGGCTGACGGCGAGGATGATGTCGTCGCGGTCGCCCGGGGTTACCACCAGGGTGCCAGGTGTAAGCAGTGGCACCGTATTGGCGACGGTACGGGCGCAGAGGATGATCTTGTTCATCCGCCGTTGTTCACAGTCCCCGGCGTTGAGCACCTGGGCGCCAAGCAGTTCCGCCACATCGCGGGTGCGCGGTGCATTGAGGTCGGCCTGGTAGGGAATGCAGCCAAGCAGGCGGAAATCGCCGCTGCGTAGCACTGGCGAGTGCTCTTTGAGGCGTGTGGCGAAAGCGTGCATGCTTTCGTCGCTACGCACCTTGTTGAGGATCACCCCAAGCACTTTCGGGTCCTTCGGCCCACCGAACAGCTGCGCTTGCAGCTCGACCCGCCCGGACAGTTCGGCCAGCACGTCGCTTTCCGGTGCCGAGACCAGGATGACCTCGGCATCCAGGCTTTTCGCCAGGTGCAGGTTGACCCGCGCAGCGTAGCTGGCGTGGCGGGTCGGCACCATGCCTTCTACGACGACCACGTCCTTGCCCTCGCAGGCTTGCTGGTAGAGGGTGATGATTTCTTCGAGCAGCTCATCGAGCTGGCCGTCGCCCAGCATGCGCTCGACGTGGGCCAGGCTCAGTGGCTTCGGCGGCTTCAAACCGTGGGTGCGTGCGATCAGCTCGGTGGAGCGCTCTGGACCGGTATCACCTGGGTGTGGCTGGGCGATCGGCTTGAAAAAGCCCACCTTCAGGCCGGCCCGCTCCAAGGTGCGGACCAGGCCCAGGCTGATGGAGGTCAGGCCGACACCAAAGTCGGTCGGCGCGATAAAAAATGTCTGCATGCGAGCGTCTCGAGGTGAGCTGTGCAAAAGAATCAATTGCCAAGGGTATCGCTATCGACACCCTGCGCGCACCAGCCGCAGGAAAAAGGCTGGCCGATACGCTGTTGGCGCTGGTCGGCGTCCAGCACCCACGCGCGCGATTGCCAGGGCGGCTGGTGGCGCAGGTGCTGAGTATGGCCGCAGGACAATTCGACCACCCAGTGGCCGTCCTCGTCCTGATGAAAACCGAGAATGCGGCTGTCGCTCATGGTATTCCGTTTGTCTGGGTTACGTTCGCTTTCGGACGAGGCCTTGGTTACACTTATGGCTCTATATTCTTCTGCAAAAGGTCTCGCCCCATGCTGATCGCCGCCAACAAGGCTGTCTCCATCGACTATACCCTGACCAACGACGCTGGTGAGGTCATCGACAGCTCCGCCGGCGGCGCTCCGCTGGTCTACCTGCATGGCGCAGGCAACATCATCCCGGGCCTGGAGAAGGCTCTGGAAGGCAAGAAAGCCGGTGAGGAACTGAATGTTGCCATCGAACCTGAAGATGCCTACGGCGAATACCTGGCTGAACTGGTCAGCACCCTGAACCGCAGCATGTTCGAAGGTGTCGACGAGCTGGAAGTCGGCATGCAGTTCCACGCTTCGGCGCCGGACGGCCAAATGCAGATCGTCACCATCCGTGATCTGGACGGCGACGACGTTACCGTCGATGGCAACCACCCACTGGCTGGCCAGCGCCTGACCTTCCAGGTCAAAGTGGTTGACGTTCGTGACGCCAGCGAAGAAGAAATCGCACATCGCCACATCCACGGCGAAGGTGGTCATCACCACTGATTTTCTGCGCTAAGCTCAGGAAGTCGCGAAGGCGGTCGGGACGATCGGTCAGGCACCCACTGGGACCTGCGATCAGCCCGGGCGCCTTTTTAGTGGGCGAGCCAAAAGGGCGCCGTGGCCCGGATTGGCAATAGAGGAGTTAGTCATGAGTGTATTTCACGACCTGAAGTTGCAAGCGCTGGATGGCCAGGAGTTACCCCTGGCGCCCTTCAAGGGCCAGGTGGTGCTGGTGGTCAACGTCGCCTCCAAGTGTGGGTTGACGCCGCAATACGCTGCGCTGGAAAACCTCTATCAGCAGTACAAAGCCAAGGGTTTCAACGTGCTGGGCTTGCCGTGCAACCAGTTTGCCGGGCAGGAGCCGGGCACCGAGAGCGAGATCCAGGCCTTTTGCAGCCTTAACTATGGGGTGAATTTCCCTCTGGGCAGCAAACTGGACGTTAACGGTCCGCAGCGGCACCCCCTGTACCGTTTGCTGGCTGGCGAAGGCGCGGAGTTCCCAGGCGATATCACCTGGAACTTCGAAAAATTTCTGGTTGGCAAGGATGGTCGGGTGTTGGCCCGCTTTGCTCCGCGTACCGCGCCGGATGATCCGACAGTGGTGCAGGCAATCGAGAAAGCCCTGGGCTAACCCGTTCTAACGGGCGACTTCGTTCACCCGTGAGGTGCGGATGAGCCCGGTTTGATCGTCAGTGGGACAGGTGGTTGGCGCACGCTGGCCGCTTGTTCGCACGCTGTACGCAAGTAGGCCTCGAATTGCTCGACAATCGCTGGCCAGCATTGGCGGCTGGCATGTTGGCGAGCATTCAGGCGTACCCGGCGCAAGGTCTCACTGTCTTCAAGTAGCCAACTGGCGGCGTCGATGAATGCATTCTCGTCACCTGGCATGGCCAGTGCGCCACTGTGCCCGTGGCGGATATGCTGAGCCGCAGCGGCTTCATCGTAGGCGACGACGCCCAGCCCTGACGCCAGTGCTTCAAGCACGACATTGCCGAAGGTTTCCGTGAGGCTGGGGAAGAGGAAGATATCCCCGGACGCATAGTGTTCGGCCAAGGCCGTGCCGCGTTGGGCACCACAGAAAACCGCCTGTGGCAGTTGCTGTTCCAGTGCAGCCCGCTGAGGGCCGTCGCCGACCACAATCAGCCTGATGCGCCGCTGTGGATAAGCCTGGCACAGCGCCTCGACACTGCGGCGTAACAGGCCCAGGTTCTTTTCCACAGCCAATCGCCCGACGTACATCAGGGCAATGTCCTCGTTACCCAACCCCCAGTGTTCACGCAGCGTCTGGCTGCGTCGCGCCGGGTTGAACAGGTGGCTGTCGACACCGCGGGCGAGCAGGCCCAGGCGCTCGAAACCTCGTCGTTGCAGTGTCTGGCGCTGGCTGATGCTCGGTACCAGGGTGGTGTGCGTGCGGTTGTGAAACCAGCGCAGGTAGTGGGTGAGTGCATGCTTCAGCAGGCCCAGACCGTATGGGGCGGTGTACAGCTGAAAGTTGGTATGAAAGCCACTGACCACGGCAATCCCCAAGCGCCGTGCAGCCCGAAGGGCGCTCAAGCCGAGGGGGCCTTCGGTCGCGATGTACAGCACGTCCGGGCGCTGCCGGCGCCAGTGACGCAGGAGTTTGTGCATCGACACCTGGCCCCATTGCAAGCCGGGGTAGCCGGGCAGTGGCCAGCCACGGCACAACAGTGCCTGGTCGTCGCCTGTGCCAGGTAAATCACTTGCCTGGCGCGGGCGCACCAGTTCGACGTGATGCCCGCGTGAGCGCAACCCTTCGCTGAGGCGGCCTAGCGTGTTGGCAACCCCGTTGATTTCGGGTGGGAAGGTCTCGCTGACCAGGGCGATGCGCAAGGTATGTGCTGTCATGACGTACAGTTTCATGCCCGCGGATTGCGCAGGCGTGACGGTGGCATGACGGCTTTGTGACGCCTGACCTCGGGGCTTGTGTGACCGAAATATTTCGTATTGGCGCGCTCAAGAATGTCGAACAATCGGCCGATGCAGATGCATTCAATTGAAGGTCTTGCGCTCCAGGGGCGGTAATGTTCAACAGCAAACTGAAAAAAGAAATCCTCCAGCTGCGTGAAGACCTGCTTTCCATGGAACAGGTCAAAAGCAGTCTCGACAGTGAGATGCTGGTACTGCACCTAGACCCGCAGGGCCGTATCGAGTCGGTTAACAGCAACTTCGAGAAAGAGATGCTGTACGACAGCAGCCAGTTGGTTGGCCGCAACATCGAAGAAATCGTTCCGCCTCACGTCAAACAGCTCGATTTTTACACGAAAATGAGGGGTGCCATCACCCGCGGTGAACACCTCAATGGTGCTTTCCGTCTGCTGCGTGGCAACGGCGAGGAAGCCTGGCTGCGTTCGATTTTGCAGCCAGTCAAGAACAGCGCAGGGCGGCTGCAGTACTTTACGCTGCACTCCAGCGACCTGACCCGCACCATTGAAACCTCTCGTGAGCATGAAAGCCTGATCAATGCGCTGATGCGCTCTACGGCTGTGATCGAGTTCAATCTCGACGGCGAAGTGCTCACGGCCAATGACCGCTTTCTGCAGACGATGGGTTATACCCTCGAGAAGCTGCGCGGCAAGCACCACCGGGTGTTCTGTACGCCGGAAGATTACAACTCGCCCGATTATCAGGCGTTCTGGGACAAGCTGCGCCGTGGCGAGTTCATCGTTGACCGTTTCAAGCGCATTGATGCCCATGGGCGTGAAGTCTGGCTGGAGGCGTCCTACAACCCGATCATCGATGCGCACGACGTGCTGTACAAAGTGGTCAAATTCGCCACGGTAATCACCGATCAGGTCAAGCAGGAACAAGCTGTTGCCGAGGCAGCCAACATTGCCTACGAGACCTCTCAGCAGACCGACGCCAGCGCTCAGAAGGGTGCCGAGGTTGTGAACAATACCGTTGAAGTCATGCGTGGCCTTGAGGCCTACATGCAGGATGCAGCGGAGGGTATCGAGGCATTGGACAAGCAGTCTCAGGTGATCGGCTCGATCATCAAGACCATCAGCGACATTGCCGGGCAAACCAACCTGCTGGCGCTCAACGCGGCCATTGAAGCCGCTCGCGCGGGTGAACAAGGCCGTGGTTTCGCGGTGGTTGCCGACGAAGTACGGCAATTGGCGTCGCGTACCAGCGCCGCCACCGAGGAAATCGCCCGGGTGGTGCAGCAGAACGAACAACTGGCCAAAGCCGCAGTGGACATTATCGACAGCAGCAAGCGTCAGGCCGAACAAGGCCTGGAGCTGGTCGGGCAGACCGGAACGGTGATTGTCGAAATTCAGGACGGCGCCAAGCGCGTTGTCAGCGCGGTGGGCCAGTTCTCCAGCCACCTGGCGAGCTGATGTCGGCCTGACCAGAGACGCTACGGCCTGCCAGAAGGCAGGCCGTATCAAGGCGTCAGCTTACCTTCGTCGGCGCTAGCGCCTTGTCACCGTCTTCACGTACCCAGAACACCACGGCCCCCGCTACCGCCGCCGGCATCATCAGGATGTTGACGAACGGGATCAGCAGCGCTAGGTACACCGAGCCGCCGAAGCTCAGGCTCTTCCAGCGTTTTTCCCGCAGCCAGGCGAGCATTTCGTTCCAGCCCAGCTTGTGGTTGTCGGCCGGGTAGTCGATGTATTGAATGGCCATCATCCAGATCCCGAACACCAGCCACAATGGCGCCGCGATCAGGTTGACCACCGGAATCAGCGACAGAATGAACAGGGCGATGGTGCGTGGGAGGAAGTAGCCCAGTTTGCGCAGCTCACGGCTCAGCGTGCGCGGCACCATGGCGACCAGTTCGCTCCAACTGAACGGCGGCGACTGATCGCTGCCGCGTATTACCGCTTCGACCTTTTCAGCCAGAAAGCCATTGAACGGGGCGGCGATGATATTGGCGAGCAGGGTGAAGGTGAAGAACACCATCAGCGCTACCAGCACGACAAACAGCGGCCACAGGATATAGCTGAGAAAGCTCAGCCAGTTCGGCAGGCTGGGCATCAACGTGTCGACCCACAGGCTGAACTGGTGCCCGGCAAGGTAGATGAGGCCGAAAAACAGTACCAGGTTGATCGTCAAAGGCAGCAGCACGAACAGTCGCAGGCCCGGGCTGAGTACCAGTGTTAAGCCCTGGCGCAGGTAGTCCGGGCCAGAAAGAACAGGGGCTTGCATAGAAGGCTCCGCGTGAGGATAAAACGCGCTGACATTACCGAGTTTGGGCACCCGGTGAAAGCCGGCAAGGCTTGGCGACACGCGATGTAACAAAAGCCGAGGTCGCTTGTGACCCGTAGGTCATAGAGGATCAGGCCATTCCCAAGACGGTAAATAGAGGTCGTCTATAAGGTAGATTGTCTAAGGATATTTCCTTAATCTCTGCCACCTCGCTACAGTGCGCACAACTTTTCAACGCCTTCGAATTCAATCTTCAAGGAGTTTTCATGAGCATTCTGGTTAACAAGCAAGCCCCTGATTTCGATGCCGCGGCAGTGCTGGGTGACGGTTCGATCGTTGACAGCTTCACGCTTTCCTCCCTGCGCGGCAAATACGTCGTGCTGTTCTTCTGGCCGCTGGACTTCACCTTCGTCTGCCCGTCGGAAATCATTGCCCACAACAACCGTATGGAAAAGTTCCGTGAGCTGGGTGTTGAAGTGGTCGGTGTTTCCATCGACTCGCAGTTCACCCACCACGCCTGGCGCAACACGCCGGTGGAGAAGGGCGGCATTGGCGAAGTCGAATTCACCATGGTCGCTGACGTTAAACACGAAATCACCCGTGCCTATGGTATCGAGCATGACGCCGGCGTTGCCCTGCGTGCTTCGTTCCTGATCGACCAGAAAGGCGTGGTGCAGCATCAGGTAGTCAACAACCTGCCGCTGGGTCGTGAAGTCGACGAGATGATTCGTCTGGTCGAAGCCCTGCAGTTCACCGAACAGTACGGTGAAGTGTGCCCGGCCGGCTGGCGTCCAGGCCAGAAAGGCATGAAGGCCGATGCCAAGGGTGTTGCCGACTACCTGGCGGAAAACGCCAAGAGCCTGTAACCCACTGTTTTCAAGACCTGCGGCCAAAAGCCTTCCCCAAGTGCTTCGCAGGTTCTTTTTTATTCCAGCCGGCGATCCCGGCGTTACGACACTGGCCGCTACAGGCCAGGTCGACAGGAGAGTGTCATGTCTGAAGTACGTCATTCGCGAGTGATCATCCTCGGTTCCGGCCCTGCCGGTTACAGCGCCGCGGTGTACGCCGCCCGTGCCAACCTCAAGCCGCTGCTGATCACCGGCATGCAGGCTGGTGGCCAGCTGACCACTACCACCGAAGTCGACAACTGGCCGGGCGATGCCCATGGCCTGACCGGCCCGGCACTGATGCAGCGTATGCAGGAACACGCCGAGCGTTTCGAGACTGAAGTGGTGTTCGACCACATCAACGCCGTAGACCTGGCGCAAAAGCCGTTCACCCTCAAAGGTGACAGCGCCACCTACACCTGTGATGCACTGATCATCGCCACCGGTGCCAGCGCTCGCTACCTGGGCCTGCCGTCGGAAGAAACCTTCATGGGCAAAGGTGTTTCGGCCTGCGCTACCTGTGACGGTTTCTTCTACCGCAACCGTGAGGTGGCCGTAGTGGGCGGCGGTAACACCGCTGTCGAGGAAGCCCTGTACCTGGCCAACATCGCCAGCAAGGTCACTCTGGTTCACCGCCGCGAAACCTTCCGCGCCGAGAAGATCCTGGTCGACAAGCTGCACGCTCGTGTGGCCGAAGGCAAGATCGTGCTGAAGCTCAACGCCACCCTGGACGAAGTGCTGGGTGACGACATGGGCGTGACCGGTGCGCGCCTGAAGAACAACGATGGCAGCAGCGAAGACATCAAGGTCGACGGCGTGTTCATCGCCATTGGCCATACCCCGAACACGTCGCTGTTCGAAGGCCAGCTGACCCTCAAGGACGGCTACCTGGTAGTCAACGGCGGCCGTGACGGCAACGCCACTGCCACCAACATCGAGGGTGTGTTTGCTGCCGGTGACGTGGCTGACCACGTGTACCGCCAGGCGATCACCTCGGCCGGTGCCGGTTGCATGGCTGCACTGGACGTCGAGCGCTACCTGGATGGCCTGCAGAACGCGGCACATTGATTCTGCGCAGGTAAATGACAAACCCCCGCCTTTGAGCGGGGGTTTGTTTTTCAGGCAAGGGGCTGCGTACGTGCGGTAAGCCCTCTGAGCCCTTACAGGCTCAGGCGCATCGACAGGTCCACCGCCTTGACGTCCTTGGTCATGGCACCGATGGATATGTAGTCCACCCCCGTTTCGGCGACCACCAGCAGGGTGCTTTCGTTGATCCCGCCACTGGCTTCGAGTTTGGCACGGCCAGCATTCAAACGGACGGCTTCGCGCATGTCGTCCAGGCTCAGTTCGTCGAGCATGATGATGTCGGCACCAGCGTCCAGTGCCTGCTTCAGCTCGGCCAGGCTTTCCACTTCGATTTCCACGGGTTTGCCGGGGGCGATGCGGTGTGCCGCGGTGATCGCTTCGGCGATGCCGCCGCTGGCGGCAATGTGGTTTTCCTTGATCAGGAAGGCATCGTAGAGGCCGATCCGGTGGTTGTGGCAGCCGCCGCAGGTGACTGCATACTTCTGCGCCAGGCGCAGGCCTGGGAGCGTCTTGCGGGTGTCGAGCAGTTTGACCTGGGTATGGGCAACCTTGTCAGCGAGGAACTGCGCGTGGGTGGCGACACCGGAGAGCAACTGCAGGAAGTTCAAGGCGCTGCGTTCACCACTGAGCAGCGAGCGTGCCGGCCCTTCAAGGGTGAACAGGATCTGGTTGGGCCTGGCCCGGTCGCCGTCCTTGACCTGCCAATGCACCGCCACCCGAGGGTCGAGCTGGCGGAACACCGCATCCACCCATGCAGTACCGCTGATGACGCAGTTCTCACGGGTGATGATGGTGGCCTTGGCCAGGCGTTCGGCGGGGATCAGTTGGGCAGTGATGTCGCCGCTGCCAATGTCTTCGAGCAACGCACGGCGCACGTTGGCTTCGATTTCGGCAGTCAGATCGGCGAGGCGTAAATTCGGCATGGCGGGCTCCACAAGCTAAGTGGCCGGGATTATAGGTCAGCCCGTGCCGGGGTTGCAGCAAACAAGCGGCGTGTTGTGCAGGGTTTGGCTACTCGAGAACACACTTTTTCACGATACATCTGCCTGTGCGACGGGGCATACTGGCGTTGTCCTTGGGTTGCTTTCAGGAATTTCTATGCAGTTGGACCGTGCTACCGGCTGGGTTGCCGGCATCACCCATTGCCCTTCGCCAAACTTTAACGCCCGCCCTGATGGCGAAGCCATTTCCCTGCTGGTGATCCACAATATCAGCTTGCCGCCAGCGCAATTCGCCACCGGCAAGGTTCAGGCGTTCTTCCAGAACCGTTTGGACCCTGACGAGCACCCGTTTTTCGAGACCATCAAGACCTTGCGCGTTTCTGCGCATTTTTTGATCGAGCGTGATGGTGCCGTTACCCAGTTCGTGTCCTGCCTGGATCGGGCCTGGCACGCCGGTGTCTCGGCATTTGACGGTCGCGAAGGGTGTAACGACTTTTCTTTGGGTATCGAACTGGAGGGCACCGACGATATGCCCTTCACCGATGCCCAGTATCAGGCCTTGCAGGTGCTGACCCAGCAACTGCAGGCGGCCTGGCCAGCGATTAGCCGCGAACGGATTCGCGGCCACAGTGAAATTGCCCCGGGTCGCAAGACGGATCCGGGCCCAGCCTTTGATTGGGCGCGTTACCGCGCCGCCCTGCAGGATAGCGAGGAGAAATCATGAGTTTTCTGGTGTTGTTGCTGGTGTTGTGGATCGAGAAGTTTTCGGCGTTGCGTCAGCGCCTGCAGCGCGATCGCTTCTTTCTTGGCGAGTTGGCGCGACTGGAGCGTAGCGGCAAAACCCATCCGTGGTGGGCGCTGGGTATTCTGGTGCTGCTGCCGGTGGCGTTGCTGGCGTTGCTCGTGCATGCGCTGGAACCGGTGGCGTATGGTTTGCTGGTCTTTCCGATCCACTTGCTGGTGCTGATTTACAGCTTGGGACGTGGTGATGTGAAGGCGTCGCTGGGCGCGTTTCGCGATGCGTGGCGGCGTGGCGATGAGCAGGCCGCACTGCATGTGGCTGAGCGTGATCTGGGCTTGGCCGCCGACAATGAAACCATGTTGATTGAGCGGGTTGAAGGGCATCTGCTGTGGCAGGCCTACCAGAGCCTGTTCGCGGTGATTTTCTGGTACTTCCTGTTGGGCCCGGCCATCGCGTTGGGTTACCGCTTGTTGGCATTGACGGCGGCTCATGCGCGTAACGAGGCATTGCGTGACTGTGCAGGGCAGGTACGGCATGCCTTCGATTGGCTGCCCGTACGCTTGTTGGCCTTGAGTTTTGCCTTGGTCGGCAATTTCGTTGCGGTCAGCCGTGCGTTGTTGCACGAATTGCTGAACTGGCACATCAGCGCCGGTCGGCTGATTCACATCGCCGGCCGTGCGGCCGGCGAGCTCTCTCAGGGCGCTGCGGTTGGCCCTGATGGCCTTGCCGATCTGGACACCCTCTGGGAACTGCTGCTGCGTTCCGCCGTACTCTGGTACGCCGGCTTCGCCCTCTGGACCGTCCTTGCCTGAAACCATGGCGGATCGAGCTCGGGCTCGATCCGCCGGTTAACCTTAAGTTACAAAACCCCGCATCGATATGCGTTATACAGGACCTGGTGAACATCGCCGGTGGCCTAGAGCCATTGCGCCTATAGAACAATAAGAATCAAGGAGACGACCCGTGAAGCGCCTCTTGTATCCCGCCGTTGCGCTGATGAACCGCCTGAGTTTCGGGATGAAGTTCAGCCTGATCAGCGTCCTGTTTTTCCTGCCCATGCTGGTGACCAATTTCTATCTGGTCCGCGACGCGTATGCCCAGCTCAATGCCACCCGTGTCGAGCTGCAAAGCCTCGATCTGCTTGGCAGCAGCCTGATGTTGCGCAGTGATCTGGAAACCTTGGGCAATCTGGTGCAGATCAATGCTGTGCTGGGGCAGTCGGGCAAGGCCGAGGATGTCGAGGTGAAAATCTCGGCCCTTGAACAGCAACTGTTGTCCCGCCTGCAGGGTTTGAGCACGGTGTCGGTCGATGAGGCGCAGGTGCGAGCCTTCGAGGACAAACGCAGTGAAATGCTGGCCGTGTTCCAGCGTGCGCAGAGCGAATCGTCCTTGTTGAGCAAGGCAGCCCTGTTTGACAAGCTGCTGGCCCAGGCCCAGGTGCTGAGCAAGCTGATCGCCAGCCAGGCCGGGCTGAGCCAGGATGATGAGCGTGTCATCCGCCAACTCAGTGAGCTGTTGATCAGCGCAACCCCGCAGGTCACTCAGGCCTTGGGTGAGGGGCGAGCCATGGGCGCCTATTCCCTTGGTCAAGGCTTTCTCAATTCGTCCTCCAGTACCCGTTTCGAGGAACTGCTGCAGGCCCTCGACAAACTCGCAGCGGACTATGCGATCAAAGTGCAGGACGCCCTGGCCACTGAACCGCGGGCGAAGGCGAGCCTGGGGGCGCACGCTGCAGCCAGCCAGGCCACATTGAAGCAGGCCAGTGAGCTGTTCGAGGAGCAGGTGGTCATGGCCGACACCCTTGATGCGCCGTGGCCAGCTTTTTATCAACAGGCTAGCGACTTGATGGCGCAGACCTACCAACTCAACAGTGCAACCCTGGACTTTCTGCGCCTGGAGTTGCAGCAGCGACTGGGGGAATACCGTCAGCACATGACACTGCTGGTGGCGGCCCTGGCGGGCATATTCCTGTTGATCGTCTACCTGTACAGCGGCTTCTACGCCTCTACCCGCAGCACGCTGAAGCGTCTTGGCGTTGTGATGGATGAGGTGGCGGCCGGCGACATGACCGTGAACTTCCAGGCCCACAGCCGCGATGAGCTGGGTGAGTTGGGGCAGGTGTTCAATGCCACGGTGCGGCGTATTCACGACCTGATCGAGCAGGTTGGCCAGACTGTCGCGCAGGTTGAGTACCAGGCCGGGCAGGTGCATGCCGTTTCGGCGCGCAGCAACCAGGCGGTCAGCGGTCAGCGGGGGCAGATCGAACAGGTGGCCACGGCGATGAACCAGATGTCGGCGACGGCCCAGGAGGTCGCACGCAGCACGGCGGCGGCGGTCAACAGCGCCCATGGGGTCAATCGGGACACCGTCAGTGGGCGCAGCCTGGTGGCGTTGCAGCAAGGCAGCATTGCCCGCCTGGCCAGTGAGATTGATCAATCGGTACAGGTGATCAACCAGTTGGCCAGTGACAGCCAGGCCATCAGCCGGGTGCTGGAGGTGATCAAGAGCATTGCCGAACAGACCAACCTGCTGGCGTTGAACGCCGCTATCGAAGCGGCCCGCGCCGGCGAGCAAGGCCGTGGCTTCGCCGTGGTGGCCGATGAGGTGCGCACACTGGCCAAGCGCACTCAGCAATCGACCGAAGAAATCGAGCAGATGATTTCACGCTTGCAGGGTGGTGTGGGCGCTGCGGTCAAGGCGATGGACAGCAGCCATCAGATGGCATCGGGGACGGTGGGCCAGTCCGAGCAGGTGCAGCAGGCGTTGGAGAACATTCTGGGTGCCGTCGGTACGATCGTCGACCAGAACCAGCAGATTGCTGCTGCGGTAGAGCAGCAGACCGCGGTAGCCCATGACATCGACCAGAACATCGTGCAGATCAACCGCGCCGCCGAACATGCCAGTGACGGCGCGCACCAGACCGAAGATGCCAGCCGGCAACTGTCTACCCAGGTGCTGGAGCTCAAGCGTTTGATCGGGGCGTTTCGGGTCTAGGATCAGGCCCGTTCGCTGTACGAGGGGTTACCAGCCAAACAGCTCACAGGCCGTGCGGCTGCTGGCTTCGGCCAACTGCTCGGGCGCAATGCCCATCAACTCGGCCAGCGCGCTGGCAATCTGTGGCAGGTGTTCCGGGCTGTTGCGCAGCCCGGCAAACATCACCGGTGCCATGTCCGGGGCGTCGGTTTCCAGTACCACGCTGTCCAGTGGCAAACGCGCAATGGTTTTGCGCAGGCGCAGTGCCTGTGGCCAAGTGGCCGCGCCACCCAGGCCGAGTTTGAAGCCCAGCTTGGTGTACTCCCTGGCCTCTTCGTAACTGCCGGCAAACGCGTGAATTATTCCACCGCGTGCCAGCTTGTAGCGCTTGAGGGTTGCAATGACCTGAGCGTGGCTGCGCCGAACATGCAGCAGTGCTGGCAGGTTGAAGTCAGCTGCCAGCTGTAACTGACCTTCAAACAGGGCATTTTGCCGATCCCGGTCGAGGGTTTCCAGGTAGTAGTCCAGGCCAAACTCACCCACTGCACACAGCTGGCGCGCGCCGTGCAGGCGGTTCAGCCAGTCTTTCAGTGCCAGCAGATCCTCTGCGCGATGCTCATCCAGGTACACCGGATGCAGGCCAAACGCGGCATACAACTGTGCGTCGCTTTGCACCAGCTCCCAGATCCGCTGCCAGTTGTCCCGATACACCCCCAGCACCACCATGCGTTCGACACCCTGGGCGCGGGCATTGGCCAGCAATGCTGTACGGTCAGCATCGAAGTCCGGAAAGTCCAGGTGCGTGTGGGTGTCGATCAGGCGCATGGTCAGGCCGCAAAGATTCGCTGTTTGAAGGTCCGGCCAATGGCATGGACACCCGGCGTGTAATCGTTTTTCTCAACCGCCGCCAAAGCCAGTTTCAGCGCCGTTTCGGCGATCAGCCCGTGTTGCTGGGCCATGGCGTTGACTGGCAGTGGCAGGAAGTCCAGCAACTGGGTGTCACCAAAGGTGCCCAGATGCACAGCACGGGAGTCGGCTGGACGGCTTTGCAGTACGTCGAATACACCCTGCAGCAGCACGTAGGAGGTGGTCACCAGCGCGTCGGGCAGGCGGCCCAGATCGGCCAGCAGTTCGCCCATCAGGCGACGACCGCAGTCACGGCTGAAGGCCTCGCCCTGATAGTGGCTGATGCTGCCGGTAAAGCCTTCCAGCGCCTGATCGAAGCCACGGGTACGGGCCTGGCTGACGCTCAGTTCGGCACGCGCACCAATCAGGGCGATGTGCTTGGGCGCCGATTCCAGCAGGCTGCGGGTCAACTGCAGGCTGGCGTTCTGGTCATCACTGACCACCGAGCAGAAATGCGCGGCGTCCAGCGTACGGTCGATGGCAATGATCGGCAGGCCTTTAGCCTGCAACTGCCGATAGCTGTCGTCGTCTTCTGGCAGGCAGGTGGCGACAAACAAGGCGTCACAACGGCGGGCGCGGAACAGCTGCTGCAACTGCCGCTCGCTGTCGGGATTGTCGTCGCTGCTGGCGATCAGCAACTGATAGCCCTGGGCGCGGGCGCCTTGCTCCAGCCGTTTGGCGATGCACGCGTAGGAGGGGTTTTCCAGATCAGGCAGGATGAACCCCAGGGTGCGCGTGTGTCGGCTGCGCAGGCCTGCGGCCTGTGGGTTGGGCGTGAAGCCATGTGCATCGACCACTGCACGCACCCGCTCTACAGTACTGTTACTGATGCGTTGCTGTTCGGCCTTGCCATTGATGACATAGCTGGCGGTGGTCACAGACACACCGGCCAGGCGAGCGATATCGCTGAGTTTCACCGAATTATCCTTGTTATTACCAGGTCTTGGCTGCGAAGCCTGACTGGGTAGTTTCGCCGATCTAATCGCAGTAGCGCAGACGACTATTGTCGCAGTTGCCCGACAAGATGGGGCTTCATAGATCGCAGATTATCGAGTAACGTGATCGTCATTATAGATTAAACGTTTCAGCTGGCGCTTTTTCTGCCCTGCTAGCCACCGGCGCCAAGGCCAGACCTCTGAGGACTGTGCTGAAATATCCACAACAATACCTCGGCGCCCACCTGGCGCTGCAAAGGAGAGGGTCATGCTCGAGCTCACCGTAGAGCAGATATCCATGGGCCAGACGGCTGTGGATAAACCGGCCGCACTGCAACTGTTGGCGGACCTGCTGGTCGCTGACGGGTTGGTCGCCGAAGGTTACCTGGCCGGGTTGCAGGCCCGCGAGACACAAGGCTCGACCTTTCTTGGCCAAGGCATCGCCATTCCCCACGGCACTCCACAGACCCGCGACCTGGTGCATACCACCGGCGTGCGGCTGTTGCAGTTTCCCGAAGGCGTGGACTGGGGCGACGGTCAGAAGGTTTACCTGGCCATTGGCATCGCCGCCAAATCCGATGAGCACCTGCGGCTGCTGCAACTGCTGACCCGGGCCTTGGGTGAAACCGACCTGGGTGAGGCGCTGCGCCGTGCTTCCTCTGCCGAGGCACTGTTGAAATTGCTGCAGGGCGCACCGCAAGCGTTGGCGCTGGATGCTCAACTGATCGGCCTTGGCGTGCCGTCGGAAGATTTCGAGGAACTGGTCTGGCGCGGCGCACGCCTGCTGCGGCGTGCCGAATGCGTGGGGAACGGCTTTGCGGCGGTGCTCCAGCAAGTCGAAGCCTTGCCGCTGGGCGATGGGCTTTGGTGGTTGCACAGCGAGCAGACGGTGCGGCAACCGGGCCTGGCGTTCGTGACCCCGGCACAACCGCTGCGTTACCTGGGCCAGCCCTTGAACGGGCTGTTCTGCCTGGCCAGCCTGGGCGAAGCCCATCAGGCGCTGCTCGAACGTTTATGCACACTGCTGATCGAAGGCCGTGGCCAGGAGCTGTTCCGCGCCACCAGCAGCCGCACGGTATTGGAAGTATTGGGTGGCGAAGTGCCGGTCGACTGGCCCTGCGCACGCATTACCCTGGCCAATGCCCATGGCTTGCATGCGCGCCCGGCCAAGATCCTTGCGCAGTTGGCCAAGGCCTTTGAGGGCGAAATTCGCCTGCGCTTGCCGGAAACCGGTCAGGCTGCCGTCTCCGTGAAGAGCTTGAGCAAGCTGCTCAGCCTGGGCGCTCACCGTGGGCAGGTGCTGGAATTCATCGCCGAGCCAAGCATTGCGGCTGACGCGTTGCCGGCCTTGCTGGCGGCAGTGGAAGAGGGGCTGGGCGAGGAGATCGAGCCGTTGCCGACTCTTGCGTCCGAGCCTGTGGTTGCCGAGGTGATACAACCGTTGGTTCAGGCCCCGGTGGCAGGTGCGTTGATTCAAGGGGTGGCGGCCGCCCCTGGAATCGCCAGCGGCCCGGCGCATGTCCAGGTGTTGCGCGAATTCGACTATCCGCTGCGCGGTGAATCACCTGCTGTGGAGCGCGAGCGATTGCAGCAGGCGCTCGCGGCCGTACGTGACGATATCGACGGGGTGATCAAGCGCAGCCAGGCCAAGGCGATCCGTGAAATCTTCATCACCCACCTGGAAATGCTCGACGATCCCGAACTGGGCGATGAGGTTGAACAGCGTCTGCGCCAGGGTGAAAGCGCCGAAGCCGCGTGGATGGCGGTAATCGATGGCGCAGCCCGACAGCAGGAAGCCCTGCACGATGCCCTGCTCGCTGAACGTGCCGCCGACCTGCGCGACGTCGGTCGCCGGGTGCTGGCGCAGTTGTGTGGCGAGGCCGATGTCGCCTTGCCGGACGCGCCTTATGTGCTGGTCATGGAAGAGGTTGGGCCTTCCGATGTCGCCCGGCTTGACCCGGCCCGTGTTGCCGGCATTCTTACCGCCCGCGGGGGCGCTACCGCGCACAGCGCCATTGTTGCCCGTGCGCTTGGCATTCCTGCGGTGGTGGGGGCGGGGGCGTCAGTGTTGTTGATTGCCCAAGGCACGCCGCTGCTGCTCGACGGCCAGCGCGGACGTTTGCATGTGGCGCCCGAGCCTGCGCTGTTGCAGCGCTCACTGGCCGAGCGTGACCGTCGTGAACAGCGTTTGCAGGCCGCCCGTGCGCGTCGTCTGGAACCGGCGCATACCCTGGATGGGCACGCGATCGAAGTCTTTGCCAACATCGGTGAAAGCGCGGGTATCGCGGCGGTGGTCGACCATGGAGCCGAAGGTATCGGCTTGCTGCGCACTGAGCTGATTTTCATGGCCCACCAGAGCGCTCCCGATGAAGCGACTCAGGAGGCGGAGTACCGCAAGGTGCTCGATGGTCTCGACGGGCGGCCACTGGTGGTGCGAACCCTTGATGTCGGGGGGGACAAACCGTTGCCCTACTGGCCGATCGAGCAGGAAGAAAACCCGTTCCTCGGTGTACGCGGTATTCGCCTGACACTACAGCGGCCACAGATCATGGAGAGCCAGTTGCGGGCCCTGTTGCGCGCTGCCGACAACCGCCCGCTGCGGATCATGTTTCCGATGGTCGGGCAGTTGGAGGAGTGGCGCGAAGCGCGGGCGATGGTCGAGCGCCTGCGTCAGGAAATCGAGGTCAGCGACCTGCAGGTCGGGATCATGATCGAAGTGCCTTCGGCGGCCATACTGGCGCCGGTGCTGGCCCGCGAAGTGGACTTCTTCAGCGTCGGCACCAATGACCTGACCCAGTACACCCTGGCCATTGACCGTGGTCACCCGACGCTTTCCGCCCAGGCCGATGGCCTGCACCCTGCGGTACTGCACTTGATCGACACGACGGTGCGTGCGGCCCATGCCCACGGCAAGTGGGTCGGGGTATGCGGCGAACTGGCGGCCGACCCACAGGCGGTGCCAATCCTGCTGGGCCTTGGGGTGGATGAACTGAGCGTGGCGGCGCGCAGCATCGCCGAGGTCAAGGCTCAGGTACGTGAACTGAATTATGAACACACCCGGCAGTTGGCGCGTGACGCGTTGGCTCAGGGTAGCGCCGCCGATGTGCGGGCGCTGGTGGAGATACTCTGATGGCCAAGATCCTGACGCTGACCCTCAACCCGGCACTGGACCTCACCGTTACGCTGGAGCACTTGCAGCCGGGCACCGTCAACCGCAGCAAAGGCCTGCAGGCTCATGCCGCTGGCAAAGGGCTCAACGTGGCTCAGGTGCTGGCCGACCTGGGGCACCAGATGACAGTAAGCGGTTTTCTGGGGGCGGATAACCTTCAACCGTTTGAGGCGCTGATGGCACAGCGTGGCTTTGTTGACGACTTCATTCGTGTTCCGGGGCAGACCCGTAGCAATATCAAGCTGGTCGAAGGCACAGGGCGGGTGACGGACATCAATGGCCCGGGGCCGGAGGTCAACGAATCGGCCTTTGCGGCACTGTTGGAGCGTCTTGAGCACATTGCACCGGGCCATGACGCCGTGGTCGTGGCCGGTAGCCTGCCGCCTGGCGTCACCGTGCAGTGGTTTGCACAACTGCTTGCCCGCCTCAAGGCCTTGGGGCTGAAGGTGGCGCTGGACACCAGTGGCGAGGCCTTGCGGGCCGGCCTTGCCAGCATGCCGTGGTTGGTCAAGCCCAACACCGACGAACTGGCTGAAGTGCTGGAAACGCCGCTGCACAGTTTTACCGAGCAGCACGCCGCAGCGCGCCGTTTGCTGGACCTGGGCATTGAGGAAGTGGTGGTTTCTCAAGGGGCCGAGGGCGTTACCTGGTTCAACGCCGAGGCCACCTTGCACGCCTCGCCGCCCCGCGTGAAGGTCGCCAGTACCGTGGGTGCCGGTGATTCGCTGTTGGCGGGCATGGTCCACGGGCTGCTGACTGGCGACGACGCCAAGACCACCTTGCGGCGGGCAACCGCCATTGCGGCCATGGCCGTGAGCCAGATCGGCTTTGGCATTACCGACCCACAGTACCTCGTGCAGTTGCAGCGTGAGATCCGAATCCACACCCCGGCAGCAGAACAAGAGGGTTGAACATGAAACTGGCGATTGTCACGGCTTGTCCCAACGCCATGGTCTCCAGCGTGCTGAGTGCACGCTTGCTGGAGGCTGCGGCCCGCCGCCAGGGCTATGGCACCAGCGTCGAAGTTCACGACCCGGCACACCCTGAGCGGCAACTTCAGGCGGCGGATATCGATGCGGCTGACTGGGTTCTGGTGGTCAGCAGCGGCCCGCTGGACCTGCAACGGTTTGCCGGCAAGCGGCTGTTTCGCAGCACCCCATCGCAGGCGCTGCAGGATGTTGATCATTTCTTGCGCGAGGCGGCCCAGAAGGCCGAGGTTTATCAGCCGGTGATCGAGGCTGCGGCGCCTGTCGTACAGGGCAAACGCATTGTCGCCATCACCGCCTGCCCGACCGGAGTGGCTCACACCTTTATGGCCGCCGAGGCGTTACAGCAGGCCGCGCAGCAACTGGGTTACCAGCTTGAAGTGGAAACCCAGGGTTCAGTCGGCGCCCGCACACCGCTCAGCGCCCAGGCGATTGCTGATGCGGATGTGGTGTTGCTGGCTGCCGATATCGAAGTGGCCACCGAGCGTTTTGCCGGCAAGCGGATCTACCGCTGCGGCACCGGCATTGCCCTGAAACAGGCGCGCGCTACCCTGGATAAAGCGTTGGCCGAAGGCAAGCAGGAGTCGGCGTCGGCTGCCGGGCAGGCTGCACCGGCCAAGGGTGAGAAGACCGGTGTCTACAAGCACCTGCTGACCGGTGTTTCGTTCATGTTGCCGATGGTGGTGGCAGGTGGTTTGCTGATCGCCCTGTCCTTTGTTTTCGGTATCGAGGCGTTCAAACAGCCAGGCACGTTACCGGCGGCGCTGATGCAGATCGGTGGTGAGGCGGCCTTCAAACTCATGGTGCCGTTGCTGGCCGGCTACATCGCCTACTCGATTGCCGACCGCCCGGGCCTTGCGCCAGGCATGATTGGCGGCCTGCTGGCCAGCACCTTGGGGGCCGGGTTCATTGGCGGTATCGTCGCCGGTTTTCTCGCCGGGTACAGCGCCAAGGCCATCAACCGCTGGGCGCGACTGCCCAGCAGCCTGGAAGCGCTCAAGCCGATCCTGATCATTCCGTTGCTGGCCAGCCTGTTCACGGGCCTGGTGATGATCTATGTGGTCGGCCAGCCGGTGGCGCAGATGCTCGCGGGGCTGACCCATTTCCTCGACAGCATGGGCACTACCAATGCCATTCTCCTCGGCATCCTGCTGGGCGGGATGATGTGCGTTGACCTTGGTGGGCCGATCAACAAGGCCGCGTATGCGTTTTCCGTGGGGCTGTTGGCCTCGCAGAGTTATGCACCGATGGCTGCGACGATGGCGGCGGGTATGGTGCCGCCGATCGGGCTGGGTATTGCCAGTTTTATCGCACGGCGCAAATTTGCCCAGAGTGAGCGAGAGGCCGGCAAGGCCGCCTTGGTGCTGGGGCTGTGCTTCATTTCCGAAGGCGCAATTCCGTTTGCGGCCAAAGACCCGCTGCGGGTGATTCCCGCCAGCATTGCCGGCGGGGCGTTGACCGGTGCCTTGTCGATGTACTTCGGTTGCAAGCTGATGGCACCCCATGGCGGGCTGTTCGTGCTGTTGATCCCGAACGCCATCAACCACGCGCTGCTCTACCTGTTGGCGATTCTCGCCGGTAGCCTGTTGACCGCTGTGTTGTACGCGCTGCTCAAGCGCAGCGACGTTGCCGAGTTGGCGGTCGAGCCGGTCAAGGCCTGAGGGGGCTCAGGCCAGTTCGTGCAGGGCACGGACCAGCGCCTGGATATCGTCCGGTGTTGTCGTGAAGCCGGGCGTCACCCGAATGCACGGTCCGCAGGCTGAGCCATCGCGGGCCACGGTGAACAGGTTGTGCTCGTCCAGCAGGCGCCGAACCATGGCCGGCTGGTCAGGCTGGCGGGTAAAGCGCAATGAGGTGATACCGCAGTACAGGCGCGGATCGTCCGGGGTCAGTACTTCGATGCCGGGCAATGCGCGCACCTGCTCAACCCAAAGGTCACGCAGGTAACTCAGGCGTGCCCCTTTTACGGCGGCGCCACCCATGGCCCGGTGCTCTTCGAATACAGTCGGCAAGGTCATCCAGGCGGGAATGTTCGGCGTGCCGTATGGCGCCCGCGAGCGGATGTCATCGCGTTGGTAACTCGCCTCGCTCATGTCGGGGGCGATGGCCTGCAGGCGTTCTTCGGCGATGTACAACACCCCCAGGCTCAGCGGCGCGCCGATCCACTTCTGCAGGTTGAAGGCGGCGAAGTCGATGCCTAACTGATCCAGTCTGAAGTCCACCAACCCCAGGGCATGGGCACCGTCGAGCATGACCTCGACACCGTGTGCTCGGGCACAGGCGGCAATGGCCTGCACCGGCATCACCAACCCGGTGCGGTGGGTCACGTAAGTCAGAGCCATCAGCTTGAGTCGAGGGTAGCGCTCGAACGCCTGGCGGTAACTGTCGAGCAGGTTGTCAAAGGTGGCTGGATGCGGATGGCGCAGCTCGATCACTTCCACACCACGGTGGTGCGCCAGCCAGCGCATGGCGCGCTGCACGCTGTCGTATTCCAGGTCGCTGATCAGTACCTGATCGCCTGGGCGCAGGCCGTTGTAGTTGCGGATCAGCGACAGCATTGATGCCGATGCGCTTTGCGTCAGGGCCACCGTGTGTGCTGGAACCTGCAACAGTTCAGCCAGGGCAGCGTGGATCTGCAGGGTGCCGACCTGATCGAACTGCTGACGCACCGGCAGTGAATTGCCTCGGTTGATCGCCATGATATGCGCTTGGTAGCGCTCGGCGACCGTGCGAGTCATGCGACCGAAGTAGCCGTACTCAAGGTTGATCGGCCCAGGCTCGATGTCGTAGCGCGAGGCAACGTTTTGCCAGTAGCCCTCGTCGCGGGCCAGAAGGGAGGGCTCAGACAGGGGCAGGTGCTTCATGCGTAGGCTCGCTGTGTCAGGGGCGGGGGCGTGGGTGTTTTTTACGCAGGGGAACGAGCAAGTCCGACAGGCCGTTGTGGTCGACTTCATGCATCAGTGCCAACAGGCTGCCCAACTCGCCCTTGGGAAAGCCTTCTCGGGCGAACCAGTTCAGGTACTGGCCAGGCAGGTCGGCGATCAAGCGGCCTTTGTACTTGCCGAAAGGCATTTCGCGGGTGACCAGCAGTTCAAGGGCTTCGGGGTTCATGATGCGGCAACAACCTGTGACGTCGAGGGCACGACGATACAGGCATTCGACCGGTGAGCCAAAGGACAGATCCCGTCGAAAAACAGCATACAGATTTGCCCCCGGCCGGCGCTGAGGCTAGACGACCTGATTGCGGCCGTTGTGCTTGGCTTGGTATAGCGCCTCATCGGCAGCCCTCAACAGCGCGTCGAGGCTGTGCTGCGGGCAGTCTGGCGCGTGGGTGGCAACGCCGATACTGACGGTTACCGGCTGCACATCGTTGGCGTACGGTGGTTGCATTTCGATCTGGCGGCGCAGGTTCTCGGCCAGTTGATGGGCGCCCTGCCTATCGGTTTCCGGCAGGATGATCAGAAACTCTTCGCCGCCGTAACGGGCGGCAAGGTCTGCTGGCCGACGGATGCAGCGCTGGATGGTCGCGGCCACTCTGCGCAGTGCCTGATCGCCGCCCTGATGGCCGTGCCGCTCGTTGAAGGCCTTGAAGCGATCCACGTCCACCATCAGTACCGACAAGGGGCGGGCGTTGCGCTTGGCCCTGGCCCATTCCTGGCGCAGCACCTGGTCCAGGCGCCGCCGATTCGGCAGGTTGGTCAGGCTGTCGGTGGCGGCGAGGGTGGCCAGGCCTTGCTCGGCATCCTGGCGGCGGCGCAGCTCGCGACCCAGCAACAGCGTGAGCCAGAGAATGCCGAGGCACAGCACGCCTGTTGCGGCACCCACCACCAGTGCGGTTCGCAGCCACGATGCGAATACTTCTTCAGTGGGCAGGGCCACAACCACCATCAATGGCAGGTCGGTGACGCGGGAAAAGGTGAACAGACGTTCTTTGCCATCCAGTGACGAGGCTGCGCTAAAGCTGCCTTTGCCTTCTTGCATGGCGCGCTGGAAGTTCGGCTCCTGGCTGAAGTCCTTGCCCACCAACTGGCGGTTGTCCACCGCCGAGTGCCGGGCAAGCAGTACGCCGTTGGTATTGATCAGGTTGATGCTGCCTTCCTGGCCGATGTCCAGGCGCTGGAACAGCTCGTCGAAGTACGACAGGCGCAATGCACCGGCAGCGACGCCAGCAAATCCGCCATGAATGTCCGAGATCCTGCGGCTAAAGCCAATGCACCAGTCCAGGTCGCCAAGCCGCGCTTTGAACGGTTGGCTGATCAGCAGGCCCAGGCCAGGGTTTGCCCGGTGATCCTGGAATACCTTGCTGTCGGCAAAATTGGCGCTGCGTGGTGTCGTACTGGAGGAATCGGCGACCACATCGCCATTACTGTCGAGCCAAAGGATGTCGCCGCGCAATGGCACACTGAAGGCCTGGTTGAACAGCACCTGGTGGCGCAGTTCAGGCGGAATCGTCAACAGCTCCGGGCGCTGTGCCGCCCAGATCAGGCCTCGCAAGGACAGGTTGTAGAGTTCCACGTTGCGCACAATGTCGGTGTCGATCAACTGCACGATGTTGCGTGCCGAGCGAACGGCGGCCTGCTCGACGTTGGTACGTTCGCGCATCAACAGGAACGTGACGATAGCAACGATTGCCAGAACCGTCAGGCAACTGCCCAGGTTAAGAACCAGTTCCGGATGGCTTCGGTACAGGGCAGAGCGTTGAGGCCGGGTGCGCGAAGTCATGGTTGCCAGTGTTTGACCATAGGTCATGAGCAAGAGGGAGTGCACGGAGGGTGCGCGGCGGCGTATTTTAGGGGTGTGTGTATTGTCGGACAAGATCTAAGGTTATGCATGTCGCTACCTTGTCAGGTTCAACAGATGAACGGCGGGTGTCTTTTGGTGCGGAGATCTCTGCAGGTGCAGGTTGTGCCTGCGATACGGGCGCTGTGTACGTGCTGGCGCCCGAACGCTCCCATCGCAGGCAAGCCTGCTCCAACAAGGCTCTTGCAGCCCCGAAGGCATGACTGGCTCGCCTGCGATGCCGCAGGTTAGAAAATGTTCAGCGGATACTCGACGATCACACGGTATTCATCGACGTTGTTATCCACCTGCGAATAGCCCTGGCTACCCCGGTGGGCGGCCCAGCGCAGCAGGACGGAAAGGTCCTTGAGGTTGCCTTCCTGGAACACGTACTGCAGGTCGATGTCGCGTTCCCAGTGCTGCGCGTTCTTGCCATCGGGGTTGTACCAGGTTTCGCCGTAGCCTGCGCTGTTCGGGTCGACTTTGGTCAGGTCCAACTCACCGTGTGAGTAGGACACCACCGACGTCAGGCCGGGTACGTCAAGGCCCGCGAAGTCATACGCGTACTTGAGCTTCCAGGAGCGCTCGTTGGGGCCGTTGAAGTCCGAGTAGATCTGCGAGTTGTCCAGGTAGATGCTGTCGCCCTGGGTGATGTAGTCGAACGGGGTGTTGCCGTTGACGCGCTGATACACCGCGGTGATCGCATGAAAACCGATACCGACGGTGAAGTGCAGGCTGTAAGTGTTGTTGTCGATGTTGCCCAGCAGCGCATCGCCCGTGTCCTGGGTGTGATAGAAATGCACGCCCGGGTTGAGGCTGACCAGATCGTTCACCTGATAGGTGTAGTCGAGGTCGGCGTAATACTGGTTCCAGATGTCCTTGAGTTCCGCGGCATACAGGCTGGCGGTGAGGTTCGGAATCGAACTCCAGGCTACCCCGGCCCAGTTCAGGTGGCGGCTTTCGCGGTCGTCTGGCAGTTCGCCATAAGAGGTGCCGATGCGGCTGTGCCCGCTTTGGTTGTAGAGCTTGGTGAAGCTAGCCTGGCCGGCGTCGAACATCAGGCCGTCGAGGCTGTTGTTGGTCAGGCTGACCCCGCGAAAGGTCTGCGGCAACATGCGGCTTTCGCCCCCGGCGATCACCGGATTGTTCAGGAACAGGTCGCCGGCCTTGAGCTCGGTGTCGAAGGCCTTGAGCTTGAGCGCCGCCCCTGCGGTCGAGAAGGAATCCGGAGCCTTGCCGTACTCGTAACCTTCTTTGCTGGTACTGCTGACCGGCAGGATGCTGGAGTTGCCGGTACCGCCACCGCCATCGAGTTTCAGGCCGAGCATGGCATGCGCATCAAGGCCGAAGCCGAGTGGGCCTTGCGTGTAGCCCGACTCAAACTTGCCAATGAAGCCCTGGCCCCACTCCTTGTTATCGCGCTGGCCTTGCGAGAGCTGGTTGCGATTCATGTAGTAGTTACGGCTAAGCAATTTGAGGCTGGAGCCTTCGATGAAACCTTCAGCGGGTTCGTCGTCTGCTTGGGCTGTGAAAGGCATCGTTGCAGTCAGTGCAACGAATAGCGGTGTGAATCGTAAAGCAATGCTCACCGTGGTTAACTCCTTGGGTGAAGGTGTGGCTGTTTTTTATTGTGCGAAACAACGATCGTCAGGGGGTAAGGACGATCAAACTCAGGCACTTTTTACCGCGCCAAAAAAAGCCGCTGATCAGCAGCGGCTTTAGACGAAAACCGCACCGGTGAATGCATCACCGGTGCGGTTTTCGGGGGGAGAGCAAAGGGGGCGCTGGGCGCCTGTCAGCTGTCGCTACGGTCACTCGCCGAAACCTTGGACGCTGTGTTTTTCTGGGTTTCCAAGCGGTCTTTACCCTGTTCTGCAATCGCGTGGCGAGCGTTGTCGAGTGCGGCGGCGCGGGCGGCATTCTGAGCCACGAACGCTTGCGACTCTTCGGCCATTACGACCGGCGACAACAACAAAGAAGACAGAACAAAAACGCTGGCAATACCCATACTGTTGGACATTTCGACAAACCTTCTTGCAGAGCAAGTGCTAGTTAGGTGTACATAAATTAGTCGGAAATGTTCGAATGAAACAGAGAGTATTCGGATAAGAACTGTTGCATTTTCGGTAAAAATGGCGAAGACGCGTGTCTGTCCTGGGCGATGTGACTGATCAGTCTGTGAGCATCTTTCGGCTGACAACGCGAGTATGGCCATTTGCCAATATCCTGCTCCAAGTCAATGTTTCAGAAAAAAAACACCTTAGAGTCGAACGCCCTGCCGATTTTCTGCCAACAATAATGAGCGCCCACAATGAAGAGCAATCTGCCTGTGACTGGCCGCAATATGGATTATCCCGGCGATGCCAACATCCTCTCTACCACTGACCTTACCAGCGCGATTACCTACGCCAATGATGACTTTGTCAGCATCAGCGGTTTTAGTCGCGAAGAGCTTATAGGGCAGCACCATAACCTCGTGCGCCACCCGGACATGCCACCGTTGGCCTTCGAGCAGATGTGGCAGACGCTCAAGCGCGGGCGTTCGTGGATGGGGTTGGTGAAGAATCGTTGCAAGAATGGCGATCATTACTGGGTCAGTGCATTTGTGACACCGATCACCAGCCAGGGGCAGACGGTTGAGTACCAATCGGTACGCACCAAACCGGCAGCAGCGCACGTCGAGGCCGCCGAGCGGTTGTATGCCCAGTTGCGCAGTGGTCGTACCAGCTGGTTGCAGCGCCTGCCTGTGCCGGGGCTGGAGTGGCAGTTATGGGGCGGCATGAGCCTGGCATTTACCGTGGCAATGGCCGCGCACTGGCTGCTGCCACTGTCGGATCTACTGACCCTGGCGCTGAGCTTTGCACTGAGTGCTGCCGTGGTATTTCCCCTGTTACGGCCCTTTGAACGCTTGCGACGCCGTGCCAAGGCAGTTGCGGACAATCCATTGAGCCAGCAGCTGTATACCGGTCGCCGGGATGGCGTCGGGCAAATCGAGTTTGCCATGCTGATGCTGGAGTCTCAGGTGGGCGCTGTGGTTGGGCGCATTGGCGACACGTCCAAGCGCTTGGCGGTGGAAGCGGCTGAGCTGGCCAGCCACCTGCACAGCAGTCACAACAGTACGCTGGGCCAGCAAAGTGAAACGGATCAGGTGGCTACTGCCATCCACCAGATGGCGGCCAGTGTGGCTCAGGTCGCCAGCAGTGCTCAGCAGGCCTCACAGGCGGCGGACCAGGCTGAAGATGAAACCCAGAGCGGGCAGCAGCTCGTTGATCAGAGCCAGAACGCGATTTTGCAGTTGGCCCGTGAGCTGGAGGTTGCCACGCAAGTGATCCACAACCTGGAGAGCCACAGCAGTGAGATTTCCAGTGTGCTGGATGTCATTCGCAGCATTGCCGAGCAGACCAACCTGCTGGCCTTGAACGCCGCCATCGAAGCGGCTCGGGCAGGGGACCAGGGGCGCGGCTTTGCCGTGGTGGCTGACGAAGTGCGCGGCTTGGCGAAGCGCACTGCCCAATCGACTCAGGAAATTCAACGCATGATCGGTGTGTTGCAAAGCGGTGCGCGCAATGCCGTGCTGGCGATGCAACAGAGCAGTACCTATGTCGGTAATAGCGTTGAGCAGGCACAGCGTGCTGCCAGTGCGCTTGATGGCATCAGCCAGCGGGTTACCCAGATCAATGAAATGAGCCTGCAGATTGCGGCGGCGGTCGAAGAGCAAAGCAGTGTCAGTGAAGACATCAACCGCAACATCACCAGCATTCGCCAAGCCAGCGAAGTCACGGTCAGTGCCGGGCAGCGCGGCCACCTGAACTCCAGCAATGTTGCCGAGCTGGCCGAGGGCTTGCGGCAACTGGCTGACGAATTCTGGCGCCGCCGCAGTTAACCGGCCTGAAGTGGAATGAAGCTGTAGTAGGTCGCCGGTTCGCTGGTGACCTGCGCACCCAGCGTTTGCAATTGCTCGGCCAATAGCGGATCGGTCACGTGCAGGCGCCAAGCGCTGCCGGTATCGGCAGAGGCCTCGACGTCACGGATCGCGCTCGCCATGGCCTCGACGGTGGGCAGGTAGGCGGTGAAACCGTTGCCCTTGACTGCGCTGACATCAATGCCAAGGTGTTGGCAGATCGCAACTTTGGCGCGGATATCCTCGCGGTCAGCCTGACGCGATTGCTCGATCAGTGCTGCCAGTTCCGGGTCCTGGAGCTGGTCGCGGTGAATCAACAGCGGCCCATCCTGCCAGGCTTCGGGTGGGCAGTCCTTGGCCTCGGGGCGCAGCGGAATGTGCGGGTTTATTTCCATTGGGTAGATGCGGCACACCAGTGGCCGTTCCGTGTAGATGCGGCAGCGGTAATCCGCATCCAGGTTGCGGCAGGGGCCGACGTTATACGCCGCAAAGGTCACCGCCAGGTGGATCTGGCTCGCGCCGCACGCCACCGGAAAACTGCGGCGCAAGGCATGCTCGCGCTGGCCGTCGGGCAGCCCTGGGCCCTGCTCGAAAAACGCTTCGAGCAAGACAATCAGTTGGCCGCCGGATGCGCTCCAGCGCCCGGCTTCGGCCAGGGTCAGGGGCACATGATGATCGGTACAGCATTTGCCGCAGCCGACGCAATTGAACGGGGTGGAAAGAGACACGGTAGTGGGCTTCTTCTTAGCGGACGGGTGTGACGGCATCCCACTCGGTCACGTGGGCAGTACGGGTTTCACGGTGGTACAGGCACAGTTCGGTACCGGCCTTGTTCTTCATGTGCGCAGGCTTGTAGTGCCCCTGCAAGAGGATCGCCGTGTAACCCACGCTGTCATCGAACAAGGCACTCTGCTTGAGCGGCTTGACTGCGGTGAGTTGGCTGGCGGCTACGCAGGTGGCCAATGCCTGGTGTTGCGCGTCGGCCCAGGCTGCATCGCTGGAGGCGTTCGCCTGGGTGAGAGGCAAGGCCAACAGGCACAGGGTCATTACGGCGTTTCTCATGGTGCGCGCCTCGTGGGCAGTGACGGTTGCTTGCGATTATGCCTCAGACCGACTGCCCGACAAGTGAGCACAATGCCTTCACTGGCCGAAGTCGGCCACCGTACGTGCAGCATGGATCAGGCAGTCGGTCAGCTCCGGTGAGGAAAACTTGGTCAATACGGCATTGGCTCCGGCGGCCTTGGCTTTCTCGCTGTTCATGGCGCTGTCCAGCGAGGTGTGCAGGAGCACGTAGAGGTGCTGGAAGTCCGGCGTTTCGCGCAGGGTGCGGGTAAAGGCGTAGCCATCCATTTCGGACATCTCGATGTCCGAGACCACCACATTGATCTCCTGATCAGTGCCTTGCAGCTCCAGCAGTTTGTCGATGGCTTCCTTGGCGCTGCGGGCGGTGTGGCACTCGATACCCAGGTTGCGCAAGGTGTGTACCGACTGCTGCAGGGCCACCTGGCTGTCGTCGACCACCAGAATATTGGCAGCGCCAAGCACCGCAGCGTCTTCTGGAGCCAGCTCGATATGGGTGTGATCGTGAGGCGCAGGGGTAATGCCGTGAATCACTTTTTCGATGTCCAGCACTTGCACCAGCGTACCGTCGACCTGGGTTACCCCGGTAATGAACGACTTGCCGCCCGAGGCGAAGGGTGGCGGGCGAATGTCGGTACTCAAGCAGTGAACGATCTTGCTCACGGCTTGTACGTGCAGGCCCTGTTTTGAACGGCTGATATCCGTAACGATCAGGCAGCCCCCGTCCGGGTCGAGCAAGGGGCGCTCGCCGATGGCGCGGGACAGGTCGATCACCGACAGCGAGTTGCCGCGCAAGGTGGCGACGCCTTTGACATGCGGGTGGGACTCAGGCAACCGGGTCAGCGGTGGGCAGGCGATAATCTCGCTGACCTTGAGCAGGTTGATGGCCATCAGCTTGCCGCTGCGCAGGGTGAACAACAGCAGCGACAGCGAGTCCGCACGGGCTTTTTGCGAGACCATAGGCACCTTCAAGGTTTAAGAACAGGGTGAGATGTCGGGTTATCGGCCCGGCATCGGCTGGCTTTAATGCGTCAGCGTAGACCGAGGCGCTTGGCCAGGCGATTGAGGTTGGCCCGATCCAGGCCCAGCTCGCGTGCGGCACTCGCCCAGTTGTGTTGATGGCGTTCCAGGCTGGCTTTGATCAGGTCGCGCTGGTAGGTGTCCAGCGCCAGGCGCAGGTCGCCGACCACCGTCGCACTGGCAGGGCTTGCATTGTTGCTGACCGATGCTGCCTCACTGTGGGGTGCCGGCAAGTCGAGGTCGCTGGCGCTCAGGCTGAGAATTTTCGGTCGTTCCGGGTGTTGTCCAAGGGCCTTGAGTGCCGAGCGGCCAATCAAGTGCTCCAGCTCGCGGACATTGCCTGGCCAGTTATAGGCCAGCAGTGCGGCCTGGGCGTCGGGGGTCAGGCGCAGGCTGTTCAGGCCCATGCGGGAGCGGTTCTGTTCAAGGAAGTAGCCGCTGATCAGCAGCACATCGCGCCCACGCTCGCGCAGCGGCGGCACCTGCAGTGGGTAGACGCTCAGGCGATGATAGAAGTCGGCGCGGTAGCGACCGGCGCGCACCTCTTCGGAGAGGTCGCGGTTGGTGGCGGCAATCAGGCGCACATCCACCCGATGATCCTGATCCGAACCCAGCCGTTGCAACTGGCCGCTTTGCAGCACGCGCAACAATTTGGCTTGCACCTGCAGGGATAGCTCGCCCACCTCATCGAGAAACAGCGTACCGCCGTTGGCCAGCTCGAACTTGCCGCGGCGTTCACCCACCGCGCCGGTAAAGGCCCCGCGTACATGGCCGAACAGTTCGCTTTCCACCAGGGTGTCGGGCAGGGCGGCGCAGTTCAGGCTCACCAGCGGCTTGTCGGCGCGTGCCGAGGCTGCATGAATGGCCTGGGCCACTAACTCTTTGCCGACCCCGGTTTCGCCGGTGATCAACACCGTCAGGTCGCTGCCGCCTACCAAGGCGATCTCTTCAAGCAGACGTTTGTGCGGCTTGCTCTGGCCGATCAACTCCCGCTCCTGAAAACCACTGGCCTCGCGGTAGAGTTCGGCTCGTTGGTGTTCGTCCTCTATGCGCAGGGCCAGGCGCTCGATCCGTTCGGCCACCTTGACCGTTGCGGCGGCCAGGCTGGCGAAGGCTTGCAGGGCATCAAGCTCGATCTGCTGAAAGCGTTCCGGGGCGAGTGCGTCCAGGGTAATCAGCCCCCAAGGCTGTTCATCAACGAACAGCGGACAGCCCATGCAGTCGTGTACTTCAAGGTGCTGGTGCAGACCTTCGACCAGGCCGTCATAAGGGTCGGGCAGGTCGCTGTCGCTGGCAAAGCGTGTGGGTTCGTGACGGCTTAGCAACACCTGAAAACGCGGGTGCTCGCTGATTTTGAAGCGCCGCCCCAGGGTGTCGGTACTCAAGCCGTCGACCGCCAATGGCACGAGCCATTCGCCCTCACGTTTCAGCAAGGCCGCAGCGTCGCATGGCAACAGGGTTCGCATGGCCTGCAGCAGGCGTCGATAGCGTTCGCGCTCCGGCAACTCGCGGGACAGGTCGCTAACCAGTGGCAGCAGGGCGGTGAGCAGGGGCTTTGCGGTCATAATGACTCCTGTTGGTCGAAATGACTATAAAACAGATGGGGTCATAATGACTCTATATTTTTAAGTTATTGATTTTATTGGATTTTAAACTTGGCACGGTTCCTGAATTACTCATGGCAGTTTTTACAGAAGCCATAGGCTCAGGAGTCCCCTCATGCTCAATGCCCAAGACCGTGCAATCATCAAAGCAACCGTGCCGCTGCTGGAAAGCGGTGGTGAAGCGCTGACCACGCACTTCTACAAGCTTATGCTCAGCGAGTACCCCGAGGTGCGTCCGCTGTTCAACCAGGCTCACCAAGCCAGCGGTGATCAGCCACGTGCTTTGGCCAATGGCGTACTGATGTATGCGCGGCACATCGACCAGCTCGAGCAACTGGGTGGCCTGGTCGGGCAGATTATCAATAAGCATGTGGCCTTGCAGATCCTGCCAGAGCACTACCCGATCGTCGGTAGCTGCCTGCTGCGCGCCATTGAAGAAGTGTTGGGCAGTGAAATTGCCACCCCTGAAGTCATTGCCGCCTGGGGTGCGGCCTATCAACAACTGGCCGACATCCTGATCGGCGCCGAAGCCCAGGTTTATGACCAGAAAGCCGAAGCCGTCGGTGGCTGGCGTGGTGCGCGGGTGTTCAAGCTGGCTGCGCGGGTGGAGGAGAGCAGCGAGATCGTTTCCTTCTACTTCGCGCCTGAAGATGGCGGTGCGATTCTGGCGGCAGAGCCTGGTCAGTACATCGGCCTGCAGCTGTTCATCGACGGCGAAGAGCATCGTCGCAACTACTCGCTGTCGGCATTGAGCAAGGGCGGCCAATACCGCATCAGTGTCAAGCGTGAGGAGGGCGGTAAAGTCTCCAACTACCTGCACGAGCAACTGCAGGTGGGCGATACCCTGAACCTGTTCCCGCCGTCGGGCGAGTTCACCTTGGCTGCCAGCGACAAGCCGCTGGTGCTGATCAGTGGTGGCGTAGGCATCACGCCGACGCTGGCGATGGTGGAGGCAGCGCTGTCCACGGGCCGCTTGATCCACTTTATCCACTGCGCCCGTAACGGTGCAGTGCATGCCTTCCGTGGCTGGATCGATGACCTGGCGGCGACGCATCCGCAGTTCAAGCGCTTCTACTGCTACGCCGAAGACGATGGCGCCAGCCCGGCTGCCGATGCCGTGGGGCTATTGACCCTCGACCAGTTGGATCAGTGGCTGCCGGCTGAGCGTGACCTGGATGCCTACTTCCTCGGGCCCAAGGGCTTCATGGCGACCGTCAAGCGTCACCTGAAAGGCTTGGGTGTGCCGGAGCAGCAGAGCCGTTATGAGTTCTTCGGGCCGGCGGCAGCGCTGGAATAACCCGCCACAGTCCCCAACAAGGCCGACTCCTGCCTGGAGCCGGCCTTGTTGGCGGTTCGATACGCTGCGCCGCGCCGCAGCGGAAAAAGCTCGATGTGTAAAAACCTTTAAAGGTTAATCCTGCATTAATCAGCTTATCCTTCACTGCCTGATGTCTATCACGCATGCCTCCTTTCCGATACGGTCCGTTGCCCCGAGGTAACGGTCGGCGATCGGCCGAGCCGCGATGGCTGATGCGGGGCGCGAATTTTGCACATTCAAAGGCCAGAGCCAGCGTGTAGACTTTCGTGTGGCGGTGGGCCGCCAGCGGAGTCATTTATCTATTAAAGGGAACGGCAATGAATGAACACGTACAGCGCCTGAATCGAGAGCGGCGCTTTCTGGTTCTGCTGGGGATAATCTGCCTGGCGTTGATCGGAGGCGCACTGTATATGCAGATCGTCCTTGGTGAGGCACCGTGCCCGCTGTGTATCCTGCAGCGCTATGCGTTGCTGCTGATTGCCCTGTTTGCCTTCATCGGTGCGGCCATGCCCGGTAAGCGCAGCCTGACGGTCTTCGAGATACTGGTAGTACTGAGCGCCATAGGCGGCATCGCCGCTGCGGGCAACCATGTCTATATTCTGGCTAACCCGGCCGTCAGTTGTGGTATCGACACCCTGCAACCGATCGTCGACGGGTTGCCGCTGGCTTCGGTTCTGCCGCTGGTGTTTCAGGTCGATGGCTTTTGCTCCACGCCCTACCCGCCGGTGCTGGGTTTGTCGCTGGCGCAATGGGCGTTGCTGGCCTTTACCCTGACGGCTGTTCTGGTACCGCTGGGCATCTACCGCAACCGTCGTCAGCCTTAGACAAAAGTCACGCGTCGGGCAAGTGCGCTGCGACATCCGGTACGCCTTGAATGTCGCAGCAGCATTGATCTGGATCAAGTTGCAGCCCTTGTAGTGCGGGCCTTTCAGGCGTACCGGGAGGGGTGCGACAAACTGTCGCAAAATTGATTTTGAACGATTTATTGTTGCAGTTTCTGTAAAGGACTGTTGCGTAATAAGTCATAGTCAATGCCAAGTTACATATCTACAATCGCCCCCAATTTCCGTTCGGCACCGCTTGCGAGTCGCAGGATTAAAGGAGCTAAGGCTCTTTTCGCTGACTCTGTCGAGCATCGCCAGCGGCGATGCCGGGCTGACCCCCCTCCGTGATTTCCCGCACCAAATGGACTTGGTCTGAAGACAGGCCCGTTGCCTACGAAGTCAAAATAATAACCGTCGTTATATAAGGTTTTGCTGAGTCGCCACTGTGCTCCTCCATGCATGACCCTATTCGATCCCGTAAATGCTAACGCTTGGCAGGACGAAGTGTTGGCGACCAAAACACAAATTGCATTGAAGCAAGCTGCTCTAGAGGTCGTGAAATGAGTAAAAAGCGTTACCCCAGACTGTTTGGCATTCTGCCCTTTTTAGGCATGCTTTTTCTCAGTGGGTGCAATTGGACCCTGCTCGACCCTAAGGGTCAGGTCGGCATTGAGCAAAAGAACCTTATCCTGATCGCTACCGGCCTGATGCTGTTGGTGGTGATTCCGGTCATCCTGATGACCATCGCATTCGCCTGGAAGTACCGTGCTTCCAACAAGGCGGCCAACTACACGCCTGACTGGTCGCACTCGACCAAGATCGAAGTGGCGGTCTGGACCATCCCGGTGCTGATCATCATTGCGCTGGGCTATGTCACCTACAAGACCACCCACTCGCTGGATCCGTATCGTCCTCTGGACTCCGAGGTCAAGCCGGTACAGATCGACGTGGTCGCGCTGGACTGGAAATGGCTGTTCATCTACCCGGAACAAGGCATTGCCACGGTCAACAAGATCGTCTTTCCGGCCAACACCCCGGTTAACTTCCGCGTGACCTCCGATGCGGTCATGAACTCGTTCTTCATCCCGGGCCTGGGCGGTCAGATCTACGCCATGGCCGGTATGACCACCAAGCTGCACCTGATCGCCAACGAGAAGGGTGAGTTCGACGGTATCTCCGCCAACTACAGCGGTGCGGGTTTCACCGGTATGAAGTTCAAGGCAATTGCCACCTCTCAGGCTGATTTCGACGCCTGGGTAAACGAAGTCAAGCAGTCGCCTAAGCAGCTGGAAGCAGCTGAGTACGAGGCTCTGGCCAAACCAAGCGAAAACAATCCGGTTGCGCTGTACGGCGCTGCACCGGCTGACTTCTTCCAGACCATCGTCGACAAGTACGAAGGCATGAAACGTGGCAAGCCTGTGCACCACGAGAAGGAAGCCAGCAAGGAAGTAGCCGCTGTGCAAGAGGTGGACACGAGTATGCATTCAGCTGCTGGGGCAGAGGAGTAAGAGATGTTCGGTAAACTAAGTCTGGATGCGATACCGTATCACGAGCCGATAGTCATGGTGACCATTGCCATGATCGCGCTCGGCGGTATCGCGCTGATCGGTGCTATCACCTATTTCCGCAAGTGGACCTACCTGTGGACTGAGTGGCTGACTTCGGTCGACCACAAGAAAATCGGGGTGATGTACATCATCGTCGCGATGGTCATGCTGCTGCGCGGCTTTGCCGACGCCATCATGATGCGTACCCAGTTGGCCATGGCCACTGGCGGCGGCGAGGGCTACCTGCCGCCCGAACACTATGACCAGATCTTCACCGCTCACGGTGTGATCATGATCATTTTCATGGCCATGCCATTCTTCACCGGCTTGATGAACATCGTTCTGCCGCTGCAGATCGGTGCGCGTGACGTGGCCTTCCCGTTCCTGAACTCCCTGAGCTTCTGGCTGCTGGTGTCCGGCGTTGCGCTGGTCAACATCTCCCTGGGCGTTGGTGAATTCGCCAAGACCGGCTGGGTTGCCTATCCGCCGCTGGCCGGGATTCAGTACAGCCCTGGCGTCGGTGTGGACTACTACATCTGGGCGCTACAGATATCCGGATTGGGGACAACGCTAACGGGCGTCAACTTCCTTGCCACCGTGCTGAAAATGCGCGCGCCTGGCATGAAGCTGATGGACATGCCGATCTTCACCTGGACCTGCACCTGGGCCAACATCCTGATCGTTGCATCGTTCCCGATCCTGACCGCTACGCTCGCACTGCTGACTGTTGACCGTTATCTGGACTTCCACATTTTCACCAACGAGCTTGGTGGGAACCCGATGATGTACGTCAACCTGTTCTGGGCGTGGGGTCACCCTGAGGTGTACATCCTGATCCTGCCGGCGTTCGGCGTGTTCTCGGAAGTCATTTCGACCTTCACCGGCAAGCGTCTGTTCGGCCACAAGTCGATGATCTACGCCAGCGGCGCGATCTCGGTACTGGGCTTCGGCGTTTGGCTGCACCACTTCTTCACCATGGGTTCGGGCGCTAGCGTCAACACCTTCTTCGGTCTGGCGACGATGCTGATTTCGATCCCGACCGGTGTGAAACTGTTCAACTGGCTGTTCACCATCTACCAGGGCCGTCTGCGCTTCACCGCGCCAGTATGCTGGACCCTGGGCTTCATGATCACCTTCTCCATCGGTGGTATGACGGGCGTTCTGCTGGCGGTTCCAGGTGCTGACTTCGTTCTGCACAACAGCCTGTTCGTGATTGCTCACTTCCACAACGTGATCATCGGTGGCGCGGTATTCGGCTACATCGCCGGTTTCGCCTTCTGGTTCCCGAAAGCCTTCGGTTTCACCCTGAACGAGAAGTGGGGCAAAGCGGCCTTCTGGTTCTGGATCTCCGGCTTCTACGTGGCCTTCATGCCACTGTACGCGCTGGGCTTCATGGGTATGACCCGTCGTCTGAACAGCTCGACCAACCCTGCCTGGGAACCGTACCTGTACGTTGCCGTGGTCGGTGCGGTGCTGATCCTGTTCGGTATCGCCTGTCAGCTGATCCAGCTGTACGTTTCGATCCGTGATCGCAAGCAGAACATGGACGTCACCGGTGACCCGTGGAACGGCCACACCCTGGAATGGTCGACTTCGTCGCCACCACCGTTCTACAACTTCGCCACCCTGCCAGTTAATGCCGGCCTGGATGCATTCACCGAAGCCAAGCGTGATGGCTCTGCGTACAAGGCACCTGCCAAGTACAGCGCGATCCACATGCCGAACAACACCGCCACTGGCGTGTGGATGGGTGCACTGATCACTGTGTTCGGTTTCGCCATGATCTGGCACATCTGGTGGCTGGTTGTCGCCAGCCTGGTTGGCACCATTGCTGTCTTCGTTGCTCACGCTGCACGTGACGACCAGGGCTACATGGTTCCTGCAGAGGAAGTCGCCCGCATCGAGGGTGAGCGTTTGAAGGCCTTGGGCCTGGCAACCGGCTCCCCAGTGCATGGCGCACGTGTCGAATCGTTTGAACGGGTTTAATCAATGTCCAGTCATGTATTGAATGCTGATGCTGCTCATGGTCACGACCATGGGCACGAAGAACACCACGACTCGGGCCCGATGACCGTATTCGGTTTCTGGCTCTACCTGATGACCGACTGCATCCTGTTTGCGTCGATCTTCGCGGCCTTCGGGGTACTGTCGAATAACTTCGCCGGTGGCCCGTCGGGTCATGACATCTTTGAACTGAACTACGTACTGGCTGAAACCGCGCTGCTGCTGTTCTCCAGTATCACCTTCGGTTTCGCGATGCTGGCGATGTACAAGGGCAACAAGAATGGTGTGCTGGCCTGGTTGGCCATCACCTTCCTGTTGGGCCTTGGCTTCATCGTGATGGAAGTCAACGAGTTCCACCTGCTGATCTCTGAGGGCTTCGGTCCTCAGCGCAGTGGCTTCCTGTCGGGCTTCTTTGCACTGGTGGGTACTCACGGTCTGCACGTGACCGGCGGCCTGATCTGGATGGCTGTAATGATGTACCAGATCAACAAGAAGGGTATCACCGCGACCAACAAGACCCGCATGAGCTGCCTGAGCCTGTTCTGGCACTTCCTGGACGTGGTCTGGATCTGCGTGTTCACCGTTGTCTACCTGCTGGGGGTTCTGTAAATGGCTAACGCTCACCATAGTCACGACGCCAGCCACGGCAGCTACAAGTCGTACGCGATCGGTTTCATCCTGTCGGTCATCCTGACGGTCATTCCATTTGGTCTGGTGATGTACCCAAGCCTGCCAAAAGACATGACCATCCTGATCGTGGTGGCCTTCGCAGTGATCCAGGTAGTAGTCCATCTGTTCTACTTCCTGCATCTGGACAGCTCGCGTGAGCAGCGCTGGAACGTCAGTGCCTTCCTGTTCACAGGGCTGGTTATCGTGCTGCTGGTCGGTCTGTCCCTGTGGATCATGTTCAGCATCCACACCAGCATGATGGCGAAGTGAGGTAGACGGCATGTCCTTTAAGCACTTTATCCAAATCACCAAACCGGGGATCATTTTCGGTAACGTGCTTTCTGTGGCAGGCGGTTTCTTCCTTGCCGCGCAAGGGCATGTCGACTTCGCACTGTTCCTGGCGACGGTTATTGGTACTTCGTTGGTGGTGGCGTCCGGTTGCGTGTTCAACAACTGCATCGACCGTGACATCGACCTGAAGATGGAACGTACCAAGAACCGCGCCATGGTTCAGGGCCTGATCTCGCTGAAACTGGCGCTGGTCTACGCCACCCTGCTCGGGGTGGCCGGCTTTGGCCTGCTGTACGTCAAGGCCAACCCGCTGGCGGCGCTGTTTGCCCTGATCGGCTTCATCATCTACGTCGGCTTCTACAGCCTGTACCTGAAGCGTAAATCGGTGCACGGCACCCTGGTTGGCAGCCTGTCCGGTGCCATGCCTCCGGTGATCGGTTACTGCGCCGTGAGCAACAGCTTCGACCTGGCTGCGCTGACCCTGCTGGTGATGTTCAGCCTGTGGCAGATGCCGCATTCCTATGCGATTGCGATCTTCCGCTTCAACGACTACCTCGCAGCGTCGATTCCGGTATTGCCGGTAAAGCGCGGCATTGGGGTCGCCAAGAAGCACATCCTGCTGTACATCATCGCGTTCTTGCTTGCCACCCTGATGCTCACCATCGGCGGTTACGCCGGCATGAGCTACATGGCGGTAGCAGCGGCCATGGGCATGTACTGGTTGTACATGGCCTGGACCGGCTACAAGGCAGTAGATGATCGCCTCTGGGCACGCAAGCTGTTCGTGTTCTCGATCTTCACCATTACCGCCCTGAGCGTGATGATGTCGCTGGACACCAAAGTGCCGACCGAGTTGTTGCTGACTTACGCGCACTGACAGTCGCCTGCTTCATGAAAAGCCCCGGCTCAATGCCGGGGTTTTTTTTGGGCGCGTTTCCGTATGCCTGCGTTTTTTCGCTGCGTTTAGTCTGCTGCCATCTTCAATCAGATCGAGTTGGCAGCATGAGCATTTTGACAGTGTATTTTTGTGGTACCGGTTCCCATCGCTTTGACGACCTTCACCCCAATTTCTGGGATGGTGAGTTGGTGTCGACGCTGGCCTCTAACACGCAGGGCCGGGAGTTTGCTGATTGGATCATCATTGATGGCCCAGGAAGCGGCAACCTGCAGGCGGATGAAATGTTTGTCGAAAACAAGGCGTACGGCATGACCGGCACCTTGTTTGGCAGAGGTTGGGATGAAAACGTAGGTCATGCACTGCAGATCATCAAAGGCCGCTGCGATTGGCAGCGTCAGGATTTGACCGAGCAGGAGTACAACCAGCTGAAAGCCGCCGGTGTTCCGATCAAGGACCTTGAGGCTAGTGGTTCCTGGTTCTGGCGTCGCTATAGCTATGGTAAGCGTGACGTTACACCACAGCAGTTGCAGGAACAGATCATCAAGACCTTCCGCAAGAACGGCGTCATCCCTACCCAAGTGAACATGGTTGGCTGGAGCCGTGGTGGCATCAGTTGCCATATGCTGGCCAACGCCATGGCCAACGACGCAGCGCTCAAGCACATACCGGTGAATATCTTTGCAATCGACCCGGTACCTGGCTTGCTCAATTTCCAGGATAACCGGGTAAAACTGGCAGCGAACGTGAAGGAGTATGTAGCGTTCTACGCACGCGACGAGCGCTCCAAAGGCTTTGCTTGTGTCATTCCGCAGACCGCCAGCAGCACCCGTACATGCGTGTACCCGATGCCGGGCCGACACGCTACCCTGGTGGGCAATGCCGCTGCCGACGGTGCCTCGGGGGACAAGGCGTTGGCCGAGCCGGGGTTGATCGTGCGGCATTTCGCGGAAACCTGCCTGACCCGTTGGGGCACCTCGTTGAGCAAGCGTCTGCAGTTGAATGAAGGGCAGTTGAAGGTGCATCACAAGGTCTTGAACGACCACGACCCGCGCTATCAGGCCATGCGCAAGCACTCTTATACCCTCATCACCGAATCGGATAAAAACGAGCGAGCGGTGAGCCTGGGCAGTAACGGTGTGCCGTTTTCTTCGATTCAGGGTAGCCACCTGAGCCCCAAATCCGGCTTGGCCACGCCGCTGGAGTGGCATGACGGGGCGTACAAAGACATTTGTTAAGCCACACAATTTTCTTCGGTAGCTCTGGACAGCGGTGACCTTGGCGCTCTATTGTTTGCCTCGGCCACCGCAGTGGCCAACGTCGCTCGGACGGTTCCGGGCGCTTACGTCTTCGAGGAAGCCATGGCTGACCAAGGTTCGCCGCGCCGCTTTGCGCGCATTGATCGTCTCCCCCCTTACGTCTTCAACATCACCGCCGAACTCAAGATGGCTGCACGCCGTCGTGGCGAGGACATCATCGACCTGAGCATGGGCAACCCCGATGGGGCTACGCCACCGCACATCGTCGAGAAACTGGTGCAGGTTGCCCAGCGTGAAGACACCCACGGCTATTCGACATCCCGCGGCATTCCACGCCTGCGCCGCGCCATCTCGCGTTGGTACAAAGAACGCTACGAGGTCGACATCGACCCTGAGAGCGAAGCCATCGTGACCATTGGTTCCAAGGAAGGTCTGGCGCACTTGATGCTTGCCACCCTCGACCATGGCGACACGGTGTTGGTGCCCAACCCCAGTTACCCGATTCATATCTACGGTGCCGTGATCGCAGGCGCCCAGGTGCGTTCCGTGCCGTTGGTGCCGGGCGTGGACTTCTTCAATGAGCTGGAGCGGGCGATTCGCGAGTCGATCCCCAAGCCGAAGATGATGATTCTCGGCTTCCCGTCCAACCCGACCGCGCAGTGCGTAGAGCTGGACTTCTTCGAGCGCGTGGTGGCACTGGCCAAACAGTACGACGTGCTGGTGGTTCACGACCTGGCCTACGCCGACATCGTCTACGACGGCTGGAAAGCCCCGTCGATCATGCAGGTGCCGGGTGCCAAGGACATTGCAGTGGAGTTCTTCACCTTGTCCAAAAGCTACAACATGGCGGGCTGGCGGATTGGCTTCATGGTCGGTAACCCGGAGCTGGTCAATGCCCTGGCGCGGATCAAGAGCTACCACGACTATGGCACCTTCACACCGCTGCAGGTCGCGGCGATTGCCGCTCTGGAAGGCGATCAGCAGTGTGTGCGCGACATCGCCGAGCAATACCGGCAGCGGCGCAACGTGCTGGTCAAAGGCCTGCACGAGATTGGCTGGATGGTTGAAAACCCCAAGGCCTCGATGTACGTCTGGGCAAAAATCCCCGAGCCGTATGCGCACCTGGGGTCGCTGGAGTTCGCCAAGAAAATGCTGGCCGAGGCCAAGGTCTGCGTATCGCCAGGCATCGGGTTTGGTGATTACGGCGACGATCACGTGCGTTTCGCCCTGATCGAGAACCAGGACCGTATCCGTCAGGCACTGCGTGGTATTCGCCAGATGTTCCGCGCAGACGGCCTGGAACTGCCGAAAGCGACCAAGCCAGCCCGCGATTAAGATCGCAGGCAAGCCTGCACCCACAACGGTTGGGGCAGGCTTGCCTGTGATACTCAAGCCCTCTGCAGGCGCATCTGCACCAACGCCACCCGCTCACCGCGCTGATTGCTGCGCTCTTCGATCCCGTAGGGCACAAAGCCCAACTGTGGGTACAACAACAGGCCGGCGGTGTTCTGGTTGAAGCAGGACAATTCCACCTCCTTGGCCTGGTAGTGCTCCCGTGCCATCGCGATCATTTGCTCGATCAGGTAACGGGCTACACCTTGGCCCCGGGCTGCCGGGTCGACAATCACATTGCCAATCGAACAGCGCCCACCTCGCTCCCATTCATAGAAGTTGGCGAAGCCGACAACCCGCCCATTCAGCTCGACCACCGTTGAGTTGGCGCGCTGATCAATGGAGGCTTGCAACTGTGCCTCGGTCAACGGAAACGAGGCTTTCGGGAACATGAAGTAGAGCTCTTCCGGGCCTTGTGGGAAGGTGCAGAGCAGTGCGAGATCAGCAGCGACAACAGGGCGGTGAGTCAACGGCATCAAAGGCCTCCTTGGCCGGGCAGTAGCAGTCTGTCGGGAACGCGAATTTAATTTTTGCGCCCACTGTTCAAATACTGGGCGAAGCATAGAATATTGCTCGGGTTTCTCCCTATAACGATATTCCTCCCCCCTGTTCCCCATCATGTCCGAAAACAATCCTTGTTTGAATTGCGGTGCCTGCTGCGCGTATTTCCGTGTGTCTTTTTTCTGGGGTGAATGCAGCTCGGCTGGCGGGCTGGTGCCCGACGAACTGGTCGAGCAGATCAGCCCTAGCCGCGTTGCCATGCTGGGCACAGGGTGTAAGCCCAGCCGTTGCATCGGCCTTGAGGGTGAAGTGGGCAAGGCGGTCAGTTGCTCGCTGTATGAGCAACGCTCAACGCCTTGCCGTGAGTTTGATGCGGCCTGGGTCAATGGCCAGCCCAATCCGTCCTGCGATAAGGCGCGGGCGGCCCATGGGTTGCCACCGCTGGAAGCCAACGAGCCGAGTTGGCCGGACGACGACGGCGCCTCTGCCGCCTGAGCTGTCTGGTTTTGTGCGTAACAGGGCGAAAATACAAGCGTCGAGCGGCGTGATCGCTTAGGGTGGCGCACTTTTGAAACGGTCAAATGGATATGACAGTGCGCCCAAGTTACCTCTCGATCAGCGTGATGCTGTTCCTTTGCAGCCTGTTTTTTGATGCACTTGAGCTGAATACGGGCAGCGCGTTTTCGGCGATGCATTTGCTGATTGCCGGCTGGTGGGGCGTTATTTTCGAGCTCTATGGCTGGTTCGCCAACCCGTTGCTCGCTCTGGCCTTGTTGTGTCGACGGCGCTGGCCGAGGTTGGCGTTAGTCATAGCCCTGGCGGCCTGGGGGCTGGCGCTTTCCTGCCTGTGGATAAGCCGGGTGCCGGACAACCATAGCTATGATTTTGCCCGTGTGGCCGGGTTTGGTTGGGGCTACTACCTCTGGCTCGCCGCGTTTACAGTGTTTGCCGCAGGGCAGGGCTGGCATTGTTGGCAGCGACGAAAGGGTGTCGAAATACCCCGTTGGCGCCTGCTCGACTGGCTGCTTCTGATCGCACTGAGTGCCACAGTGTTCTGGGCCAGTGGCAACCTTGGGCCGCTGCATCAGGTAAAGGTCGAGCGCCAGACGGTATCTGCCGAGGACAGCATGGCGCCTCAACGGCTGGCTGAGGTGCCCCACTGAACCACCACTCTACCGACCACGATCAGGCACGGCTGTGTAGTCAGGCGTATCGCGCCATCAGCCCGTTGCGCCTGCAAATAGGCCACCCAAGGGGGCAATGCTTCCCATTGTCTTGGCGCTGTCCGGCCTGCATGCTGCGTCTTTCTGTCGATCTGCTGACGTTCCCAAGGACCTAGAACATGAAAAAAACGACCCTTTGCGCCGCGCTATTGCTGTGTACAACGACGCAAGCGGTGCTGGCGAAAGACGGCTACTCGGCGGCGTACAGCCAGTGCATGGATGCCTCCGGCGGTGTTACCTCCACCATGAATGAATGCAGCGGCGCCGAGATCAAGCGCCAGGACGCTCGCTTGAATCAAGGCTATAAAACCGCCATGGCCGGCCTGGAACCTGCCCAGCAAGGCAAATTGCGTGATGCTCAGCGTGCATGGATCAAATACCGTGATGCCAACTGCGGTATGTACTACACCCTTACCGGCGGCACCATGGACATACTCAATGGTGCAGCGTGTACCCTGCGCATGACCAAGGAGCGGGCAGATGAGTTGGCCACGCTGCTTGGGCCATAATGGTGCTTAACCCTGGCAGATGAGCGGTGTTGCATGCATCAACTGATCTGCAAACAGTCATATATGTTCCGGGGTATAGTTGCAGGCCTTGGAACATACTCCGGCAACGCAGTAGTTATGCCTGTTTGAAACAGCACATACCATCTTTGATGAATCGTTTAATGGCTTTTATCAGGGTGAAGTTCACGGTGTGCCGTGCCCGTGCAGCGTGGCCCATGCAGCGCTTGAACGGCTGCTTGGCGTTGCTACTTATTGACTTTGATAAGGGGCAAAAGGATGATGGCAATATGATGGTGTTTTTGAGTTTGTTAGAATTCTGTACGCCACGCTTATCCCCATGGGTAGCGGCCGGGTCAAGTGTTTAGTTGCTCTATGGAAAGAAGGTCAGCCATGTCCCTGTTGTCGAGCGAACCCTTGCCCCCGACGTTGGAACATAAGGCGCTGCTGAGCATCCTTGATGACTCGTTGGCGATTGCCGAGTTTTCACCCGACGGCACCCTGCTGTCTGCCAACGGCCTCTACCTGAAACTCTTCGGCTATTCACCTGCGCAGCTCTGCGGCCTTCACCATCGAATGCTATACGCCAGCAGCCTGAGCGATGTCTCGGCGTGTGATCGGCTATGGGGCAGCCTCAGGAACGGGCAGGCCATCAGCGGCCAGTACCCGTACACGAGTGCCGACGGTCGCCAGCTGTGGTTGGCCGCAACCTATAAAGCGGTCTTCGCGGCTGATGGGCGAGTGGCCAAAGTGGTCCAGTTCGCGGCCGATGTCACTGCCCGTGTCGAGCAGGAGCACCTTGAACACGAGCGTACACGGCTGATCTCGCTGTTTGCCGAGCATTCGCACAATGCGCTGGTGCTGGCGGATCACAAGGGCTGTGTGCTGTTTGCGAATGACGCGGTGCACAGGCTGTTTGGCTACACGCCGCAGGAGTTGCTCGGCAAGCCGCTCATGCAACTGTTCAACAGCCTGCAGGCCCAGATCACGCCCTTGAGCGAGGTGCTTGAACACCTGGACACCGGGAACTCCTACAGCAGTGAAGAACTGCTTTACAGCAAGCATAAACAGCCCCTGCTGTGCGCCTTGCGGGTCAACCCTATTGTTGATGGGCAGGGTGCGTTCAGTCACGTCGTCTGCGTGGTCAACGACCTCACCGATGCCAAGATCCATGAAGTGCTGCAGCGCAAGGCGCTGGAGTCGATGGCGGGTGAGGCACCGCTGGCCGAAGTGATGACGCTGATCTGCAACGAAGTCGAGCGCATTGCGCCCGAGGTGGTTGCCTCGATTCTGCGTGTCGATGAACACTGCATGCTGCGCCCGCTGGCCAGCCCAAGCCTGCCGCAGAGTTTCGCACGCGCGCTGGACGGTGTGGTGATTGGCCCCGATGTCGGCTCCTGTGGCACGGCTGCCTTTATCGGTTCGCCGGTACACGTGCGTGATATTGAAAACGACCCGCTCTGGGCTCCCTATAAACACCTGCCACTGCCTCTGGGATTGCGCGCCTGCTGGTCGACACCGATCAAAACCAGCGCAGGCCAGGTGATTGGTACCTTCGCCTTCTATTATCGGGAAGTGCGCGACCCCAGTGAGTTTCACAAGCGGCTGGTGCAGATCTGTACCCACCTGTGCGCCTTGGCCCTGGAGCGTGATAGCGCGCGCCTGAAGATACGTCAGTTGGCGTTCTACGACAGCCTCACCGGGTTGCCCAACCGAAATCTGCTGCTGGCCAATGCTGACCAGGCGATTGCCAGCGCCGAGCGCAACCATCAGTCGCTGGCTGTCCTGTTCATCGACCTTGACCGCTTCAAGCAGGTCAATGACTCCTTCGGTCATCCGGCGGGCGATGACCTGCTGTGCCTGATCGCCGAGCGCTTGCGCAGCGATGCCTACAACAGCGAGATCATCGGGCGCTGGTCGGGCGATGAGTTCGTCATCGTCCTCAACCCCTGTACCGCCGCCCAGGCTGTCGATACCGTAGAGCGCCTGCAGGCATTGATTTCCATGCCCTGTGACATCGGTGGTATCACCCTGATGCCGTCCGCCAGCATTGGCATCAGCCAGTACCCGGATGACGGTCAGGATATGGAAACCCTGCTGCATTGTGCCGACCTTGCCATGTACCAGGCGAAAACCCGTGGGCGTGGTCGCTTCAGTTTCTTCAGCAACGACATGAACCAGCTTGCTCAAGAACGCCTCACCCTCGAAATCGCGCTGCGCAATGCCTTGCAGGGGCAGCGCCTGCAACTGCACTACCAGCCATTGGTGAACCTGAAGACGGGCGCCCTGTTGGGCGTTGAGGCGCTGGCACGCTGGCATGACCCGGTCTTTGGCCATGTGTCGCCGACCCGCTTTATTCCACTGGCTGAAGAGTCCGGCTTGATTGGCGCGCTAAGCGATTGGGCGCTCACGCAAAGCTGTCGGCAACTGGCCCAATGGCGCAGCGAGGGTTTGGCGGTGCCGGGGGTATCGGTGAACCTGTCAGCGACCAACTTCCATAACCGCGACCTGCCACGGCAGATCATCGACACGCTCAAGCAATACGCACTGCAGCCCCATGACCTGACCCTGGAAATTACCGAAAGCGTCATGCTCGACCCCAACCCGAGCATCATGCTCAACCTGCACGAATTGCATGCGCTGGGCATTGAGTTGGCGATGGACGATTTCGGCACCGGTTATTCCAGCTTGAGCTACTTGCGGCGCATTCCGTTGAGCACCCTCAAACTGGACAAGAGCTTCGTCCATGACATGGAGCACGACACGGCCGCACAGGCCCTGACCCGCGCAGTGATTCGCATTGGCGAGAGTCTGAACCTCACCGTGGTAGCCGAAGGTGTGGAGAACGAAGCGCAACGTGCGCTGCTTCAGATTCAAGGTTGCGAAGTGGGGCAGGGCTACCTGTTCACCCGCCCGTTGCCTCCCGAACAGTTGGCGGAATGGTTGGGGAGCAGCGCCGGGGGCCTGTGATGCGACCTGTTGTGCTCAGAAGCGGTAGCCGACGTTGATCATCATCGCCGCCGTGCCGAGCAGTACCACTTCCGCGCCCACCGGGCCCAAATGCGCACCAACTGAAGGGACGATTGCCGGGGCGATCCCCAGGTGGTTCAGCGGGATCTTGTCCTGATAGTCATCCTTGTAGCCGTAGATCAACCCACCGGTGAGCTTGGCGTACACTGGCCAGGTGTCGTTTTCCCAGGTTTTTCCCACGTAGCCGTAATACGAGCGTTGATAGAACGAGTTACGAAATGTCGTGATTCCCCAGAGGGTCGAATCCGCATAATTGCGTTCCAGGCCGATCAGCTCCTGGTTGTTGTTGTGTTCGGGGTCGTAGCTCCAGTGTTTGGTATAGGCACTGGTCTGCAGGTACCAGAAGTCTTTCTTTTCTGCCGCCATGCTGGTGCCGCACACGGCCAGCATCAGCAGCGGTACACCCAGCCGTCTGGCATAACGAGAGGCGGGTTTCAGGCGGCGAGGGCAAGGCAAGGCCGGCCTGAGGAGGGAGGCGGTAGCTGGAATCATCGCGGTTCCTTGCGCGTGAAGCCTGTCTGGGACAAGGCAGCGCGGTTGTTGATCGCCGAGCAGAGAGCGTCGCATTTCACTCTAGCGCGACCGCTTGATTACGCCACTTCAGTGCGTTTGGCGATCACTTGTGCCGTAGCAGTTCACAGCGCCGTTTTTCCAGGTTGAGGTTCTGTTTTGCCAGTTCTTCGGCCAGCTCCGCCAAGCGTCTTTCACCGTAAGCGATGACGGCCTCTTTCGAGGGGTACAAGTCCTTGATGTGGTAGTTGCGACCGGCTTCGGTGCAATCGTACGCACTGCCAATGTAGCCCCTGGCGACCAACTCTATCTCCAGGGGCTGAAAGCTGCGTGTCAGCAGCCAGGCTTTATAAGGGTAGGTTCTCTCGTTCATACCTGTGTTCTGGGTGTCAGGCCAGCAGGTCTTCGTAAAATGCCCCATAAGGCTTTTCGGGGTGGGCAATCTGGATTTCAAGGATCCACAGGCCGGCATTCGGGCAGCGCTCGAAATCCCCCAGGTCGCCTCCCCGATAGATCGCATGCGGGAAATCGCTGACACGGTGGCCCTTGATGTTCAGGTTCAAGCGCCAGCCCATGGCCTCGGCTTGCTCCTCGGCGTAGCGATAGAGTTCCTGCCCCGCGACGCGCTCATTGGCCCAACGCTGTTGCACCGTGTCGAACAGCGTTTTGGCGGCAGCGGCGCAGGCCGCCATTTGCGCATCCGTACCGGTGGTGAAGGTTGCCCCGGCGTCGCCCTCGTGCCCGCGCCACACCGCACCCATGTCGATGAAGAAAATATCGTCTTCACCCAGCACCGGGTCACCCTCGGAGCGCTCCTTGAACATCTTCAGGGTGTTGCTGCCAAAGCGCACCAACAGCGGATGCCAGATGCGTTGCATCTCCAGCTCGGCGAGCACCTGTTTGCCCAGTGCAATAGCCTCGGATTCGCGCATGCCGGGACGGATCAATGCCGACAGCGTGTCGATCGCACGCCAAGTCATGGCTTGCGCGTACTTCATGGCCTCGATGTCGTAGACCTCGCCCACGGCTTCCTTGGCTTGTGCGTTCATGCAGGGCTTCCTTTCCTGATAAGGGTGTTTCGCTATATTAATATCTATATAGCGCTGGGTGCGACGGCTTTTTTGGCCAGGTGCTCGAAGTGTCTATCTGCCTGATGCAAGTCAAGCGCAAGTGGGCACGTTGGCCTAGAGTGAAACAACGACCTCCACCCGTTAAGGTGTTTGAACATGAGCAGATCACTCCCCGTTGTTGGTTTGGCGTTGTTACTGGTCAGTTGTGGTGTCGGCGCGCAAACGCCGCCTGACGCAGACCAGCAGTGGCAGCAGCACATGACCGAAATGCGCACAATGCACGAACGCTGGATGGCCAGCAAAACCCCTGAAGAGCGTCAGGCAATGATGAAGGCTCACCAGCAGGCCATGGGTAACGGCATGTACGAAATGGGCGGCTGCATGGGCGGTGGCAAAATGATGGGGGGGATGAACCAGGGTTCGATGATGAACCAAGGCCCCATGATGAACCTCGACTCCGTGGAAAAAGTCGACAAGGCCATTGCACACATGGAGCAGATGATCGAGCAACTGCGCAAGCATCGGGAAATGCTTTCCAAGCCGTGAGCCTAGACCGTCGGCCAGTGTTCACATACCCTGACGCCGACGTTTACCGAGCCACCTGTTTCCTATGATTGCCCACCTCGCGATATTCCTTTGTACCCTGACGGCCATGGAAGGTGTCGGCTACCTGGCGCACAAGTACGTCATGCATGGCTGGGGCTGGTTTTTGCACCGGTCCCATCATGAAAAACACCTGGGCGCCCTGGAAACCAACGACGTTTACCTGCTGGCCCTCGCACTGGTGGCCGTCGGCCTGATCGCAGAGGGCAACGCCGGCCATGACCCGCTGCAGTGGATCGGTGCCGGCGTAGCAGCGTTTGGTGTGATCTATATCGTCATCCATGACGGCATCGTGCACCGCCACTGGCCGGTGCGACCCAGGCCGCGCCATCCATACCTGAAGCGGCTGTACCGCGCCCACCTGATGCACCACGCGATAAAAGGCCGGAAAAACAGCGTGTCGTTTGGGTTTCTCTATGCCCCGCCAGTGCGGCGGCTGAAACAGCAACTGCGCGAGCGACACCTGAATGGCAAAGCGTTGACCTGAGACCAGGTTTCGTTTGCTGGATACGTTACTGTCGGCCATGCAAAGTGGCGGGCCGAAAATGCGACCCACTACGAACAGCGTTATTCACGGGAGAAAACCTGAAGGGTTGCTCAGGGAGAGCAGCGTATCGACCTTATGGCGTATTACAGAGTTCAGACATGATAAAACAACAAGAATCAAAGAGCAGGGATGCCATCCTCAAGCGGCTGGCCCGCGTCGAGGGGCAGGTTCGCGGCATCCAGGCAATGATCACGCGCGGTGATGAGTGTGAAGCGGTTGCCCAGCAGTTTAGTGCGGCACGCAAGGCCCTCGACAAGGCCTATCAGGAAATGTTGGTGTGCCTGGTGGAAGACGCGATCCTCAGCCCTGAACAGAGCAATCAGGAAAAACTCGCCCAGGTTCGCGCCATCTTTACCAAGTACACCTAAGCCACGGCTTGAACACGGGCTTGCCAGAGGATGGCATAGCCCAGCCCCATCAGCAGCCATCCCAGCAGGGGATGGAAGACGCTGCGCCACAGCCGGCTTTGCGGGTCAAAACCCACCCCATGAATGAAGCCGCTGGAGATACCCAGCATGCTCAGCATGATCAGCCGATGACTGTAGTGGCCATCGGCGTCCAGCATCACCGCCGGGTGGATCAGGAAAATCAACGTCAACGGTGTCGCCAGCAGCAGCGACACAGCGCGGCTGTAACCGCGCTGTAGCCAAGGACGGGGCTTACTGGTCACCCGTCACCTCTTCATCAAGGTTCTGGTGGGTTTCCAGCCACAGGGCGTTGATGATGCCGAAGCTGCAGGCCAACAGTACGCCGAGTATCCAGGTGAAGTACCACATGATGTTCTCCTTGCCGCGTTGGGCGGCGGGTGTGCTGTTCGGCGCAAGGCAGACCTGCGCCGAACAGGCTCGGATCAATACAGCCCGTGAGGGTTGGCTTCGATGGTCTTGTTGGTCAGGCGTCCCCACATGCGGGTGTAGCACCACAGTGTGTAACCCAGGATCAGCGGCACGAAAATGCACGCCACGATGAACATGATGCCCAGGGTCTTCTGGCTGGAGACCGCGTCCCATACCGTCAGGCTGGAGGCGGCATCGAGGCTCGATGGAAACACGAACGGGAACAGCGCAAAGCCGGCGGTGCAGATGGTGCCGACAATCGTCAGGCTACTGCCGAGGAAGGCCACGCCCGCGCGGTTCAGTTGGGCACCGAGCAGGGCCAGCAACGCGCCGGCAAAGCCCAGCACCGGGGCGATGATCGTCAGCGGGTAGTGGCTGTAGTTGGCCAGCCAGCCGGCGTTACCCACCGCCACCTGTTTGCTCAGCGGGTTGATCGCACCACCGGTGTTGAGCCCATCGGCCAGGGTCAGCCCAGGAATCGAGGCTACCAGCCAGGCGCCCGCACCGGCAAAGGCCGTCAGGTACACCAGGGCGCACAAGCGGGTGGCCACGCGGGACCGTGCATGCAGATCGGCATCGGTACGCAGCATCAGCCAAGCCCCGCCGTGCATACTCAGCATGCTCAAACTGACCACGCCAGCGAGCAGGGCGAACGGGTGCAGCAAACCGAAGAACGAGCCTTCGTAGCTGGAGCGCATCAACTCGTCGAGGCGGAACGGCAGGCCCAGAAACAGGTTGCCGAAGGCCACGCCAAACAGCAGGGCCGGTACGGCGCCACCGGTGAACAGGGCCCAGTCCCAGGCGTTGCGCCACTTCTGGTTTTCCAGCTTGCTGCGGTAGTCAAAGCCTACCGGCCGGCAGAACAGGGCAAACAGCACCAGCAGCATGGCCCAGTACAGCCCGGAAAACGCCACCGCATAGACCATCGGCCACGCCGCGAACAGCGCGCCACCGGCGGTGATGAACCACACCTGATTGCCATCCCAGTGCGGGGCAATGGTGTTGATCGCCACCCGCCGCTCATTGTCGGTTTTACCCACGAACGGCATGAGCGCCATGGCCCCCATGTCAAAGCCATCGGTCAAGGCGAAGCCGATCAGCAGCACGCCGATCAACACCCACCACACCAGCTTCAGTGTTTCGTAATCAAACATGATCTGCTCCTCAAGCCTTGACGGTGTGCGCGACAGCGTCACGCTCGAAGTGATAGCGCCCGGTGTGCAGGCTGGATGGGCCAAGGCGGGCAAACTTGATCATCAGGTACATCTCGATCACCAGCAGCAGGCTGTAGAAGGCGATCAGTGCCAGCAACGAGCCCATCACATCGCCCGCAGACAGCGACGAGGTCGAGAGGTGAACCGGCAGCACTTCGGCAATCGACCACGGCTGACGACCGTGCTCGGCGACCACCCAACCGGTCTGGGCGGCAATCCACGGCAGTGGCAGGCTGCACACGGCAAACTTGAGCAGCCATGGCTTGTTCTCGGCATTACGCTTGATCGAGGCCCAGGCGGCCAGCACGAACAGCACCAGCATCAGGAAACCGGAGGCCACCATGGCGCGGAAGCTCCAGAACATGGTGAAGACATTCGGAATGGTGTCCAGCGAGGCTTGCTTGATATGCGCTTCGCTGGCGTCGACCACGCTCGGGGTGTACTTCTTCAGCAGCAGGCCGTAGCCGAGGTCTTTTTTCACCTCATTGAACGCGGCGATATTGGCCTCGCTCTTGTCGCCATGACGCAGCTTCTCCAGCAGGCCATAGGCGATCATGCCGTTACGAATGCGCACCTCGTGGTGAGCGATCAGGTCCTTGATGCCAGTGACCTGCTTGTCCACCGAACGCGTTGCGATGATGCCCATCACGTACGGGATCTTCACCGCATAGTCGGTACGTTGCTGTTCCTGGTTCGGCAAGCCAAACAGGGTGAACGCAGCAGGCGCCGGTTCGGTTTCCCATTCGGCTTCAATCGCGGCCAGCTTGGTCGTTTGTACATCACCGATCTCGTAGCCGGATTCATCACCCAGCAGGATCACCGAAATGGTCGAGGCCAGGCCGAACACTGCGGCAATCGCAAACGAGCGACGGGCAAACGCCAGGTCACGTTTCTTCAGCAGGTAGTAGCTGGAGATCGCCAGCACGAACACGGCGCCTGTCACGTAACCGGCAGAGACGGTGTGAACGAACTTCACCTGCGCGACCGGGTTGAACAGCAGCGCGCCGAAATTGGTCAGCTCCATGCGCATGGTTTCAAAGTTGAACTCGGCACCCACCGGGTTCTGCATCCAGCCGTTGGCGATCAGAATCCACAGCGCCGACATGTTCGAGCCAATCGCTACCAGCCAGGTCACGGCCAAATGCTGCACACGGCTCAGGCGGTCCCAGCCAAAGAAGAACAGGCCGATGAAGGTCGACTCGAGGAAGAACGCCATCATCCCTTCAATGGCCAGCGGCGCACCAAAGATGTCCCCCACATAGTGGCTGTAGTAAGCCCAGTTGGTGCCGAACTGGAATTCCATCGTCAGCCCGGTGGTTACCCCCAGAGCAAAGTTGATCCCGAACAGCTTGCCCCAGAACTTGACCATGTCCTTGTACACCTGCTTGCCGGTCATGACATAGACCGACTCCATGATGGCTAGCAGAAACGCCAGCCCCAGGGTCAAGGGCACAAACAAAAAGTGGTACATCGCGGTGACTGCAAATTGCAGGCGCGACAGATCGACTACGGATTCCGAGATCATCTCGGTTTCTCCTCGGTGAGTTGCGAAGGGGGTGGCGTGCCGAATAGGTGGGCGTCGAAGCGCGCACTGCCGTTGACCGGCACCGTTGGTTCACTGAACCAGATGGCTTTTATGCTGAAGAGGATGACCAGCTTGACCACGAGGATGATGCCAATTTCCCGCACCAGCGGGATTCGCCATGGGGACTTGGGGGCATCGTTGGGCACGCTGTGACTCCGAGGTCGATCAGGCGGGCATTGCGACGACGTTCGAGGGGTAAACCTGGCGCCATCCAGCAATGTCTGCTGAGGAGTTTGGCGAGTGTTCCGGGGCTCAGAACACTCATGGCGCAATGCTACGTTATACCCGCGGGGGTATGTAAGGCGCGACCATTGACGCAAGTCAAGGCCACGCTAAGTAGTGCCCAAACAGGGCAAAAAAACACGGATTGCTCGGCCACTACTGCGCGCGTAAGCCTGCCACCGGTTTGCGCCCGCCATGGATCAGCAGATGAACCACCAGGCCCGCGACCAGCCCCCAGAACGCCCCACCGACACCCAGCAAGGTGACATTGGCTGCGGTGGCCAAAAAGGTAATGAGGGCGGTCTCGCGGGTTCGGGCATCCACCATGGCATTGGCCAGGCTGCCGCCAATTGCGCCCAGCAAGGCCAAGCCCGCCAGGGTGGTGACGAAGGTGCGCGGCAACACCATGAACAGCGTTGCCAGGGTGACGCCGAAAATACCGACCATCACATACAGCGCGCCACACACCAGCCCGGCGATGTAGCGCTTGGACGGGTCCTCGTGGGCATCCTTGCCCGTGCAGATGGCTGCGGTAATCGCCGCCACATTGAACGCGTGCGCGCCGAACGGGGCCATCAGCAACGAACCCAGGCCGGTGACGGTGAGGATCGGGTTGGCGCTGGTCTTGAAACCGTCATTGCGCAACACCAGCATGCCCGGCATGTACTGCCCGGTCAGGGTGATGACAAACAGCGGCAGCGCCACACCCAGCAGCGAACCCAGCGAGAACTGCGGCACTTCAAACACCGGTGCGGCCAGGCTCAACTGCAGTTGCTGCACGTCGATTCTGTCCTGGGCCAAGAGCAGGGCCAGGCCGATCAGCAGAATGCCGACCACGGCAAAGCGCGAGGTGAAGCGGCGCAGCACCGCATAGGCCAGCACCAGCACAATCACCAACAGCGGGTCGGCGCTGGCGCCACCAAACGCGTTCACGCCAAACTGCAGCAGAATGCCCGCAAGCAGGCCTGCGGCAATACCACTCGGAATCCAGCGCACCAGTCGCTCAAACGCACCGGACAGGCCCAGCACGATAAAGCCGATTGCCGACAGCATGTAGGCACCGACTACCTCGCCATACGGCGTGAACGGCATCACCGTCGCCAGAAAGGCCACACCCGGTGTAGACCAGGCGGTAATGATCGGCTCACGGTAGCGGTAGCTCAGCCAGGCGCCGGTCACGCCGACGCCGATACTCACCGACCACACCCAGGACGCCGTTTGCGCCGGGCTGAGTTGGGCCAGTTGCGCCGCCTGAAACACCAGCACGAACGTGCCGCCATAGTTCACGATGACTGAAATCAGTGCCGCAATGCTGGGGGATACAAGGTCGCTTGCGCGCAGGCCGGTTGTTGATCGAATCACGCGGGGGTTCCTTCCTGATGGGCTGACAACAGCAGGGAAGCACGTGCCGCATTCCCCGCCGAGTGAGGGGAGGAGCGTAGCGCCTGGCTGGTGGGCCCGATCAGTCCAGTTAGCCCACGGCAACCAGACCACTTCGGGCCAGCAGCAGGGCGGTAAACGGCTAGGTGATGGCCTTGACCAACCGTTGTATCGCCGTCTCGATCTCATGCGGGGTCAGCGCGGCAAACCCCAGCAACCAGCCACCGACCGCTGGCGGCGTGGCATACAGCCGGCTCAGCCCGGGCAACAAAATACCGGCCCTGGTCGCTTGCCGGATGGTCTCCGGTTCCGACCAGCCCTCGGCCAGTACACATGGCATATTCAAGCCGCCCGGTGGCAGGCGCGCCGTGACGATAGGCGAGAGGTGGCGCTCCACCGCATGGGCCATCGCTTCACGGCGTACCGCATAGATCTTGCGCATGGCGCGGATGTGCGCGCCAAAGTGCCCGTCCTCGATAAAGCGCGCCAAGGTCAACTGCGCCAGTTGCGGGGTGTGGCCATCGAGAATGCTGCGGGCGTAGCTCATGGGTTTCACCAGTTCTTGCGGCAGCACCATGTAGCCCATGCGCAAACCGGGGAACAGCGACTTGCTGAACGTGCCCAGGTAGATCGTCCGATTGTACTTATCCACACCCTGCACGCAGGCCGTCGGCAAGCCCTCGTAATGAAACTGGCTGTCGTAATCGTCCTCGATGATCCAGCCCTGGCGCTCGGCCGCCCAGGCGGTCAGTTCCAGGCGCCGCTCCAGCGCCAGCGTGGCGCCGGTGGGGTACTGGTGCGATGGCGTCACATACAGGGTGCTGGCGCCGCTGGTGTCGGCGTACAGCCTGTCAGTGCGCAAGCCTTTCTCATCCACCGGCACCGGCACAATCTTCAACTGCGCCAACTCAAAGGCCTTGCGTGCGCCGAAGTAACCGGGGTCTTCCATAAGGATGGGTTTACCAGCATCGACCAACACCTGTGCACACAAGAACAGCGCTTGCCGGGTGCTGCTCAACACCAGCACCTGGTCTGCCGTCACCTTGGCCCCGCGCTCCAGGTTCAAGTAACCGGCGATGGCCTGGCGCAGCGGCTCGGCCCCTTGTGGGTCGCCATGTAACAAGGCGCTGGGGCGATAGTCCTTCAAGGCCTGGCGCTGCAGGCGCTCCCAGATGTTCATCGGGAAGGTACGGGTTTCCGGCAGCCCGGTTGCGAACGCCTTGACCTCCTGCTGATCGGCGACGCCGCCACTGGCCAGAATATCTGCACCCCGCGCACTGAGCGCCACGGCGCCATCCGCACGGGGCGGCAACCCGGCAAGGTTCGCCTTGCGCGTGCGGGTGCCACGCAAACTGGGCCCGATCTTCTCGGAGACGAAACTGCCAGAGCCTTCACGGCGAACGATATAGCCGTCCAACTGCAACTGAACGTAGGCCATCTCGACCGTGTCACGCGAGACACCCAACGACTGTGCGAGCGTGCGCGTGGCCGGCAGGCGCGAACCGGGTGCCAGCACACCGTCCAGAATCAACTGGCGCAGCGCACGCTGCACGCGTACACGCAGTTCCAGGGGCGCCAACTTCGGGTCGGCAATGCGGATCTTGAGCGTATCCAGCTCGAAATTGTGGGGCATGTGGTCCGTCAACCGCGCAACGCTATTCCTTGATAAGCCGGCCATCTTGGTGCGAGCGCACGGCGATGTCCATGACGAACACCACCGTGCCGTGCTGGCCCTGAGCGTTACAGCGCCATGCGGTACTCAATAAAGCCGGAGTTCTCAGCCACCCAGTTGTACAGCTTCTGTGCCCGCTTGTTGGTGTTGTGGGTGTGCCAATACAACCGCGCACACTGCTGTTGCCGGGCAAATCGTTGCACCCACTCGATCAACAACTTACCGGTACCGCCACCCCGAATCGTCGGGGCTACGTACAAGTCTTCGAGGTAGCAGAAGTTATCCACCGACCAGGTTGAACGGTGCAACACCGCATTCACAAAACCGACCAGCTCATCACCCTGCACCGCAACGGCCGAATACACCGGCTCGTTCGGGTCGAGCATGCGCTGGAAGGCCGTGCGCGTGGTTTCCTCGCTCAACGCCACCTCATAGAAATCCTGATAGGCCAGCCACAGCGGCAACCACTGATCATAGTCGCTGCTTTGCACTGCACGTACCGTTACTGCGGTTTGCTCATTAGCCATTGCACTCACCTGCTACACATCAAGGTTGAATCGGGAAGACGTGCAGGGTAGAGCCTTCAACGGCTACCAAACCGACCACTTTACAGCGCCCGGGCAGGCCAATTACCACCGATGGGCAACGCCTGCCCGAAGCCCGCCTCAATCCACCCCATGCTCCGCCAGCGCCTGGCTTACATCATCCGTCAGCGCCTTGGCCATCTCCCCCAAATACCACGCCGACCACGCCGCCTGCGCAGAACCCTCGCCCATGGCGATATCCAGCGCCAGCGTGTTGGCGCACTTCAGCAGGTTCGAGGCGTATTCAAGGGCAAGGGAAATGGGGATATCAGGATTGACGCGGAAGAGGTGGTCATCCTGGCCGTAACGGCCGAAGGTGGTGGTGCCGGTGGTTTTCAGGTTTTTGAGGTTGGGCATGAGCGGCTTTCCATGTAATGCGGTATCACGGACACATCAGAGCGCCCGCAACCGGATAGTGGGTTACGCCTATTTTTCTCAAGCCGCCAAGCTTGGGTCGCTGATATGCAGCGATGTGGGGCAGGGTAGCGTGGTGTTGTAGATGGGACAAGTGAGAGGCTTGGTGAGTCGGGGGGATGGAGTGAATAGCGATTCGATTTGCGGGGTATGGGGGACCTGTTTCTGCTGTCGGTAGTAGATTTTTTGATGTTCTATTTGGGGTAGAAGCCCTGCGTGGCGGGGGGTGTCAGAAATTTTGTGTTCGGGCATAACATGAGTAAGAGGTGCATGTATGCCAACCAAAAAGAAACCCCTGC
>NZ_PJQQ01000050.1:0-30038 GCF_002858665.1 Pseudomonas sp. FFUP_PS_473
GCAGCGAGGATCCTCTATTGATGTAGAGGTGCTGCGGTCGGCCCGCTGCCGGGGGGAGGCGTCCATACCATCTGAAAGTGCGGTGGGAACTGTCTAAATCCCGCTCGCAGCATTGATGGCACCTTGCCCATGCAGCAGTCTCCAGATTCGCCAAAAGCTGGAGGAAAAAGCGATGCTGGTTATCGGACGTGAGGTAGGTGAGGTGATCGCCATTGATGGTCAGATCAGGATCGAAGTGTTGTCCGTGGAAGGCGGTACCGTACGTTTCGGTATCAGCGCTCCACGGCATATCGAGGTGCACAGGGCGGAAATCTACCGGCGTATTGTCGAGCAGGCCGGCAAGAAGATGAGCACGGACTGATTCAGTCCAGCAGTTCCCGAGGGACTTCGTGCTTGGGCAGCAACTGGCACTGTTGGCTTTCCAGGTCGAAGAGGATAAAGGCCTGACCTTTGAGCAGCGCTTGGCGAACCCGCAGTACACGGGTTTCGAGCGGGGTTTCGTCACCGTTGTCGGTACCGTCGCGGGTGACGAAATCCTCGATCAGGCGGGTCAGGGTCTCAGCTTCCAGTTGGTCGTAAGGAATCAGCATAAAAGGACTTGGACGTAGTTAAGAGTGCCCACATCCTACGCGAATCGTTACTGGCTGGCTTCGCCCTGTCTGCGCTTGCCGCGAACCAGTTCACGCAGCATGAAGCGGTTCGGATGGCAGGCTTCGGCGACTGCACGGGGCAGTGGCAGCGGCGCACCGTCAGCCCAGGCAGCAACCAGCTCGCCTGAAAGCGGTGCAGTGATCAACCCGCGCGAGCCATGGCCGCTGTTGATGTACAAGCCCTCAAGCCAAGGGCAGGGCGTGCTCGGTTGTTGTCGGGCGTCTTTGGCCAGCACCGCATAGGCCTGAGCGAACGCTTTTTGATCAGCCAGCGGGCCAACGATTGGCAGGTAGTCCGGGCTGGTACAGCGGAACGCGGCCCTGCCTTCCAGCACCTCGGGGTCGAGATGATCGGCGCCCAGGCGCATCGCCAGGTCGGCGGAGATCTCTTGTAGCAATGCCAGGTTGCCTTGGTGCTCAGCGGCGGTCGGCGTCAGCTCGGTGGCGGTGAAGTCGAAACTGGCGCCGAGGGTGTGTTCACCCAGGCGCGGTGGGGCAACGTAACCCTCGGCGCAGACCACGGTGCTCAAGGTTGAACTCTGCCCAGTGGCCGGCAGGCGGGTGATTTGCCCGCGAATGCGCTTGAGCGGCAGTTCACTGCAGCCGTCAAACCGATGGATCTCCGCCGCGCAGGCCAACACCGCGAGCGGCGCACTGGCCAACAGGCGCTCGCCCTCCCAGGCCTGCCACTGGCCATCGGCCTTGCGCAGTTCCAGCACCTGGTGATGCATCAGCAGGCGGATGTTCGGATGCTTGGCCTGCCAGGCGCACAGCGCCGGCGGGTGAACCCAGCCACCTTCAGGGTAGAACAGGCCGCCACTGGCCAGGCCGATGCCCGCCATGGTTTCGGCGTCGGTGCGGTTCAGGCGTTGCAGTAATGTCGGGTCGAAGGCCTCGGCCAGTTTGGCCTGGCGCTGATCTTCCTTGTCGTCGAAGGCTAACTGCAACACACCGCAGGCGTCCCAATCACGGCCACGCTGCAATTGTTCCAGCAAGCGTCGGGTATAACCGAAGCCGCTGATGATCAACCGCGACAGGGCGGTGCCGTGGGCTGAGAGCTTCAGGTAGAGCACACCTTGCGGGTTGCCCGAGGCCTCGCTGGCCGGTTGCGCATGGCGATCCAGCAGGCTGACCTGCCAGCCCCGTGCCGCCAGGCTTGCGGCCGTCGCACAGCCAGCCAGGCCGGCGCCAATCACCAGCGCCTGGCGTGGGCCCGGCAGGGCAGGCGGGCGGGCGTACCAGGGCGCGACAGTTGCCGGGGCAGCCTGCTCGGGTGGGCAACCTTCATAGACGCCGCGCACGATTTCCCACTTCTTGCCGATGCCGGGGATCTTTTTCAGCGCGAAACCGGCAGCCATCAACCCGCGACGAACCCAGCCGGTGCTGGTAAAAGTGCCGAGTGTGGCCTGTTCGGCCGAGAGCCGGGCCAACTGAGCGAACAGCTCCGGGGTCCACATTTCCGGGTTTTTCGCCGGGGCAAAACCATCGAGGAACCAGGCGTCGACCCGGGCATCGAGTTGCGGCAACTGCTCCAGCGCATCGCCCACCATCAAGGTCAGCGTGACCCGACCCTGCTCGAAGACAAACTGCTGGAAGCCTTCATGCACCGCCACGTACTCGGCCAACAGGGCATTGCCGAAATCTGCCAGCTCCGGCCACAGGGCCAAGGCCTTGGCCAGATCGGCGCGGCTCAGGGGGTATTTCTCGACCGTCACGAAATGCAGGCGAGCACCAGGGCCGGCGCATTCGGCGAACAGCTGCCAGGCGCAAAGAAAATTCATCCCGGTACCAAAACCGGTTTCGCCGATCACCAGGCACTGGTTGTCCTGCAGGGCGCTGAAACGCTGACGCAGGTTGTTCTGCTCAATGAATACATGACGGGTTTCTTCAAGGCCCTGTTCCTTGGAGAAATAGACGTCATCGTACTGCCGCGAATGCGGGCGTCCCTGGTCGTCCCAGTCAATCTGGGCATAGTTGGTTACGTCGATCATGTTCGGCTCGAAAACGGCAAGACCGGCATTTTAGCCGATCGGTTGAACGCTGTTTGACTTGGCGCATGGTACTGATTTTTCTGCCGACAAAAGCCGCGCTGATCCGCTAGGCTTGCTTATCAACCAAGGGAGCCTGGTACATGTTCGAATCTGCTGAAATCGGTCACGCCATCGACAAGGACACCTATGACGCTGAAGTCCCGGCGTTGCGAGAAGCGTTGCTTGAAGCGCAGTTCGAACTCAAGCAGCAGGCACGGTTTCCGGTCATTGTATTGATCAATGGCGTCGAAGGTGCAGGCAAGGGCGAGACGGTCAAGCTGCTTAACGAATGGATGGACCCTCGGTTGATCGAGGTCCGTACCTTCGATCAGCAAAGCGATGAAGAGCTCGCCCATCCACCGGCCTGGCGCTACTGGCGGGCGTTTCCGGCCAAGGGGCGGATGGGGATTTTCTTCGGTAACTGGTACAGCCAGATGTTGCAGGGACGGGTTCATGGTGTGTTCAAGGACGCCGTGCTCGACCAGGCCATTGGTGGTGCCGAGCGCCTGGAACAGATGCTCTGTGATGAAGGTGCGCTGATCTTCAAGTTCTGGTTCCACCTGTCCAAAAAACAGATGAAAGCCCGCCTCAAGTCCCTGCAGGACGATCCGCTGCACAGTTGGCGGATCAGCCCGCTGGACTGGCAACAGTCACAGACCTATGACCGCTTCGTGCGTTTTGGTGAGCGAGTGTTGCGCCGTACCAGCCGAGACTATGCGCCATGGCATGTCATAGAGGGTGTCGACCCCTATTACCGAAGCCTGGCAGTCGGGCGCATTCTGCTTGAAGGCTTGCAGAACGCGCTGAAGACCGAAGGGCGCGTGGTTCGTCCGAGTAACATCGCGCCGTTGAGCCAGAGCATTGATCAGCGCAGCTTGTTGGGCAGCCTGGATTTGAGCAAGCAACTGAGCAAGGACGAATACCAGGAGCAACTGATTACCGAGCAGGCACGCCTGGCCGGGCTGCTGCGTGATAAACGCATGCGCCGCCATGCCTTGCTGGCCGTGTTCGAAGGGAACGACGCTGCGGGCAAGGGCGGTGCGATCCGCCGCGTGGCCGCAGCACTGGACCCGCGTCAATACCGTATCGTGCCGGTTGCTGCCCCGACCGAAGAAGAACGTGCCCAGCCTTACCTCTGGCGGTTCTGGCGGCACGTCCCGGGGCGCGGCAAATTCACCGTGTTCGATCGCTCCTGGTACGGCCGGGTGCTGGTGGAGCGAGTCGAGGGGTTTTGCCAGCAGGCAGACTGGATGCGGGCCTATGGCGAGATCAATGATTTTGAAGAACAGTTGAACAACGCTGGCGTGGTGCTGGTCAAGTTCTGGATGGCGATTGACCAGCAGACCCAACTGGAGCGCTTCCAGGCGCGCGAACAGATCCCCTTCAAGCGCTTCAAGATCACCGAAGAGGACTGGCGCAACCGTGACAAGTGGCCGCAATACGCCGAAGCGGTGGGCGATATGGTTGACCGTACCAGCACCGAAATTGCGCCTTGGACCCTGGTCGAAGCCAATGACAAACGCTGGGCCCGGGTAAAAGTGCTGCGCACCATCAACGAAGCGCTGGAAGCGGCGTTCAAGAACAACAAGAAATAGCCACCAACGCCATCGCAGGCAAGCCAGCTCCAACAGCGCCCGCGCAGCCTGTAGGAGCCGGGCTTGCCCGCGATACAAACGCCGCGAACTCACGGACACCCCACCGACGCCATCGCAGGCAAGCCAGCTCCAACAGCGCTCGCGTAACCTGTAGGAGCCGGGCTTGCCCGCGATGCAGCCACCGCGTACTCACGGACACCCCACCGACGCCATCGCAGGCAAGCCAGCTCCAACAGAGCCCGCGTAACACTTGCAGGCTTTCATGGAATGAGATGCTGAATTCTTTTCTATATCTGTAACTGTGTAAGTTGCGGTGACCGCCGTAGAATCAAGCCTCCCCCCACCACAGGGTTTTTCGAGGCGGTCATGCATATTTCTTCCGGACGCTGGGTCTACGGTCTGTTCCTGGCGTTGTTGACGGCCGTGCTCTGGGGCATCCTTCCGATCAAGCTCAAGCAGGTGTTGCTGGTGATGGACCCGGTCACTGTCACCTGGTTCCGCCTGCTGGTTTCTGGTGGCCTGCTGCTGGCCTTTCTTGGCGCCACGCGGCGTCTGCCCTCCGTGCGTGCCCTGGGGCGAAACGGGCGTTTTCTGCTGTTGCTCTGCGTGGGCGGGCTGATCGGCAACTATGTGCTCTACCTGATCGGCCTGAACATGCTCAGCCCCGGCACAGCGCAACTGATGATCCAGATGGGGCCGGTGCTGCTGTTGATCAGTAGCGTTGTGGTTTTCAAGGAGCGTTTCAGCCTGGGGCAGGGGATCGGCCTGGTCATTCTGCTGCTGGGCTTCGGGTTGTTCTTCAATCAGCGCCTGGACGAACTGCTGACCTCCTTGGGGATCTACACCAAGGGCATTCTGATTATCCTGCTGGCCGCTGCGGTGTGGACGTTCTATGCCTTGGGCCAGAAGCAGTTACTCACCGTGTGGAGCTCGCCACAGGTGATGATGGTGATCTACCTGATCTGTGCCTTGATCCTGACGCCATGGGCACACCCACTGGAGGCGCTGCAACTGAGCCCGCTGCAAGGCTGGTTGCTGTTGGCCTGTTGCCTGAACACGCTGGTTGCCTACGGTGCCTTTGCTGAAGCGTTGGCCCACTGGGAAGCATCGCGGGTCAGTGCGACCCTGGCGATCACCCCGCTGGTGACGTTCGGCTGTGTTGCCCTGGCGGCCATGCTCTGGCCAGGTTATGTGCAACCCGAGCAGATCAATGGCCTGGCGTACATTGGTGCCGTGATCGTGGTGCTCGGCTCGGTGCTGATTGCGCTGGGGCCGTCACTGATTGCCGGTTGGCGTGCCAGACGCGTGCGCCTGGCACGCTGACTCAGCCGTTGTCGCCCGCATCGAGCATGTGTTCGGGCCGTACCCATTGGTCGAACTGCTGGTCGCTGACATAGCCCAGCGCCAGTGCGGCCTCGCGTAGGGTAATGCCGTCGGCATAGGCTTTTTTGGCAATCTCGGCGGCTTTGTCGTAGCCGATGTGCGGGTTCAGCGCCGTCACCAGCATCAGCCCACGTTCCAGGTGGTCGGCCATCTGCTGAGGATCCGGTTCAAGCCCGGCAATACAGTGCTGCTGGAAGTTATGGCAGCCGTCGGCCAGCAGTTCGATCGACTGCAGCAGGTTATGGATGATCACCGGCTTGAACACGTTGAGCTGAAGGTGCCCCTGGCTGGCGGCAAAGCCGATCGCGGCGTCGTTGCCCAGCACCTGGCAGGCCAGCATCGACAGCGCCTCGCATTGGGTCGGGTTGACCTTGCCGGGCATGATCGAGCTGCCCGGCTCGTTGGCCGGCAACCGCACTTCCGCCAGCCCGGTGCGCGGGCCGGAGCTGAGCAAGCGCAAATCGTTGGCCAGTTTCATCAGGGTGATCGCCAGGGTTTTCAGCGCCCCGGCCAGGAGCGTCAGTGGTTCATGCCCGGCCAGCGCGGCGAATTTGTTCGGTGCGCTGACGAAGGGCAGCCCGGCCAAGGCCGCAAGCTCTGCGGCGATGGCTTCGGCAAAGCCTTTCGGTGCGTTCAGGCCGGTACCGACTGCCGTACCGCCCTGTGCCAGCTCGTAGACTGCCGGCAGTGTCGAGCGGATTGCCCGTTGTGCGTAATCGAGTTGGGCGACATAAGCCGACAGTTCCTGGCCGAAGGTAATCGGTGTGGCGTCCATCATGTGGGTGCGGCCGGTCTTGACCAGGTGCTGATGACGCACCGACTGTTCTGCCAGGCCCGCAGCCAGTTCGCTGATCGCCGGCAGTAGCCGCGCATGTACTGCCTGTGCTGCGGCGATGTGCATGGCGGTGGGGAAACAGTCGTTGGAGCTCTGCGAACGGTTGACGTGATCGTTGGGGTGGACCGGGGTTTTCCCCCCTCGGCCCTGGCCGGCGAGTTCGTTGGCGCGGCCGGCAATCACCTCGTTGACGTTCATGTTGCTCTGGGTGCCGCTACCGGTCTGCCAGACCATCAGCGGAAACTGCTCGTCGTGTTGCCCGGCCAGTACCTCGTCAGCGGCTTGCTCAATCAGCCGGGCAACGTCGGCTGGCAGGTTGCCGTTACGCACGTTGACCCGGGCGGCCGCCTTCTTGATCAGCGCCAGGGCGTGCAGGACAGCCAGCGGCATCCGTTCCTTGCCAATTGCGAAGTTGATCAGCGAGCGCTGCGTCTGGGCGCCCCAGTAGGCCTGATCCGGAACTTCGACCGTTCCCAGGCTGTCTGTTTCGTTACGGCTCATGCTGCGGTCACTCCTTTGTCGTCTGATTCCGCAGTTTAGGTCCTGATTCGACACGGCGGTTTCTTTACGTGTCGATCCACTTGAGCGCTCAGCCCGAGTCGGCGCAGAATGCTCTACTCTGAGGTGCCACCTCTTCCGACAATTAAGGATTTCCGATGACCCGTCTTCGCGCCCTTTGCACCGCAGTTGTACTGGTTTGTGCCAGCGGCCAGGTGCTTGCCGATACTGCCAGCCACAATGCCAGCGCCGAAGCCTTCCTTAAGCTGGCGCACGCCGACAAGCTCGGAACCCCGGTCTACATGCAAGTGCAGCAGATGTTCGCCCAGCGCTTTGAACAGACCAAGGCACCTGCTTCGAAAAAGGCTGTGCTGGACAGCTACCAGGCCAAGGCCAATGCCGCCCTTGACCAGGCGATCGGCTGGAACAAGCTCAAGCCCGATATGGTTAAGCTCTACACCAGCACCTTCAGCGAAAGCGAGCTGAAAGACCTGGTGAAGTTCTACGAGTCGCCACTGGGCAAGAAAGTCCTGGAAAAAATGCCGATGGTCACCCAGCAGTCGGCTCAGTTGACCCAGCAGAAACTGGAAAGCGCAGTACCGGTGGTCAACAAGCTGCTGTCTGACATGACCACCGAACTGGACCCGTCCGCGGGCAAGGCCGCGCCGGCCAAGAAACCGTAAGCGGAGCCCGTCATGTCGATGCAGCAACGAATTGAGCAAAGCCTGGCCGCCCTGGCCCCGCAGCACCTTGAAGTGCGTGACGAAAGCCACATGCACAGCCGTGGCCAGGAAACCCACTACAAGGCGATTTTGGTCAGTGAGCAGTTCGAGGGGCTGAACAGCGTCAAGCGCCACCAGAAGGTGTACGCCACCCTAGGCGAGCTGATGAGCCAGTTCCACGCCTTGGCCTTGCATACCTACACGCCGCAGGAGTGGGAAAAGGTCGGTGCAGCCCCGGCCTCGCCAACCTGTGCCGGTGGTAGCAAACACTGATTTTGCTGCCGGGTTTTTGTTAGAATGTGCAACGCGCCGCTCGTCGGCGCGTTTTTTTTGACACCCGGTTCGTCCTTTGCGAGGACAGCCACCTGGAGAATCAAGGCATGACCCAAGCTATCGTCGTGGCGGCGCTGTACAAATTCGTTACCCTCGAAGATTACGTCGAGCTGCGTGAACCGCTGCTCGAAACGATGACCGCCAATGGCGTCAAAGGCACCCTGTTGCTGGCTGAAGAAGGCATCAACGGTACGGTGTCCGGTACCCGTGAAGGCATCGATGGCCTGCTGGCCTGGTTGCGCAGCGATGCGCGCCTGGTAGACATCGACCACAAAGAGTCCTACTGCGATGAGCAGCCGTTCTACCGCACCAAGGTCAAACTGAAGAAAGAGATCGTCACCCTGGGTGTTCCGGGCGTCGACCCGAACAAGAAGGTCGGTACCTACGTCGAGCCCAAGGACTGGAACGCACTGATCAGCGATCCGGAAGTGCTGTTGATCGATACCCGTAACGATTACGAAGTGTCCATCGGCACCTTTGAAGGGGCGATCGACCCGAAAACCACGACCTTCCGTGAGTTCCCCGAGTACATCAAGGCCAACTTCGACCCAAGCCGTCACAAGAAAGTCGCCATGTTCTGCACCGGCGGCATTCGCTGTGAAAAAGCCTCCAGCTACATGCTCGGCGAGGGGTTCGAAGAGGTCTATCATCTCAAGGGTGGCATCCTCAAATACCTTGAGGAAGTGCCGCAGGAAGAGAGCCGCTGGGAGGGCGAGTGCTTCGTCTTCGACAACCGGGTCACCGTTCGTCATGACCTGAGCGAAGGCGATTATGACCAGTGCCACGCCTGCCGCACGCCGATCAGCGTGGAAGACCGTGCTTCGGAGCACTACTCGCCAGGTATCAGCTGCCCGCACTGCTGGGACAGCCTGAGCGAGAAGACGCGCCGCAGCGCCATCGACCGGCAGAAGCAGATCGAACTGGCCAAGGCCCGCAACCAGCCGCACCCGATTGGCCATAATTACCGCAAAGCTGCCGAGGTTTGATGATGTCCGCTCGCCTGCTCTATGTGATGGACCCGATGTGCTCCTGGTGCTGGGGTTTTGCACCAGTGGCCGAGGCCCTGATCGCCCAGGCGCAGGCGGCGGGGGTGCCGACCCATCTGGTGGTCGGTGGCCTGCGTAGCGGTAGCAGCGCACTTGATGTGTCTACCCGACGCTACATCCTTGAGCACTGGCAAGCGGTGCACGAAGCGACTGGCCAGCCGTTTCGCATTGAAGGGGCGATGCCCGAGGGTTTCGTCTACGACACCGAACCTGCGTGCCGCGCCTTGGTGACGGCGCGCAGCCTTGACCCGCAACGCGCGTGGGGCCTGCTCACGCTTATCCAGCAGGCCTTCTATGAGCGCAGCGAAGATGTCACCCGTGCGCCGCAATTGGTCGAACTGGCTACCCAGGCAGGCTTTGAGCGTGCGGTGTTCTCCGAACGCTTCACCAGCGCCGAACAACGCCAGGCCACGGCTGCCGATTTCGTCTGGGTGCAGGATTTGGGTATTGCCGGTTTCCCGACCCTGCTCGCCGAGCGCAATGGCCAGTTGGCGCTGTTGACCAACGGCTACCAGCCTCAAGACGCGTTGGCGCCGTTGCTCGGTCGTTGGCTGGAGCGCGCCGCTCATGCTTGACCTGCCGGGCTCACCCGACCCGGTGCCGGGTTCACCGGCAAGTCATGGCGATCGTCTGAGCTGGGCTGAAATTCGTCGCCTGGCACTGCAACACAAAAAAGCCCTGTGGATCGCCAATGGCGTTGCCGTGCTGGCGGCGCTGTGCAGTGTGCCGATCCCGCTGTTGCTGCCGCTGCTCGTCGACGAAGTGCTGCTGGGGCATGGCGACGCCGCGCTGAAATGGATGAATCAGTTTCTGCCGCAGGCTTGGCACGTGCCCGCTGGCTATATCGGCCTGATGCTCCTGGTGACCCTGTGCCTGCGGGTATTCGCGCTGGCATTCAACGTGGTTCAGGCCAGGCTGTTTGCCGGTTTGGCCAAAGACATCGTCTACCGCTTGCGTATCCGCCTGATCGAGCGGCTCAAGCGCATCTCCCTGAGCGAGTACGAAAGCCTTGGCAGCGGAACGGTCACGACGCACCTGGTGACCGACCTCGACACCCTGGACAAGTTTGTCGGTGAAACCCTCAGCCGCTTCCTGGTAGCGGTACTGACCTTGACCGGTACGGCCGGCATCCTGATCTGGATGCATTGGCAGTTGGCGCTGTTGATCCTGCTGTTCAACCCGTTGGTGATTTTTGCCACCGTGCAATTGGGCAAGCGGGTCAAGCACCTGAAAAAACTGGAGAACGACAGCACCTCGCGGTTTACCCAGGCGCTGGCCGAAACGCTGGATGCCATTCAGGAAATTCGAGCCGGTAACCGCCAGGGCTATTTCCTTGGGCGACTGGGGGTACGTGCCCAGGAGGTTCGCAACTATGCCGTCGCCTCGCAGTGGAAGAGTGACGCCAGTGGGCGTGCCAGTGGCCTGTTGTTCCAGTTTGGTATCGATATTTTCCGCGCGGCGGCAATGCTCACCGTGCTGTTCTCCGACCTTTCCATTGGCCAGATGCTGGCCGTGTTCAGCTACCTGTGGTTCATGATCGGGCCGGTGGAGCAGTTGTTGAACCTGCAATACGCCTACTACGCCGCTGGCGGTGCGCTGACCCGCATCAACGAACTGCTGGCGCGTGACGACGAACCGCAGTTTGCCGGGGGCGTCGACCCGTTCAAGGGTCGTGACACCGTTGGCATCGACGTGCGCGGCCTGCGTTTCGCCTACGGCGAGGAGCCGGTGCTCGACCAGCTCAACCTGTCGATCGCACCCGGCGAAAAAGTGGCGATAGTCGGTGCCAGCGGTGGCGGCAAGAGCACCCTGGTGCAGTTGTTGCTGGGGCTCTACACACCGCAAGCCGGGACGATCCGCTTCGGTGGCGCGACCTTGCAGGAAATTGGCCTGGAAACCTTGCGTGAGCAGGTGGCCGTGGTGTTGCAGCACCCCTCGCTGTTCAACGACACCGTGCGCGCCAACCTGACCATGGGCCGCGACTGCACCGACGAGGCGTGCTGGCAGGCATTGGGCATTGCCCAGCTAGATGGCACCATTGCTGCGCTGCCTCAGGGCCTGGACAGCGTGGTGGGGCGCTCCGGAGTACGCCTGTCCGGTGGGCAGCGTCAGCGTCTGGCCATTGCCCGGATGGTACTGGCCGAGCCCAAGGTGGTTATCCTCGATGAAGCCACGTCGGCTCTGGACGCGGCCACCGAGTACAACCTGCATCAGGCCCTGGCCCGTTTTCTCAGTGCCCGCACGACCTTGATCATCGCCCACCGCCTGTCGGCGGTGAAGCAGGCAGACCGTGTTCTGGTGTTCGATGGGGGGCATGTTGCCGAGGACGGTTGCCATCAGCAGCTCATCGCTGATGGCGGTTTATACGCCAAACTGTACGGGCATCTGCAACAAAGTTGAGCGGGAAAAGCGAATTTTGAGGTAAAGGCCATTTGCCCTGGTGGCAAATATCCTAGTCTGTTGTAGGTTTAGACTCATACGGCTCTGCAACAAGGGACCTCATGAAGGGAAAACGGACTCTCGAAGCGCCAAAGTTGCTGGGCATCATTTGGCCATTTGTCGCGGTCGTGCTGTTTCAGGCGTTGCTAGGAAGCATCAGCCTTTACGCGCTCTCGGCTGTGCGTGGTTACGTGGGTGGCGAAAGCCTCTGGTCCAAGGGCCAGAAGGACGCCATCTACTACCTTACGCTGTATGCCGACAGTGGCGATCAGGCGGCGTTCGAGAAGTACCAGCGGGCTATCGCCGTGCCCATGGGGGGGCATGAGCTGCGCACCGCACTGGATTTGCCGACACCGGACATCGCAGCGGCTCGCAAGGGCATGTTGCAGGGTGGCAACCACCCCGATGACGTCTCCAGTGTGATCTGGTTGTACCTGAATTTTCGTCATGTCAGTTACCTGGAAAAGGCCATTCAACTGTGGGCCGTCGGCGACGGCTTCGTGCAGCAACTCGACACTCTTGCCCAGGAAATACGCCAAGGCTTTGCGCGTGGGAAGGCCTCGGCCAGGAAAGTGGCCGACTGGAAGGCCAGGATTGCCTCGATCAATGAGGGCGTGGCGCCTGCCGCCAAGGCGTTCAGCGATGCCTTGAGCGAAGGCTCGCGGGTGCTCCTGCGCCTGTTGCTGTTCATCAACGTGGCGACCGCATTGTTCCTGATTGCCCTGGCCTGGAAGCGCTCGCACAAGCTGCTGGTTCAGCGCCAAGCCTTTGCCAGTGCGCTGCAGGTTGAAAAAGAGCGTGCGCAAGTCACCCTGGCGTCGATTGGCGATGGTGTGATAACCACCGACGTCGATGGCTGTATTACCTACATGAACCCGGCTGCCGAGCAGTTGACCCACTGGGATGCCCAGCAGGCGCAGGGCTTGCCCTTGGCGGCACTGTTCAATCTGCTTGATGAGCATGCCGAGAAGGACAGCCTGACGCTGATTGAGCACATTCTCAACGGCACCCTGCATGAAGGCGGTGAGCATGCCAAGCTGATTCAGCGGCTCGATGGCAGCACCGTTTCCGTCGCCCTGGTGGGCGCGCCGATACTCAACGAAGGGCGTATCAGTGGCGTTGTAGTGGTGCTGCATGACATGACCCAGGAGCGCCAATACATTGCCAACCTGTCCTGGCAGGCCACCCATGACGCCCTGACAGGGTTGGCCAACCGCCGGGAATTCGAGTTCCGCCTGGAGCAGGCGCTCGCAGGCCTGAGCCGAAGTACGGCGCGCCATTCATTACTGTTCCTGGACCTGGATCAGTTCAAACTGGTCAACGACACCTCTGGCCATGCGGCGGGTGATGAGTTGCTGCGGCACATTTGTGCCTTGCTTCAGGGTGGGTTGCGTGAAGGGGATACCTTGGCGCGTCTCGGGGGGGATGAGTTCGGCATCCTGCTGGAAAACTGCCCGCCGGAACAGGCCGAGCGCATTGCCGAAAACCTTCGTCAGACAGTGCAGAGCCTGCATTTTGTCTGGAAAGGGCGCCCGTTCATGACCACGGTCAGTATTGGCCTGGTTCCCCTCAGCCAGCCTCCGGCTACCCTGGAAGCGTCGTTGCGGGCCGCGGACATGGCGTGTTATATGGCCAAGGAGAAGGGGCGTAACCGCGTTCAGGTCTACCATGCCGACGACACCGAGTTGTCCATGCGCGTTGGTGAAATGGCCTGGATTCAGCGTTTGCACGTCGCATTGGAAGAAAACCGCTTTTGCCTTTACTCCCAGGAAATTGCTGCACTGGGTGAGCCTGGCAATGCCGGTGGGCACCTTGAGATTCTTCTGCGGCTGCACGATGAGAGTGGGCGCACCATCCTGCCTGACAGCTTTATCCCGGCCGCCGAACGATACGGGTTGATGACCGCGCTGGACCGTTGGGTCGTGCGCAACGTGTTTCAGGTGATTCGCGAAGCCCTGGACAGGCCGCGCCAAGGGCCGTTGGCCATGTGCGCGATCAACCTGTCCGGGAGCAGTATCGGCGACGACAACTTCCTTGAATACCTGCACCGCATGTTCAGCGAGTTTTCGATTCCACCGCAGTTGGTCTGCTTTGAAATCACTGAAACCAGTGCCATTGCCAACCTGGGTAGCGCCATTCGTTTCATCAACGACTTGAAGGGGTTGGGCTGCAGGTTCTCGCTTGATGACTTCTGCGCAGGCATGTCGTCGTTCGCCTATTTGAAACATTTGCCAGTAGACTTCCTTAAGATCGACGGAAGTTTCGTCAAGGACATGCTGGATGACCCGATTAATCGGGCGATGGTCGAAGTGATCAACCACATTGGCCATGTCATGGGCAAACGCACGATCGCCGAGTTCGTCGAAACCCCGCTGATTGAACAGGCCTTGCGGGAAATTGGCGTGGACTACGCACAGGGGTACCTCATCGAGCGTCCGGCGGTGTTTTCGTGCGACAGCCTGCAGCGCAAACGTGCGCCGGAGCGCGCTCAGATGATGAAGGCGCCAGGAACGTTTCGCTGAACATTAACAATCACAAGGAAAAGGAGCTGACAGTGAATGATGCATTTGTTCGAATCGGTCCGTTGATGGATCCCGCCAGTTACCCGCTCTGGGCCCAACAGTTGATTGAAGCCTGCAGCGAAAGTAAGCGAAAGGTGGTCGAGCACGAGCTTTACCAGCGCATGCGAGATAACCGCTTGGGGGCTCGAACGATGCGTCAGTACCTGATTGGTGGCTGGCCGGTGGTTGAACAGTTCGCCCTGTACATGGCACAGAACCTGACCAAGACCCGCTTTGCCCGCCATCCCGGTGAGGACCTGGCGCGCCGCTGGCTGATGCGCAACATTCGCGTCGAACTCAATCATGCCGATTATTGGCTGAACTGGTGCCATGCCCATGGCGTCAGCCTCGACGACCTGCAGGCGCAGCAGGTGCCGACAGAGCTGCAGGCGTTGAGCCACTGGTGCTGGCACACCAGCTCGGCAGACCCGCTGATCATCGCGATTGCAGCGACCAACTATGCCATTGAAGGGGCTACCGGCGAGTGGTCGGCCTTGGTCTGTTCTACCGGTGCCTATGCCGAGGCGTTTCCGGAAGCGCAGCGCAAGCGCGCCATGAAGTGGCTGAATCTGCACGCTCAGTATGACGATGCGCACCCATGGGAGGCGCTGGAGATCATCTGCACGCTGGCTGGCAACAACCCGTCCAGGGCCTTGCAGGCCGAGCTGCGGCAGGCCATCTGCAAGAGTTACGAATACATGTACCTGTTCCTTGAGCGCTGCATGCAAATGGAAGTGTCGCATGAGCGCCAGAGCCCCCGCGAACGGATGGCTCTGGTGCAAGGCTGAAGCTTACTGCGCGTCGAACGCCTGGCCGTTGATGCCGGCGCTGTCCGGGCCCATCAGGTACAGATACACCGGCATGATATCGGCCGGCAGCGGATTGCTTTCGGGGTTTTCGCCCGGGTAGGCCTGGGCGCGCATGCTGGTGCGGGTTGCGCCTGGGTTGACACTGTTGGCGCGCACAGGGGCAACGCCCTCCAGCTCATCTGCCAGGGTTTGCATCAGGCCCTCGGTGGCGAACTTCGACACCCCATAGGCGCCCCAGTAGGCGCGGCCTTTGCGGCCAACACTGCTGGAGGTGAAGATCACCGAAGCGTCCTGCGACAGCTTCAACAGTGGCAGCAGGGTGCTGGTCAGCATGAACGTGGCGTTCACGTTGATATGCATCACCCGCATGAAGTTGTCGCCAGACAGCTGTTCAATCGGTGTCCGTGGGCCAATGATCGAGGCGTTGTGCAGCAGGCCGTCGAGCCGACCGAACTCATTCTCGATCATCACCGCCAGTTCGTCGTACTGGTGTGGCAGCGCCGTTTCCAGGTTGAACGGAATGACCACCGGTTGTGGATGCCCGGCCGCTTCGATTTCGTCATAGACCTGGGTCAGGTTGGCTTCGGTCTTGCCCAGCAGCAGCACCGTCGCACCGTGGGCAGCGAAGCTCTTGGCGGCGGCTGCGCCGATGCCGCGACCGGCGCCGGTGACAAGGATGACCCGGTCTTTGAGCAGGTCGGGGCGGGCGGAGTAGTCGAACATGGTGTTTACCTCTAAATAGTCGCTATCAGCAGCCGCAGAGTGCGCTGTCGATCACCTTGCGCAGTTCCAGTGGATGGTCGACCACCACGTCCGCACCCCAGTTGTTCGGGTTGTCTTCGGGGTGGATATAGCCATAGCGTACGGCAGCGGTGCGGGTGCCGGCATCGCGCCCCGACTCGATGTCACGCAGGTCGTCGCCCACGAACAGCACGCTGGCCGGGTCCAGGTTCAGGGTTTTGCAGGCCAGGATCAGTGGCTCTGGATCGGGCTTGCTGTTCTTTACATGGTCCGGGCAGATCAGCAGCGCCGAACGCTCGGCCAGGCCGAGTTGTTGCATGATCGGCTCGGCGAAGCGCACGGGCTTGTTGGTGACCACCCCCCACAGCAAGTTGCCTTTTTCGATGTCGGCCAGCAATTCGGCCATGCCGTCGAACAGGCAGCTGTGGACCGCGCAGTTGGCCTGGTAGCGCTCAAGGAACTCCAGGCGCAGTGCTTCGAACGCCGCGTCGGCTGGGTCCAGCGCGAAGGTTGCCGAGACCATGGCCCGGGCACCACCGGAAATCACATCACGGATTCTCTGTTCGTCTACGGGGGGCAGGCCGCGGTCGGCCAGCATGGCCTGGCAGATGGCGACGAAGTCCGGCGCCGTATCCAGCAAGGTGCCATCCATGTCAAAAAGTACGGCTCGCAAACGCATGCTCATTCCTCGCGCAGGGTTTGAATCATGTAGTTGACGTCGACATCGGCTGCCAGCTTGTAATGCTTGGTCAGCGGGTTGTAGGTCAGGCCGATGATGTCCTTGACGCTCAGGCCGGCTTCACGGCTCCAGGCGCCCAGTTCCGAGGGGCGGATGAACTTCTTGAAGTCATGTGTGCCACGCGGCAGCAACTTCATGATGTACTCGGCGCCAATGATCGCAAACAGGTACGCCTTGGGGTTGCGGTTGATGGTCGAGAAAAATACCTGGCCACCCGGTTTGACCATGCGGTAGCAGGCGCGGATCACCGAGGACGGGTCAGGGACGTGCTCCAGCATCTCCAGGCAGGTGACCACGTCAAACTGGCCTGGCATTTCCTCGGCCAGAGCTTCGGCGGTGATCTGCCGGTACTCAACGTTTACGCCCGATTCCAGCTGGTGCAGTTGGGCGACGGCCAGCGGTGCCTCACCCATGTCGATACCGGTGACGGTCGCGCCGCGCTGGGCCATGGATTCGCTGAGAATGCCGCCGCCGCAGCCAACGTCGAGCACCTTCTTGCCGGCCAGCTTGACGCGCTCGTCAATCCAGTTGACCCGTAGCGGGTTGATGTCGTGCAGCGGTTTGAACTCGCTTTCGCGGTCCCACCAGCGGTGGGCGAGGGCTTCGAATTTGGCGATTTCAGCGTGGTCGACGTTGCTCATGGAACAGTCCTCTGAAGCTTCAATAATACGTTACGGGTCGGCAGTGGGGCTGGCGACGGGTTATTCGTGATGGCCGCCAATGCGCTGGCCCCAGGCGCGGGCTGCGCTGCTCAGGGCCTGTTCGTCCAGGCGCGTCAGGCGCCGCTCGTCCAGCAGTTGCTTGCCGTTGACCCAGACATGCTTCACGCAGTCACGGCCGCAGGCGTAGATCAGTTGCGAAACCGGGTCGTAGACCGGCTGCTGAGCCAGGCCCGAAAGGTCGAAGGCGGTCAGGTCTGCGGCCTTGCCCAGCTCCAGTGAGCCGGTAATCGCATCAAGGCCCAGTGCGCGTGCGCCATTGAGGGTCGCCATGCGCAGGGCGCGGTGTGCGTCCAGTGCGGTGGCCGAGCCAGCAACTGCCTTGGCCAACAGGGCCGCAGTGCGGGTTTCGCCGAGCAGGTCGAGATCGTTGTTGCTGGCCGCGCCGTCGGTTCCAACGGCGACGTTGACGCCGGCTTGCCACAGGCGTTCGACCGGGCAGAAGCCGCTGGCCAGTTTCAGGTTCGATTCCGGGCAGTGGACAACGTTGGTGTTGCTTTCTACCAGCAGCGCCAGGTCTTCGTCGCTGACCTGGGTCATGTGTACCGCCTGCAGGCGCGGGCCAAGCAGGCCGAGGCGGGCCAGACGTGCCAGAGGGCGCTCGCCACGCTGCTCCAGCGACTGCTGGACCTCAAAGGCGGTTTCCTGAATATGCATGTGAATCGGCGCGTCCAGTTCCTCGGCGATCACCCGGATTTTCTCCAGGTTCTCGTCGCTCACCGTGTAAGGCGCGTGCGGGCCGAAAGCCACGGTAATGCGGGGATGGTGGCGCAGGTCGCCGAACAGCTCGACGCCCTGGTGCAGCGCTTCATCGGTGCTGCGTGCGCCAGGAATCGGGAAGTCCAGCAGGGGAATGGCGATCTGGGCGCGAATGCCGCTCTCGTGTACGCGCTCGCTGGCAATTTTCGGGAAAAAGTACATGTCCGAGAAGCAGGTGATGCCGCCCTTGAGCTGCTCGGCGATGGCCAGGTCGGTACCGTCGCGCACGAAGGCTTCGTCGACCCAGCGGCTCTCGGCCGGCCAGATGTGCTTTTCGAGCCAGGTCATCAACGGCAGGTCGTCGGCCAGGCCGCGGAACAGGGTCATTGCCGCGTGGCCGTGTGCGTTGATCAGGCCGGGGCTGAGCAGGCAGCCTGGCAACTCGCGGATCTCCCCGGCGCCGTGGCGCAGGGCGTCTTCGCGTGGGCCCACGAAGGCGATCTTGCCGTCACGGATGCCCAGGCCGTAGTCCTTGAACACCACCCCGGCCGGTTCGACGGGCACCAGCCAGGTTGGCAGGAGCAACAGGTCGAGGGGGGTGGCAAGCTTGGGCATGGCAGAAAATCCAAGGGCTAAAGGAGTAAGGGCGAAGTATACCCGAGCGCCCGCGCCTGGGGATCGTTATAATCATTCGCTTTTGATGTCTGAATGGTGGGGTGAGGCATGCGCGATCGACTGTTGGCTGCAGAGAAGGTAAAGGCCATCGATTGGCGAGACGGTGCCTTGTACCTGCTCGACCAGCGCATCCTGCCAGCGGAGGAAACCTGGCTGGCGTATACCGATGCGCGCGGCGTGGCCGAGGCAATTCGTTCCATGGTGGTGCGTGGCGCACCTGCAATTGGCATCAGCGCTGCCTATGGCATCGTTTTGGCAGTGCGTCAGCGCCTGGCCGCCGGTGGCGACTGGAAAGCGGCGCTGGAAGAAGATTTCACTGTTCTGGCCGAGTCGCGGCCAACCGCAGTCAACCTGTTTTGGGCGCTGAACCGCATGCGCGAGCGCCTGGAACGCCTGAAGAGCACCGATGACCCGCTCGCGCTCATGGAGGCTGAGGCCATCGCGATTCACGAAAGTGACCGCGAGGCCAACCTGACCATGGCTCAGCTGGGTGTCGAGCTGATCCGCAAGCATCAAGGCAGCGAGCAGGCGGTACTCACCCACTGCAACACGGGTGCGCTGGCAACGGGTGGTTTTGGTACTGCGCTGGGGGTGATTCGCGGTGCCTGGCTGGAGGGCATGATCGAGCGCGTCTACGCCGATGAAACCCGGCCCTGGTTGCAAGGCTCGCGGCTGACCGCCTGGGAACTGGCCAACGAAGGCATTCCGGTGACCCTGAATGCCGATTCGGCGGCGGCTCACCTCATGAAGACCAAGGGTATTACCTGGGTCATCGTCGGGGCAGACCGCATCACTGCCAATGGCGACGTGGCGAACAAGATCGGTACCTACCAACTGGCGGTCAACGCCATGCACCATGGTGTGCGTTTCATGGTGGTGGCGCCGAGCTCGACCATCGACATGAGCCTGGCCAGTGGCGATGACATCCCGATCGAAGAGCGTGCCGGCAGTGAGTTGCTGGAAGTCGGCGGGCAGCGCGTCGGTGCCGATGTCGATGCCTTCAACCCGGTATTCGACGTGACCCCGGCGGACCTTATCGACGCCATCGTCACCGAGAAAGGCATCGTCGAGCGCCCGGATACCGCGAAAATGGCCCAATTGATGTGCCGCAAGCGCCTGCATTGACTGAGTGGCCCTTGGCGGCCTTTATCGTCGCGGGTGCTAGGGTGCCTGCACCGGCGACGCTTTGCCGTACTCCCAAGCTCTCGGCGACTGTGGTAACATCCGACGGTTTCCAAGACCGCTCAATTTGGCTGTCTTTACTGCGCAGATCCATGGCTTAACTCGTTGATTTGTCGTAAGTCGTTGCAGGGCAGCAGCTTTGCGGCGGCGAGCTTCGTTCGTCCGATCATGGATGTGGCGGAGTTTCACCAGAAAAAGGAATCAGGCTTCTCATGGGCGAACTGGCCAAAGAAATCCTCCCGGTCAATATCGAAGACGAACTGAGACAGTCCTACCTCGACTACGCGATGAGCGTCATTGTCGGGCGAGCACTGCCCGATGCGCGTGATGGCTTGAAGCCCGTGCATCGTCGTGTTCTGTTTGCGATGAGCGAGCTGGGTAACGACTGGAACAAACCGTACAAGAAATCTGCCCGTGTGGTCGGTGACGTGATCGGTAAGTATCACCCTCACGGTGACACGGCGGTCTACGACACCATCGTACGTATGGCTCAGCCTTTCTCCCTGCGCTACCTGCTGGTCGACGGCCAGGGTAACTTCGGTTCGGTCGACGGCGACAACGCAGCCGCGATGCGTTACACCGAAGTGCGCATGACCAAGCTGGCCCACGAGCTGCTGGCCGACCTGCACAAGGAAACCGTCGACTGGGTGCCCAACTACGACGGCACCGAGCAGATCCCGGCGGTCATGCCGACCCGTATCCCGAACCTGCTGGTCAACGGTTCCAGCGGTATCGCCGTGGGCATGGCAACCAACATTCCGCCGCACAACCTGGGTGAAGTCATCGACGGTTGCCTGGCGCTGATCGATAACGCGGACATCACGGTCGATGAACTGATGCAGTTCATCCCGGGTCCGGACTTCCCGACCGCGGCCATCATCAACGGCCGTGCCGGCATCATCGAGGCCTACCGCACGGGCCGTGGCCGCATCTACATGCGCGCCCGCTCCACCGTCGAAGACATCGACAAGGTCGGTGGTCGTCAGCAGATCGTGGTTACCGAGCTGCCGTATCAGCTGAACAAGGCGCGGTTGATCGAAAAGATCGCCGAGCTGGTCAAGGAAAAGAAACTCGAAGGTATCACCGAGCTGCGTGACGAGTCCGACAAGGACGGTATGCGCATCGTGATCGAGCTGCGTCGTGGCGAGGTGCCTGAGGTCATCCTCAACAACCTCTATGCCCAGACCCAGCTGCAAAGCGTGTTCGGCATCAACGTTGTCGCGCTGATCGACGGCCAGCCAAAGGTTCTGAACCTCAAGGACCTGCTCGAGGCGTTCGTCCGTCACCGCCGTGAAGTGGTTACCCGTCGTACCGTGTTCGAGCTGCGCAAGGCGCGTGAGCGTGGCCATATCCTTGAAGGCCAGGCGGTTGCCCTGTCCAACATCGACCCGGTCATCGCCTTGATCAAGGCATCGCCAACCCCGTCCGAGGCCAAGGAAGCGCTGATCAGCACCCCTTGGGAGTCCAGTGCCGTGCAGGTCATGGTCGAGCGCGCTGGCGCCGATTCCTGCCGTCCGGAAACCCTCGACGAGCAATATGGCCTGCGCGACGGCAAGTACTTCCTGTCGCCTGAACAGGCTCAGGCGATCCTTGACCTGCGTCTGCACCGCCTGACAGGCCTGGAGCACGAGAAGCTGCTGGCCGAGTACCAGGAGATTCTCAACCAGATCGGCGAGCTGATCCGCATCCTCAACAGCGCCGAGCGCCTGATGGAAGTGATCCGCGAAGAGCTGGAACTGATCCGTGCCGAATACGGCGACGTGCGCCGCACCGAAATTCTCGACGCGCGCCTCGACCTGACCCTGGGTGACATGATTCCGGAAGAAGACCGGGTTGTGACCATCTCCCATGGCGGCTACGCCAAGACCCAGCCGCTGGCGGCCTACCAGGCCCAGCGTCGCGGCGGCAAAGGCAAGTCGGCGACCGGCGTCAAGGACGAGGACTACATCTCGCACTTGCTGGTTGCCAACAGCCACACCACGCTGCTGCTGTTCTCCAGCAAGGGCAAGGTGTACTGGCTGAAAACCTACGAAATCCCTGAGGCCTCGCGTGCCGCCCGCGGTCGTCCGCTGGTCAACCTGCTGCCGCTGGATGAGGGTGAGCACATCACCACCATGCTGCCGGTCGAGGAATACACCGAAGGCCACTTCATCTTCATGGCGACCGCCAACGGTACCGTGAAGAAGACCCCGCTGGAGCAGTTCAGCCGTCAGCGCAGCGTTGGCCTGATCGCGCTGGAGCTGGACGAGGGCGATATCCTGATTTCCGCTGCCATTACCGATGGCGAGCGTGAGGTCATGCTGTTCTCCGACGCGGGCAAGGTGACACGCTTCAAAGAGTCCGACGTACGTGCCATGGGCCGTACCGCGCGCGGTGTGCGCGGCATGCGTCTGGGCGAAGGTCAGAAACTGATCTCGATGATCATTCCGGAGGAGGGCAGCCAGATCCTCACCGCGTCCGAGCGTGGCTACGGCAAGCGTACGGCGATCACCGAGTTCCCAGAGTACAAGCGCGGTGGCCAAGGTGTAATCGCCATGGTCAGCAACGAGCGTAACGGCCGCTTGGTCGGTGCAGTTCAGGTGCAGGACGGTGAGGAAATCATGCTGATTTCCGACCAGGGCACCTTGGTACGCACCCGCGTCAGCGAAGTGTCCAGCCTGGGTCGTAATACCCAGGGCGTAACCTTGATCAAACTGGCGAGCGACGAGACCCTGGTGGGCCTTGAGCGCGTGCAGGAGCCTTCCGAAGAGGAGGGTGACGAGGAAGGTTTCGAAGGTGAAGCCGACACCGCCGTCGATGCAGATGCAGATGCAGACGTTGATACCGACGTTGATGCTGACGCGGACGCAGACGAAGCGCCGCAGGAATAGTGTAAACGCGGATTTTATGTGGGAGGGCCTGCGGGGCTGGCAATCGGCCTCGCAGCGAATCCCGCAGACATCAAGAGCAGAGCGAGAGTGGATGTGAGCAAACGAGCCTTTAACTTCTGCGCAGGCCCTGCTGCGCTTCCTGATGCTGTGCTGCAGCGTGCCCAGGCCGAGATGCTGGACTGGCACGGCAAAGGCCTGTCGGTCATGGAAATGAGCCACCGTAGCGACGACTACGTGGCCATCGCCGAGAAAGCCGAGCAGGATCTGCGTGATCTGCTCTCTGTTCCCTCCAACTACAAGGTCCTGTTCCTGCAGGGCGGTGCCAGTCAGCAATTCGCTGAAATTCCACTGAACCTGCTGCCCGAGGGTGGCACTGCGGACTACGTGGAAACCGGCATCTGGTCGAAGAAGGCGATTGAAGAAGCGCGCCGCTTCGGTCACGTCAATGTTGCCGCCAGCGCCAAGCCATACGATTACCTGGCCATTCCTGGGCAGAACGAGTGGAACCTGACCAAGGACGCCGCCTACCTGCACTACGCCTCCAACGAAACCATCGGCGGCCTGCAGTTCGACTGGGTTCCGCAAACCGGTGACGTGCCGCTGGTGGTCGACATGTCTTCGGACATCCTTTCGCGCCCGATCGACGTCTCGCAGTTCGGCATGATCTATGCCGGTGCGCAGAAAAACATCGGCCCGAGCGGTCTGGTGGTGGTCATCGTTCGTGAAGACCTGCTGGGCCATGCCCGCAGCAGCTGCCCGACCATGCTCGACTACAAGGTCGCAGCCGACAACGGCTCGATGTACAACACCCCGGCGACCTACTCCTGGTACCTCTCCGGGCTGGTCTTCGAATGGCTCAAGGAGCAGGGCGGCGTCGAGGCCATGGAGCGTCGTAACCGGGCGAAGAAAGACCGCCTGTACGGCTTCATTGACAGCAGCGCGTTCTACACCAACCCGATTGCGCACAATGCCCGTTCGTGGATGAACGTGCCGTTCCGCCTGGCGGACGAGCGTTTGGACAAAGCCTTCCTGGCCGGTGCTGATGCCCGTGGCCTGCTCAACCTCAAGGGCCATCGCTCGGTAGGCGGCATGCGTGCGTCGATCTACAACGCACTGGGCCTTGAAGCGATCGAGGCACTGGTGGCCTACATGGCTGAATTCGAGAAGGAACACGCCTGATGTCCGAACAGGAGCTCAAGGCGCTGCGCGTGCGCATTGACAGCCTCGACGAGAAAATCCTCGAGCTGATCAGCGACCGCGCGCGTTGCGCCCAGGAAGTTGCACGGGTCAAGATGGCGTCCCTGAGCGAAGGCGAAACCCCGGTGTTCTATCGTCCCGAGCGTGAAGCACAAGTGCTCAAGCGGGTCATGGAACGCAACCCGGGGCCGCTGGGCAACGAGGAAATGGCGCGCTTGTTCCGCGAAATCATGTCCTCCTGCCTGGCCCTGGAGCAGCCGCTGAAAGTGGCTTACCTCGGCCCAGAGGGCACCTTCACCCAGGCGGCGGCCCTGAAGCACTTTGGCCATGCCGTGATCAGCAAGCCAATGGCGGCAATCGACGAGGTGTTCCGCGAGGTTGCAGCCGGTGCCGTGAACTTCGGTGTCGTGCCGGTGGAAAACTCCACCGAGGGTGCGGTCAACCACACCCTGGACAGCTTCCTCGAACACGACATGGTGATCTGTGGTGAAGTCGAGCTGCGTATTCACCACCACCTGCTGGTGGGCGAGAACACCAAGACCGACAGCATCAGCCGTATCTACTCCCATGCCCAGTCGCTGGCCCAGTGCCGCAAGTGGCTGGATGCGCACTACCCGAACGTCGAGCGCGTTGCTGTATCGAGCAACGCCGAGGCGGCCAAGCGGGTCAAGGGCGAATGGAACTCCGCGGCAATTGCCGGTGACATGGCGGCTGGGCTCTATGGCCTGACCCGTCTGGCGGAAAAAATCGAAGACCGCCCGGACAACTCCACGCGCTTCTTGATGATCGGTAACCAGGAAGTCCCGCCGACGGGCGACGACAAGACCTCGATCATCGTCTCGATGAGCAACAAGCCGGGTGCGCTGCATGAACTGCTGGTACCGTTCCACGAGAACGGTATCGACCTGACCCGCATCGAAACCCGTCCGTCGCGCAGCGGCAAATGGACCTATGTCTTCTTCATCGACTTCGTCGGGCACCACCGCGATCCGCTGATCAAGGCCGTGCTGGAGAAGATCAGCCAGGAGGCGGTGGCCCTGAAAGTACTGGGTTCCTATCCGAAAGCCGTACTCTGAGGTTTAGCCATGCGTGATGTTCTGAACAGGGTGCCGGTTTGTGGTTGACGTGACAGTAGAAAAGGCTGAGCCCATTATTACGCGCCTGGTCGTTGTCGGCCTGGGCCTGATCGGTGGGTCCTTTGCCAAGGGCCTGCGCGAAAGCGGCCTGTGCCGTGAAGTGGTCGGGGTCGATCTCGACCCGCAGTCGCGCAAGCTGGCGGTTGAGCTGGGTGTAGTCGATCGCTGCGAAGACGACCTGGCCAAGGCCTGTGTCGGTGCCGATGTCATTCAATTGGCCGTACCGATTCTGGCCATGGAAAAGCTCCTGGCCAAACTCGCGCAGCTCGAACTGGGGCAGGCGGTACTGACCGATGTCGGTAGCGCCAAGGGCAATGTCGTGCGCGCAGCGCGCGAGGCCTTTGGCTCACGCCTGCCGAACTTCGTGCCAGGGCATCCGATTGCCGGCTCCGAGCAAAGCGGCGTCGAAGCCTCCAATGCCGAGCTGTTTCGTCGACACAAAGTCATTCTGACCCCACTTGCCGAGACCGATCCCGCCGCCTTGGCGCTGGTTGATCGCCTCTGGCGTGCGCTGGGTGCCGACGTCGAGCACATTCAGGTCGAGCGCCACGACGAGGTGCTCGCGGCAACCAGTCATCTGCCGCACCTGTTGGCCTTTGGTCTGGTCGACTCGTTGGCAAAACGCAACGAAAACCTGGATATCTTCCGTTACGCTGCGGGTGGCTTTCGCGATTTCACGAGAATCGCCGGAAGCGACCCGGTCATGTGGCACGACATTTTCCTCGCCAACCGCGAAGCTGTTCTGCGCACACTGGATACATTTCGCAGCGACCTCGACGCCTTGCGCGATGCGGTCGATGCAGGGGACGGGCACCAGCTGCTGGGTGTGTTCACCCGCGCTCGGGTAGCTCGCGAGCATTTCAGTAAAATCCTGGCCCGCCGGGCCTATGTGGACGCTATGAACTCCAACGATCTGATTTTCCTGGCAAATCCTGGTGGTCGCCTGTCCGGCCGTATTCGCGTACCAGGCGACAAATCGATTTCCCACCGCTCGATCATGCTCGGCTCGCTGGCCGAAGGCACCACCGAGGTGGAAGGTTTCCTTGAGGGCGAAGATGCGCTGGCTACCCTGCAGGCCTTCCGTGACATGGGTGTGGTGATCGAGGGCCCGCATCACGGCCGCGTGACCATCCATGGCGTTGGCCTCAATGGCCTGAAGCCGCCACCTGGGCCGATCTACCTGGGTAACTCCGGTACTTCGATGCGCCTGCTGTCCGGCCTGCTGGCCGCGCAAAGCTTCGATACCGTACTGACCGGCGATGCCTCGCTGTCCAAGCGTCCGATGAACCGTGTGGCCAACCCGCTGCGCGAAATGGGTGCGGTCATTGAGACCGCTGCTGAAGGTCGTCCGCCGATGACCATCCGTGGTGGTCACACGCTCAAGGCGCTGAACTACACCCTGCCAATGGCCAGTGCCCAGGTGAAATCCTGCCTGCTGCTGGCGGGCCTGTATGCCGAAGGCAAAACCACCGTTACCGAGCCTGCACCGACCCGCGACCATACCGAGCGCATGCTGCGTGGCTTCGGCTACCCGGTCACGGTTGAAGGGGCGACCGCATCGCTGGAGTCCGGCCACAAGCTCACTGCCACGTCGATCGAAGTGCCTGCCGACATCTCCTCGGCGGCGTTCTTCCTGGTGGCAGCGTCGATTGCCGAAGGCTCCGAGTTGCTGCTTGAACACGTTGGCATCAACCCGACCCGCACCGGTGTCATCGACATCCTGCGTTTGATGGGCGGCGACATCACCCTGGAAAACCAGCGCGAAGTCGGCGGCGAGCCTGTGGCAGACCTGCGCGTGCGTGGCGCCAAGCTAAAGGGCATCGAAATTCCTGAGGCGCTGGTACCGCTGGCCATTGACGAATTCCCGGTATTGTTCGTGGCGGCTGCCTGTGCCGAAGGCCGCACTGTACTGCGTGGCGCCGAAGAGTTGCGGGTCAAGGAATCCGATCGCATCCAGGTCATGGCTGATGGCCTGCTGACCCTGGGCGTGAAATGTGAGCCGACCCCGGATGGCATCATCATCGATGGCGGCCCTATCGGCGGTGGCGAAGTTCATGGGCACGGTGACCACCGTATCGCCATGGCCTTCAGTGTTGCCTCGCTGCGTGCAAATGCGCCGATTCGCATCCATGATTGTGCCAACGTCGCCACGTCGTTCCCGAACTTCCTGGCGCTGTGTGCCGAAGTCGGCATCCGTGTTGCTGAAGAGGGCAAGTCGTGAACCAGCAAGCACCAGTCATCGCCATCGACGGGCCTAGCGGATCCGGCAAGGGCACCGTCGCCGGGCTGCTCTCCAAGCGCCTGGGCTGGAACCTGCTCGACTCGGGCGCGCTGTACCGTTTGCTGGCCTATGCGGCTGGCAACCACGGTGTCGACCTGACCAACGAAGAGCTGCTCAAGGCGCTGGCCGCTCATCTGGATGTGCAATTCATCGCTGCCAGCGATGGCCAGCCGCAGCGTATTATTCTGGAAGGCGACGACGTCAGCGATGTCATTCGCAACGAAACCGTGGGGGCGAATGCCTCCAAGGTGGCCTCGCTGCCGGCCGTACGGGATGCATTGTTGCAGCGCCAGCGTGCATTTCAGGAATCGCCGGGCCTGGTCGCTGATGGTCGTGACATGGGCACCGTGGTGTTTCCCGATGCCCCGCTGAAGATTTTCCTGACGGCCAGTGCCGAGGAGCGTGCGCGTCGACGCTACTTGCAGTTGAAGGCCAAGGGTGATGATGTTAGTCTGTCGAGTCTGCTAGATGAGATACGTGCGCGCGATGAGCGCGACACCCAGCGCGCAGTGGCCCCGCTCAAGCCGGCGCCCGACGCAATTCAGCTGGATTCCACGGAATTGTCCATCGAGCAGGTGTTGGAACGCATCATGAGTGAAGTCGCACTGCGCGACATCGCCGGGTGATCAGGGAGGTTTGCAGGTCCACCAGTCAACGTCCTGCAGGCTGCCCTTACTATGAACGAAACCCACATTGTCTGGAGTGTGGTTGCTGGGCGTCTGTTTCGCCCTAATCTACAGGAATTAAAATGAGCGAAAGCTTTGCAGAACTTTTTGAAGAAAGCCTGAAAACCCTCAACCTTCAACCAGGTGCGATCATCACCGGTATCGTTGTTGATATCGACGGTGACTGGGTTACTGTCCACGCCGGTCTGAAATCCGAGGGCGTCATCCCGCTCGAGCAGTTCTACAACGAAGCTGGCGAGCTGACCATCAAGGTCGGTGACGAAGTTCACGTTGCGCTGGACGCGGTCGAAGACGGCTTTGGCGAAACCAAACTGTCCCGTGAAAAAGCCAAGCGCGCCGAGTGCTGGATTGTTCTGGAAGCAGCTTTCGCCGCCGAAGAAGTGGTCAAGGGCGTTATCAACGGTAAAGTCAAAGGCGGCTTCACTGTTGACGTCAACGGCATCCGCGCCTTCCTGCCAGGTTCCCTGGTTGATGTCCGCCCAGTGCGCGACACCACCCACCTGGAAGGCAAAGAGCTGGAATTCAAGGTCATCAAGCTGGACCAGAAGCGCAACAACGTTGTCGTTTCCCGTCGCAGCGTCCTGGAAGCCGAAAACAGCGCCGAGCGCGAAGCTCTGCTGGAATCGCTGCAGGAAGGCCAACAAGTCAAAGGTATCGTCAAGAACCTCACCGACTACGGTGCATTCGTTGATCTGGGCGGCGTCGATGGCCTGCTGCACATCACCGACATGGCTTGGAAGCGTATCAAGCACCCATCGGAAATCGTCAACGTTGGCGACGAGATCGATGTCAAGGTTCTGAAGTACGATCGCGAGCGTAACCGCGTATCCCTGGGCCTGAAGCAACTGGGCGAAGACCCATGGGTTGCTATCAAGGCACGTTACCCAGAGAGCACCCGCGTCATGGCGCGCGTCACCAACCTGACCGACTACGGCTGCTTCGCAGAGCTGGAAGAAGGCGTGGAAGGCCTGGTACACGTTTCCGAAATGGACTGGACCAACAAGAACATCCACCCATCGAAAGTCGTTCAAGTTGGCGACGAAGTGGAAGTTATGGTTCTGGACATCGACGAAGAGCGTCGTCGTATCTCCCTGGGCATCAAACAGTGCAAGTCCAACCCATGGGAAGACTTCTCTGGCCAGTTCAACAAGGGCGACAAGATCTCCGGCACCATCAAGTCGATCACCGATTTCGGTATCTTCATTGGTCTGGACGGCGGCATCGACGGTCTGGTTCACCTGTCGGACATCTCCTGGAACGAAGTCGGCGAAGAAGCCGTACGTCGCTTCAAGAAGGGCGACGAGCTGGAAACCGTCATTCTGTCGGTTGACCCAGAGCGCGAGCGCATCTCCCTGGGCATCAAGCAGCTGGAAGACGATCCGTTCTCCAACTACGTTGCTGTCAACGACAAGGGCGCTATCGTCAAAGGTATCGTGAAAGAAGTTGACGCCAAGGGCGCTGTAGTTACCCTGGCTGACGACATCGAAGCTACTCTGAAAGCCTCCGAAATCAGCCGTGACCGCGTTGAAGACGCGCGTAACGTCCTGAAAGAAGGCGAAGAGATCGAAGCTAAGATCATCAGCGTCGACCGTAAGAGCCGCGTAATCAACCTGTCCATCAAGTCGAAAGACGATGCAGAAGAGCGCGAAGCGATCCAGAGCCTGAAAACCGCTCCAGAAGTCACTGGTGACACCACCATGGCTGCCCTGCTGCGCGAGGCAATGGCCAAGCAGAACTAAGTTCTGACTGGTTAAGAAAAAGGGCGACTTTGGTCGCCCTTTTTTGTGCCCGCAAAAAAGCACCCCTGAGCAGGTTCTTGTGGGAGCGGGCTTGCCCGCGATGGCATCGGCGCGGTGCCAGTAAGTTCGCGGCGCCTGCATCGCGGGCAAGCCCGGCTCCCACACGCTGCATTTTCTGTTGGAGCGGGCTTGCCCGCGATGGCGTCGGTGCGGTGCCAGTAAGTTCGCGGCGTCTGCATCGCAGTTCAGCCCGGCTCTTATAGCTTGCACGGCCTTTGTAGGAGCGGGCTTGCCCGCGATGGCGTCGGCGTGGTGCCAGTGAATTCGTGGCACCTGCATCGCGGGCAAGCCCGGCTCCTACAGCTTGCACGGCCTTTGTTGGACGAGGCGGGGTGCCAGTAAGTTCGCGGCGTCTGCATTGCAGTTCAGCCCGGCTCTTATAGCTTGCACGGCCTTTGTAGGAGCGGGCTTGC
>NZ_PJQQ01000051.1:0-29694 GCF_002858665.1 Pseudomonas sp. FFUP_PS_473
CTTGATGAAAAACCAAAGTGAGTACCAACCAAACTCTATGTTTGGGGGTTCCCCCCAAACATAGAATCTCCAACAGAGCCCGCGCCAGCTGTAGGAGCGGGTCTTGCCCGCGATGCAGCCACCGCGAATTCACGGACACCCCACCGACGCCATCGCAGGCAAGCCAGCTCCAACAGAGCTCGCGCCAGCTGTGGGAGCGGGTCTTGCCCGCGATGCAGGCGCCGCGGACTCGCAGGCACCCCACCGACGCCATCGCAGGCGAGCCTGCTCCAACAGAGCCCGGCCAGCTGTAGGAGCGGGTCTTGCCCGCGATGCAGGCGCCGCGGACTCGCAGGCACCCCACCGACGCCATCGCAGGCGAGCCTGCTCCAACAGAGCCCGGCCAGCTGTGGGAGCGGGTCTTGCCCGCGATGCAGGCGCCGCGAAGGCGCTGACACCGCGCCGAAGCCCCGGCATCCCACAGCAAGCTCGGCCGGTTTTCCGTTGAATCAGGCTACGTCTGTGTGCGCCTCAAAACTGTCAGCCCGGGCCATGCGCCACATACGCTGGTAGAACTCGCCGCTGACTGCGCCTGTCAGCAGTTCACCAGGCTTGAGGAATACGTGCAGTTGCGAGAACAGTTTGATCTCGGTCGCGGACATGCGCCGTACCAGGTGTTTGGCTTGCAGCTGTGAAGGGTGATCCAGGCCAGCCGCCGCGAGCATTTCGGCCAGGGCCTTGAGGGTGTTGCGGTGGAAGTGGAACACCCGCTGGGCTTTGTCGGGTACCACCAAGGCGCGCTGGCGCAGTGGGTCCTGGGTTGCGACACCGGTTGGACACTTGTTGGTGTGGCAGCTTTGCGACTGGATGCAGCCGATGGCGAACATGAAGCCGCGCGCCGAGTTGGCCCAGTCGGCACCAATGGCCAGGACACTGGCAATGTCGAAGGCACTGACGATTTTGCCGCTGGCACCCAGTTTGATTTTGTCGCGCAGGTTCAGGCCGACCAGTGTGTTGTGTACGAACAGCAGGCCTTCACGCATCGGCACGCCGATATGGTCGGTGAACTCCACGGGCGCCGCGCCCGTGCCGCCTTCTTTGCCGTCGATGACGATAAAGTCCGGCAGAATGCCGGTTTCCAGCATGGCCTTGGCAATACTCATGAATTCCCACGGGTGGCCCAGGCAGAATTTGAAGCCTACCGGCTTGCCGCCGGAGAGTTCGCGCAATTGGGCAATGAACTGCATCAGCTCGATCGGGGTCGAGAAGGCGCTGTGTCGTGACGGTGAGATGCAGTCTTCGCCCATGGCTACGCCACGGGTTTCGGCGATTTCACGGGTGACCTTGTGCTTGGGCAGTATGCCACCGTGGCCGGGCTTGGCCCCTTGGCTCATCTTGATTTCGATCATCCGTATTTGCGGGTTGCGCGCCTGTTCGGCGAAGCGCTCAGGGTCGAAGCGACCCTCCGCCGTGCGGCAACCGAAGTAGCCGCTGCCCAGTTCCCAGGTCAGGTCGCCGCCATGCTCGCGGTGGTAAGGGCTGATGCTGCCTTCGCCAGTATCGTGGGCGAAGTTGCCGAGTTTGGCGCCCTGGTTCAGCGCACGAATGGCATTGGCGCTGAGTGCGCCAAAGCTCATGGCCGAGATGTTGAACACCGAGGCTGAATACGGCTGTGTGCATTGCGGGCCGCCGACCATGACCCGAAAGCTGTTCGGGTCGCTCAGTGGCGCCGGGCGCATGGAGTGGCCAATGAACTCAAAGCCCGATTGGTAGACATCGATCAGCGTGCCAAAGGGCTTGTCCGAGGCTTCGTTCTTGGCTCGGGCATAAACCAGTGAGCGCTGCGCGCGCGAGAAGGGCAGGGCATCACTGTCAGCTTCCAGCAGGTACTGGCGGATTTCCGGTCGAATACCTTCGACCAGATAGCGGATGTTGCCCAAAATCGGGTAATTGCGCCTGACGGCGTGGCGACTCTGCAGTAAATCAACCAGGCCAATCAGGCTAAGTACGCCTGTGGTCAGGGTGAAGGGCCAAAGCCAGTCGTTTTCAAGAAACGGCAGGCTGGCGAGGGTGAACAGAACACAACAGACAAAAAAGGCGTAGCGACTGAGAAGTGACAGGCTCATACAGGGTCCTTGCGATGGCTCGGTCAGGCTCAGGGCCTGGGCAAGGCTGGACCATAGCCCGGTTCAGGATTCAAACGCCAGCCCAGGGTCTCCCGGTGAGGTCTGTGTTCAGAAATCTTGCGTGTATCATTGCCCGTTCTCCGTGAAGAGCCGACCATGACCAAGATCATTCGCATTGCCGCTGCCCTGTTGATCGACCCGCAGGGTCAAACCCTTCTTGTGCGCAAGCGTGGTACGCAGGCGTTCATGCAGCCAGGCGGCAAGATTGAAGCCCATGAGCAACCTGTCGATGCCCTGGCCCGTGAGCTGCACGAGGAACTGGGCTTGCAGATCGACCCCTTGAAAGCAGGCTACCTTGGCGTATTCAGCGCGCCAGCGGCCAACGAGCCTGGGTTTGAGGTGCAGGCGGAGCTGTTCCAGGTTCATACCGACGCCAGTGTCGAGCCCGCAGCAGAAATCGAGGAGGCCGTCTGGGTCGATGCAAACGCGACCCTGAACCTTGAACTGGCCCCCTTGACCCGAGACTGGATTCTGCCGCTCTACAGAACGTTGACGCACGCTCCAGCCTGATCCTTCAACGCACCGCGCTGACGCCGTCGAGCGTGGAGAAGGAGGTGTCCTTGGCGGTCAGCAGGAAGTCGCGCATGTACGGGGCGTCGAGCATATCGGTACGTACCGCCGCGTACAGCGTGGCGAACAGGCCTTTCTCGCCCAGACGCTTGCCCTTCACATAACCACGTGAGCTGTACTCGTGCAGCGCCCAATGTGGCATGCCGCAGACGCCGCGGCCGCTCGCGACCAACTGCATCATCATCACCGTCAGCTCCGCGGTACGCACCTGTGCGGGCTCGATGTCGGCCGGCTCCAGGAAACGGGTGAAGATATCCAGGCGGTCGCGCTCCACCGGGTAGGTAATCAGGGTTTCGCTGGACAGGTCTTCGGGTACGACATAGCTCTTGCCCGCCAGAGGGTGCTGATTGGCGACGGCCAGCATGGCCTCGTAAGTGAACAGCGGAACATAGGTGATCCCGGCCAACTCCAGTGGGTCGGAGGTCACCACCAGGTCCAGGTCACCACGTGCCAGTGCGGGCAGCGGTGCAAAGGCGAAACCCGAGGCCAGGTCAAGTTCGACCTCCGGCCAGGCATCGCGGAACTGGTCGATGGTCGGCATCAGCCACTGAAAGCAGCTATGGCATTCGATGGCCATATGCAGGCGCCCTGCAGTACCGCCGGCCAAACGCGCAATATCGCGTTCGGCGCTGCGCAGCAAGGGCAGGGTGGCGTCGGCCAACTGCAGCAGGCGCAGGCCGGCACTGGTGAAGCGCAGGGGTTTGGTCTTGCGCATGAACAGTTGCATACCCAGGCGCTCTTCCAGCTCCTTGAATTGATGCGACAGCGCCGATTGGGTCAGGTGCAGGCGTTCTGCTGCCTCTACCAGGCTGTCGGCCTCGCGCAAGGCGTGCAGGGTTTTCAGGTGACGAATTTCAAGCACCGGAAGGCTCCATGAGTAAACTTTGAGATGAACACGAATTTATTGAGTTTGTCTCAAGTTGCCTCGGCTGTCGACAATAGCGTCATCTTTTACAGGGAGCACGTTTTGTCATGGCACTGGCCCACAACCTTGGTTTTCCGCGCATCGGCGCTGACCGTGAATTGAAAAAAGCCCTGGAGGCCTATTGGAAAGGCGACCTGGATCAGGCAGGGCTGTTGGCGGTTGGCCGTGAGTTGCGCGCGCGCCATTGGCAGGTTCAGAAAGAGGCGGGTATCGAACTGCTGCCGGTCGGGGACTTCGCCTGGTACGACCAGGTACTGGCGCACTCGGTAGCCTTCGGCGCCATTCCTGAGCGCTTTGCCGCGACCAGGGGCGATGACGGTCTGCCAACCCTCGATACCGTGTTTGCGATGGCGCGTGGTGCAACGACCTGCTGCGGTAGTTCGCAGGGGCAAGCCCAGTACGCTCAGGAACTGACCAAGTGGTTCGATACCAATTATCACTACCTGGTGCCAGAGTTCAGTGCCGATCAGCGTTTCCTGCTCAGTTGGGAACAATTGTTCGATGAGGTCGCTGAAGCGCAAGCGCTGGGCCATGCGGTCAAGCCGGTGCTGATCGGCCCACTGACCTACTTGTGGCTTGGCAAGGCCAAGGGCGAGGGCTTCGACAAGCTCGACCTGCTTGAGCGACTGCTGCCCGTGTACGGTGAGATTCTCAGCCGCCTGGCTCGGCAAGGCGTGGAGTGGGTGCAGATCGATGAGCCAATCCTGTGCCTGGATCTGCCGCAGGCGTGGAAGAGTGCCTTTGAGCGGGCTTATCACATTCTTCAGTATTCCCCTCTGAAAAAGCTGGTTGCGACGTACTTTGGTGCCCTGGAGGACAACCTGGGGCTGGCCGTCAGCCTGCCGGTGGATGGCCTGCATGTCGACCTGGTACGTGCGCCGGAGCAACTCCCGGCAGTGCTTGATCGTCTGCCGAGCTACAAGGTGCTGTCGTTGGGCGTGGTCAATGGCCGTAACGTCTGGCGTTGCGACCTGGACCAGGCGCTGGAGCAACTGCAGCAGGCGCGTCAGCGCTTTGGCAGCAACCTCTGGGTCGCCGGCTCCTGCTCACTGTTGCACAGCCCGGTGGACCTGGCGCGTGAGGACAAGCTCGATGCCGAACTGAAAGGCTGGCTGGCGTTTGCCGTCCAGAAATGCAGTGAGATTTCTGTATTGGCAAAGGCGCTGAACAACCTGCAGGACGCTGACGTGCAGGCCGCCTTGAGCAGCAGCCGCGCGGTAAAACACAGCCGGGCGCAATCGTCACGTATTCACAAACCGCAGGTTCAGGCGCGGGTTGCTGCGGTGAGTGCTCGCGACAGTCAGCGTCAGTCACCTTTCGCCCAGCGTATCGAAGCGCAGCGGCAGCGATTGAAGTTGCCTGCCTTCCCGACCACCACCATTGGCTCGTTCCCGCAGACGTCGGCGATTCGTCTGGCACGTCAGGCCTATAAGCAAGGCAAGCTGTCGGCCAGCGACTACACCGATGCCATGCACAGCGAAATTCGTCATGCGGTAAAGGTGCAAGAGCGCCTGGGGCTGGATGTGCTGGTACATGGTGAAGCCGAACGTAACGACATGGTCGAGTATTTTGCCGAGCAACTGGATGGCTATGTATTCACCCGTTTCGGCTGGGTGCAGAGTTATGGTTCGCGTTGCGTCAAACCAGCGATCATTTATGGCGACCTGAGCCGACCGCAAGCCATGACGGTGGCCTGGATCGCGTACGCTCAGCGTCAGACCGACAAGGTCATGAAAGGCATGCTGACAGGCCCGGTCACGATGTTGATGTGGTCCTTCCCGCGTGAAGATGTCTCGCGCAAGGTTCAGGCGCAGCAACTGGCGTTGGCGATTCGTGATGAAGTTCAGGATCTGGAAAAGGCCGGCATCAAGATCGTTCAGATCGACGAGGCGGCTTTCCGTGAAGGTTTGCCATTGCGCCAAGCTCAATGGCAGGGCTATCTGGACTGGGCGGTGGAGGCCTTCCGGCTGTGTTCCAGCGGGGTGCGTGACGATACCCAGATTCATACCCACATGTGCTACAGCGAGTTCAATGATGTGATTGAGGCGATTGCGGCAATGGACGCCGATGTCATCACCATTGAGACATCGCGCTCGGACATGGAGCTGTTGGAGGCCTTTGAAGCGTTCGACTACCCCAATGACATTGGCCCCGGTGTCTATGACATTCACTCACCACGGGTGCCGGACACCGCCGAGATGGTCAAGCTCATCAGCAAGGCCGCCACGCGTATTCCGGCCGAGCGCCTCTGGGTGAACCCGGATTGCGGCCTGAAGACGCGTGCCTGGCCGGAGACCGAAGCAGCCTTGGTTAACATGGTGGCGGCGGCACGGCAGTTACGCAGCCAGCTTGCATAAGGCAATGGGCCTGCGGCGTTAGCCGCAGGTCTGACCATTTGGCGATTGTCATGAAACGGTCACTGTTTTGTGGCAGCGCGCCCGAATGAAAGTCATCAGACTCGCGCTCTACTGGGGATTTGCATTCTGGTGTTTCTGTCATGCGGGCATTTTTCTTTTTTGTCGCACTGCTGTGCGGTGCACCTGCGTTCGCCGCGTCACGCTGTGACGTCAACGTGCCAACTGAGCGGGTCGAACTGGCGCAGGTCAGCCTGGCTTATCAAAGTATTGGGCGTCGCTCCGACCCTGCGCTGTTGTTGGTCATGGGCCTGGGCGGGCAACTTATCCATTGGCCGGATGAGGTGGTGGCTGCGCTGTGCGAGCAAGGCTTTCGGGTCATTCGCTACGACAACCGCGACGTTGGGTTGTCGGCCTGGAGTCAACCACCGGTCAGCGCCAACCTGACCTACGAAGTACTGCGCTACAAAGTCGGGCTGCCGGTGTCGGCGCCTTATACCCTGACGGACATGGCCGAAGATGGCCTGGGGTTGATGGACGCGTTGCAGGTCAGGCGCTTTCATGTTCTGGGTGTGAGCATGGGCGGGATGATCGCTCAACACCTGGCTGACCTCGCGCCGCAGCGGGTAGAAAGCCTGACGCTGATCATGTCCAGTTCCGGCGCTTCCGGGTTGCCTGCGCCGAACCCGGCACTGGTGGAGCAACTGGCCCGGCGTGGAGCGCCGAGCCGGGAGGCAGCCATTGAGCAGCAAGCCGATCTGCTTGCCGCCTTGGGCAGCCCGCAGGTGATGGACGACCGGCAGGTGTTGTTGCAACAGGCCGCGGCATCCTACGACCGTGCATTCAACCCTGATGGGGTCAAGCGGCAGATCATGGCCATCCTCGCCGAACCCAGCCGTGTCGAACTGCTCAACCGCTTGCGGCTGCCGACACTGGTGGTGCATGGCACGGCTGATCCGCTGTTGCCGGTGATGCATGGTGTGCACCTGGCCGCGCATATTCAGGGCAGCCAGTTACGCTTGATTCCCGGCTTGGCGCATCGCTTTCAGGAGCCGTTCAAGGCGCCTTTGCTTGAGGCCGTATTGCCTTACCTGCGTCAGCATCGCGAAGACCTCAGCCACTGGGCTCAGCTTTAGTGAAAGCGTACCCAGACGCTTACCAGTACCGTTGCAGCGATCAGCCAGGCGACAGCGGCCAGGGCCAGTGAGGTTTCAAGGCGCAGGCGGTCTACCAGCAGGTAGAGTGCGGCGAGGTAGACGAAGTAGGGGATGATCGACCACATGCCAAACAGGATGGTGGTCTTCAGGTCGTCCACGGAGCGGCCCTTGCCGACAATGTAGTGGGCGATCAGGGCGAAGGTGGGGAACAGCGGGACGAGCCCGGCGATGTAGTAGTTGCGGGTTTTGGCCAGGGCCGCGAGTATCACCACGACAGCAGCGCCGAGGCAGGCTTTGAGTAACAGATCCACGTTGATTCTCTATCCAGTGGCATCACGCCCGGGCATCAGCCCAGGCCGTATTTCTTGACCTTGTCGAACAGCGTGGTTTTGGCCATGCCCAATTCCTGGCTGGCCTGGCTGAGGTTGCCACCGGTGCGTTGCAGGGCGTCGCTGAGCAGGTTGCGTTCAAAGGCTTCGACGGCTTCGGAAAAACCCAGGCCCTGCGCAGGGCTGGAACCGGCTTTCTTGAAGGCCGGCAGGCCCAAGGCATAGCGCTCTGCAACGTTGCGCAGTTCGCGGACATTGCCCGGCCAATCGTGCGCCATCAGGCGTGACAGGGTCTGGCTGTCGAGCGCTGGTACTTCGCGATCAAAGCGCAATGATGCCTGCAGCAGGAAGTGTTCGAACAACTGCAGGATGTCTTCACGACGCTCGCGCAGCGGTGGGAGTTCCAGCGTCACCACGTTCAATCGGTAGTACAGGTCGCTGCGGAACTGGCCGGATTGGCCGAGGGCGTCGAGGTCGGCTTTGGTGGCGGCAATTACCCGGCAGTCGACCGCGATGCTCTGGTTCGAGCCCAAGCGCTCCAGGGTGCGTTCCTGAAGGACTCGCAACAGTTTGATCTGCAGGTTGATCGGCATGCTTTCGACTTCATCGAGGAACAGCGTTCCGCCATTGGCGTGTTCGATCTTGCCGATCCGGCGTTTGCCGGCCCCGGTGAAGGCATTGGCCTCATGGCCGAAGATTTCGCTTTCAAACAGGTTCTCTGGCAGGCCACCGCAATTGAGTGCAACGAACGGTTGACCCTGGCGTCGGCTGAAGTCGTGCAGGCAGCGCGCCACCAATTCCTTGCCGGTACCTGTTTCACCTTCGATCAGCACGTTGGCCGAGGTGTCGGCGACGTTGGCAATCAGTTCACGCAGCTCCTGCATGGCCGGCGAACGGCCGATGATCCGGCCTTCCAGGGTGCTTTGCTCGGCCAGCTGACGACGCAGGGCAAACACTTCGCGGGCCAGGCCACGCTGTTCGAGGGCGCGGCGGACCACGTCGACCAAACGCTCTGGCGAGAAGGGTTTTTCCATGAAGTCATAGGCGCCATTGCGCATGGCGCCCACTGCCATATTGATGTCGCCGTGACCTGTGATCAGTACCACCGGCAGGCTAGGGTCGCGGGCTTTGAGTCGACTGAGCAACTCCAGGCCGTCGATGCCAGGCAGGCGAATGTCACTGACGACGATTCCCGCGAAGTCATCGCCGATCCGCTGCAGCGCGTCTTCAGCGCTGCCGACACCCTCACTGGCGATGTCCTCCAGTGCCAATGCCTGCTGGCAGCCGAGCAACACATGCGGGTCATCTTCGACGATCAGGACGGTAAGTGGCGCTTGGTTCATAAGGACTCGGCAGGTTCTGAGGCGGCGGACACCAGGGGCAGGCTGAGGATGAACGCGGTACCGCCACTGGCGGGGTGTTCGACACTCAGGCTGCCGCCGGCAGCGGCGGCAAGGCTGGCGGACAAGGTCAGGCCCAGGCCCAGGCCGTGCTCTCCGGGTTTGGTGGTGAAAAAGGGTTCAAACAGGTGCTTACGTGTTTCATCGTCAATGCCATGACCGTTATCGCGTACACGCAGACGGTACTTGTCGTTCAGCAGTTCGCCTTCCAGCCATAGCTGTGGTTGGGGCTGCGCGGCCATGGCATCGAGGGCGTTGCCGATCAGGTTGACCAGAATCTGCTCCAGCCGCGTCTGGTCGATGGCCAGTTGCTGGTCGTCGAACGCGTTGTGCACCTGCAACTGGCTGCTCGCGATACGGTTGCCGAGTACCTGCAGGCTGGCCTCCACCGCTTTGCTCAAGGAGGCTTGGCCACCGTCATCACCACGTCGTGCAAATGAGCGCAGGCTGGCGGTGATGCGGCCCATGCGATCGATCAGGTCGTTCATGGTCAGTAGGTTGGTACTGGCTGTTTCCAGCGCACCGCGTTCGAGGAAGCGAACGGTGTTGCCGGACAATGTGCGTAATGCCGCAAGCGGCTGGTTGAGTTCATGAGCGATGCTGGTAGACATCTGGCCGATGGCCGCCAGCTTGCCAGCCTGAACCAGTTCGTCCTGAGCATGGCGCAGTGTCTGTTCGGCATGGCGCCGTTCACGGATCTGGCCCTTGAGGCGTTCATTACTGGCGCGCAGATCGGCTGTTCGTTCGGCGATCTTGCGCTCCAGCTGGCTATTGGCTTCTTCCAGGGCTTCTCTGGCGGCCAGGCGCGTGGCGATCACTTTACGCCGCTCGTTCCAGGCAATCAGGAGGATGGCCAGCAGTGCGAAGGCCACAGCCGCCAGTACCCCCTGAATGATGGACTCGCGGCGCAGGTCCTGCAGTGGTGTCAGCAGGGTAAAGTGCCAAGGGGTATCACTCAGGCGGCGAGTCTGGGCCAGGTAGGCGACTTCATGGTGGCTGTCACCGAGCTCGGCATTGGCCGGGAAACTCAGCTTCTCCACGCCGTCGCCCAGTTTCTCGCGCGACAGCGGCTGCAGTTCGTTGAGTGGCCACCAGTAGTATTGCAGGCTGCGCGCCAGGCGCTCCTTGGTTTCCGGTGTCAGTGGTCGTACTGACTTCAGACGCCGTGCAGGGTCGCTGGAGAGGATGATGATGCCATTCTCATCGCTGACGAAGGCTTCCAGACGTGCCCGTTGCCAGCGTTCTTCGAGGGCTTCAAGGCGCACCTTGATGACTGCAACGCCAATGATCTTGCCATGCTCTTCCAGGCCGTGTGCCAGGTAATAGCCGGGTTCGCCCGTGGTGCTGCCAATGCCATAGAAACGCCCAGGCTGGCCGCGCACGGCATCCTGGAAGTAGGCACGGAAGGACAGGTCTTCGCCCAGGTAGCTGTCGACATCGCGCCAGTTGCTCGTGGCCTGTACCCGGCCGCTGGTGTCCAGGACATAGATCGCCCGGCTGCGGCTGCGTCGGTTCAGGCCCTCGAGGTATTCATTGACGGCCTGGCGATGTTCGCCATCCGTTTCGTTCAGCAGGCTTGAGACACTCTGCTCCAACTCCAGCAAGCTTGGCAGGTAGGTGTACTTGCTGATTTCGCTCTCGACCGCTCGCGCATGCAGCTCAAGCTGGCGTTCGCCTGTTTCGCTCAAGGTGCGTATGCCGTTGTGCTCGCTGATCAGAAAGCCGGCCACGCCCAGGCCGATCATCAGCAGGAGGATCAGTGGTGGCAGAAACAGGTGACGGATCAGACGGGGTTTCACGGCAAGTGCAGGCTTGGCTGGGCGAAAGAGCGTAGGGTCGCATTTCATCACAGTGGCCTTGGTACGACCAGCGCCGCCTGCCCGGCGAACACCGGACAGGCGGCAGTGGTGCATTAGTGTTGCAGGATCTTGCTGAGGAAGTGCTGTGTGCGCTCATGGCGCGCATCGGTATTACCGAAGAACTCCTCTTTCTGGCAGTCCTCGATGATCCGGCCCTGGTCCATGAAAATCACCCGGTTGGCGACCTTGCGAGCGAACCCCATTTCGTGGGTCACGCACATCATGGTCATGCCTTCGTGTGCCAGCTCAACCATGACGTCCAGTACTTCGTTGACCATCTCAGGGTCCAGTGCCGAAGTCGGTTCGTCGAACAGCATGACGATCGGGTCCATCGACAGCGCGCGGGCAATTGCCACACGCTGCTGTTGACCACCTGAGAGTTGCCCTGGGTGCTTTTTCGCATGGGCACTGAGGCCAACGCGGTCCAGCAAGGCCAGGCCTTTCTTGGTCGCTTCGGCTTCACTGCGGCCCAGCACCTTGCGCTGGGCAATGGTCAGGTTCTCGGTGATGGTCAAGTGGGGGAACAGCTCGAAATGCTGGAACACCATGCCCACTCGCGAACGCAGTTTCGGCAGGTTGGTCTTCGGATCGGCAATCGAGGTGCCGTCGACAATGATGTCGCCTTTCTGGAACGGCTCCAGTGCGTTGACGCATTTGATCAGGGTCGATTTACCCGAGCCCGACGGGCCGCAGACCACGACCACTTCGCCTTTTTTGACTTCGGTGCTGCAGTCGGTCAGTACCTGGAAGTCGCCGTACCACTTGTTGACGTTCTTGATAGAGATCATACGGTTAACCTTTTCTGCAGACGCTTGACCAGGAAGGAGGCGGAGAAGCTGATAACGAAGTACACGGCACCGGCGAACAACAGAAACTCGTTGGATTGCCCGATGATGTCGCCGCTGGCACGTGCGGAGTTGAGGAAATCTACCAGGCCGACGGTGTAGACCAGCGAGGTGTCTTGAAACAGGATAATGCTCTGCTGCAGCAGCAGTGGGGTCATCTTGCGAAAGGCCTGAGGCAGGATGATCAGGCGCATGGTTTGACCGTAGGTCATGCCCAGTGCCTGCGCAGCACCCATCTGGCCTTTGGCGATCGACTGCACACCAGCACGGACGATCTCACAGAAGTACGCCGCCTCGAACATCATGAACGCGATCAGGCACGAGGTGAACGCCCCGACGGGTGTGTCTTCGCCGGTAATCCAGCGCAGCACGAACGGTACCGCCAGGTAGAACCAGGTGATGACCAGCAGCAGCGGAATGGAGCGGAAGTAGTTGACGTAGGCACCCGCGAGATTGGCCAGCAGCTTGTTGGAGGACAAGCGCATCAGCGCCAGCACGGTACCCAGGGCAATACCGCCAATGACCCCCAGGACCATGAGTTGCAGGGTCATCAGCATGCCGTTCCAGAGGGCCGGCAGGGCGGGAATGATTCCACTGAAGTCCATCATTTACCTCCCACGGAGATCAGGCCAGGCACGGCGACTTTCTTCTCGATCAGACGCATGAGCAGCATCAGGCTCATGTTCAGAGTGAAGTAGATCAGGGTGGCCAGGGTGAAGGCTTCAAACAGGTTTGCGGAGAACTCGGCGGTCTGCTTGGTCTGTGCCAGCAATTCCATCAGGCCGATCAGCGAGGCCACCGAGGAGTTCTTGAACACGTTCAGGAATTCCGAGGTGAGCGGCGGAATGATGATCCGATACGCTTGCGGCAGCAGTACGTTCCAGTAGATCTGCGGCAGGCTGAAGCCCATGGCGCGCGCGGCGGACTCCTGGCCTCGTGGCAGCGCCTGGATACCGGTACGGACTTGCTCGCAGACTCGTGCAGCCGTAAACAGACCCAGGCAGATCACCACGCTGATGAAGGCCGAGGTGGTCGGATTGAGGTCTTGCTTGTACCACTCCTGCAGCCCTTCGGGCAGCATGTCCGGTATCAGGAAGTACCAGATGAACAGCTGCACCAGCAGCGGTACGTTACGAAAAAGTTCCACGTAGGCCGTGGCAATACCCGATACCAGACGGTTCGGGACGGTGCGCATGACGCCGAGTACCGAACCCAGCAACAGCGCAATGACCCAGGCGGCGGCGGCAATGCCGACGGTCCAGCCTAGCCCGGAGATGAACCAGTCGAGATAGATCTCGCTGCCCACGCCGGTGGACTTGAAAAAAACGCCCCAGTCCCAGTTGTAATTCATCGGGGTCTCCCCTCAGATCAGTTGTTTCACGGGCACCTTCGAGCATCCGAGTGCGCACAGGGCGCCCTCGGATGAAAGGTTAGTCACTGCCTGGGATCAGGACTTCTTTTCGTCTGCAGCTTTGTCAGTGGGGTTGGCGATGAGCGCCTTGAGCTCGTCGCTCATCGGGAACATCAGGTTCAGGCCTTTTGGCGGAATTGGCTGCTGGAACCATTTATCGTAGATCTTGTTGATCTCGCCTGATTTGTAGAGTGCAACGATCGCGTCATCGACGGCTTTCTTGAAGGGCGCATCGCCTTTGCGCACCATGCAACCGTAGATCTCATAGGACTGCGGGGTGCCGGTCACTTCCCAGTCGGTTGGCTTCTTGGCCTTGGCCATTTCGCCAGCGAGCAGGGCGTCATCCATCATGAAGGCAACGGCACGACCGGACTCGAGCATCTGGAAGGACTCACCGTGGTCCTTGGCCGAGATGACGTTCATCTTCATCTGCTTGTCGGCGTTCATCGCCTTGAGGATGCGCTCGGAGGTGGTGCCGGCGGTGGTGACCACGTTCTTGCCGGCCAGGTCCGGGAAGTCCTTGTACTTGGAGTCCTTTTTCGTCAGCAGGCGGGTGCCGATCTCGAAGATGCCGACCGAGAAGTCGACCTGTTGCTGGCGTTCGACGTTGTTGGTGGTCGAACCGCACTCGACGTCCACTGTGCCGTTCTGCACCAGCGGAATACGGGTTTGCGAGGTCACCAGGTTGTATTTGACCTGAAGGTTTGGTGCGTCCAGGTCCTTCTTGAGGGCCTCGACGATTGCCAGCTGGATGTCGTGTGCATAACCGACCGGTTTGCCCGATGCGTCAGCGATGTAGGAGAACGGAATGGAAGCGTCGCGGTGCCCCAGGGTAATGGTGCCCGATTCCTTGATTTTCTTCAGCGTGCCGGTCAGATCGGCGGCAAATACTGGCGTGCTGATCAAAGCGGCCGCGATAGCGGCGCCCAACAGGTGGGGAACGATACGCATCAAAATTTCCTCGACGTTGTTTTTTTTATGGAGCCTTTGCTGGGCTCATTCGTTCAGCGAACACTGCAATCAAGCGGTTTGCGCATTCGGGTACTGAGTGTAGAGCATGAGTCGTGCCAAGCCCCGGAATCTATTGTAACGCTATGATTTTATTGAATATTAATTTGATTTTTCAGTTTTTGATGGCGCTTATTCGTACGGCTTGCCGAACATCGTCATGTGACGCGTTCGGAAGGCCGAACGCTTTTAGGGTGGCATACGTGCGTGTGCAGGTGTTGATTTCCAGGGGAGGCGGGGGTAGTTGAGAGCGGTTGATCCCGCAAACGGCGGGCGCCCGGAAACATTGCCTGCTGCTCCAGGTACGGCCTAGAAAGCAGTATGACCTTGCTGGCAACGGAGCCAGAGAACTTACAAGGAGAGCATCATGAGTACAGCAATGAAGCAGTATTTCGTTGAATCCAGCAACGGCGGTGATGATGACGACGAAGATGCCGAGCATGGACACGGCTGGCGCAAGGCTTGACCTGAGTCGGGCGAACGTAACAGTTTAGGTTCGCCTAACCCGGGCAAAACGTTCCGCTCAGGCTCAGTGCCGTTTGGTTCGGCACATGAGCGTGAGCGGACCTCTCGGAAATCCGATACCAGATTCTGGTGTCGGATTTTTTATGCGCTGTCACCTGTGAGTCAAACGGCTCAGGCCGCTTCGGACTTGCTGCGGTTCAGTGCGACGCGGAGCAGGTACTGCTTTAGTTTCTCTTGCTCGGCTGGGCTGGTGAACAGCCCAAGCTTGGTTCGCCGCCAGAGAATATCCTCGGCGCTGGTAGCCCACTCTTCGCTGCACAGGTAATCCACCTCGCGGGCGAACAATCCCCCACCCATGGCTTCACCGAGGTCTTCGGGGCCCTGGACGCCTTCGAGCAGGCGCCAGACGCGGCTGCCGTAGGTCAATGCCCAGCGTTGAGCGATGGCACTTGGCAGCCAGCCGTATCGGGCCTGGATGCTCTCGCTCAGCGCCTTGGGTGTGCTCATGTCTTCGCCGCCCGGCAGTGGGGCGGTGGCAGTCCAACTGCCTTTCATTTGCGTGAAGAATGGCGCCAGCTCACGCATGGCCGACTCGGCGAGCTTGCGGTAAGTGGTCAGTTTGCCGCCAAACACCGACAACAAAGGCGCTTGTTCAGCCTCGGCTGAAAGGGACAGGGTGTAATCGCGCGTGATGGCCGATGGATTGTCCGACTCGTCGTTGCACAGCGGACGAACACCAGAGTAACTGTTGACGATATCGGCACGGCTTAACGGGTGTTTGAAGTGGTCATTGACCACCTTGAGCATGTAGTCGGTTTCCGCCTCGGTGATGACCACCTTGTTGGGGTCGCCATTGTACTCGCGGTCTGTCGTGCCAATCAGGGTGAAGCGCTCCAGATACGGAATGGCAAACACAATGCGCTGGTCTTCATTCTGCAGGATGTAGGCGTGCTCGCCTTCGTACAGCTTCGGCACAATCAGGTGGCTGCCCTGGATCAGGCGAATCCCGTAGGAGGTATCGAGCTTCAGGTCATCCTTGATGAACGTTGCAACCCAAGGGCCTGCGGCATTGACCAGTGCCTTGGCCTGGATCGTCTGTTGGGTGCCGTCGGCGCGCTCGATTTGTACACGCCACAGGCCGTTGACGCGATGAGCGCCGAGGCAGCGGGTATGGGTCAGGATGTGCGCGCCGTTTTCCCGGGCCGCCATGGCGTTGAGTACCACCAGGCGGGCGTCATCTACTGCACAGTCGGCATACTCGAAACCACGGGTGATCACCGGCTTCAGCGGGCTGCTCGGACCGAAGCGCAGGCTACGCGATGCACCGAGGCGTTTGCGTTTACCCAGGTGGTCGTAGAGGAACAGGCCCGCGCGAATCATCCAGGCTGGGCGCAGGTGAGGGCGGTGAGGCAGTACGAAGCGCATCGGCTTGACGATGTGCGGGGCCTTGGCCAGCAGTACTTCGCGTTCTGCCAATGCTTCGCGTACCAAGCGAAACTCATAGTGCTCCAGATAGCGCAGGCCACCATGGATCAACTTGCTGCTGGCAGACGAGGTATGGCTGGCCAAGTCGTCTTTTTCGCAAAGCAACACTGACAGCCCGCGCCCTGCTGCATCTGCGGCAATCCCTGCGCCATTGATACCGCCGCCGATCACGGCGATGTCATAGGTTTCATCGAGGGTAGTGGGCGCTTGGCGGGAGAGGGACACGGGCGGCTCCTGAATTTGAATGTGAACATTGATGTTCATTTTCGAAAATATTAGCGCAATGGCATAGCCGCCGCTAGCCGGACTTGATAGAAAATGCTGATCTACAGGTCTAAATGAAAAATAACGAACATGATGGGCGGCTGTCGTTGGCGGCAGCCGTGAGGGGAGGGGCTAGACGACTTCCAGGCGGATCTTCTGCTGGTTGAGCAACTGAGTCAGTGCGGCGACGGGCTGCTGATCGGTGACCAGGCAGTCCACCAGGCTGATTGATCCCAGGCGTACCATCGCGTTGCGCCCGAACTTGCTGGAGTCGGCGGCCAGGATGACCTGCCGTGCATTGGCAATGATGGCCTGGGATACACGCACTTCCTGGTAGTCGAAGTCCAACAGGCTGCCATCTTCATCGATGCCGCTGATGCCGACCAGGGCGAAGTCGACCTTGAACTGGTTGATGAAGTCGACACTGGCTTGGCCGACCACACCGCCATCGCGGCGTACGTTGCCACCGGCCAGCAGTACTTCGAAATCGTCTTTTGCACTCAGGATCGAGGCTACGTGAAGGTTGTTGGTGATGATTTTCAGGTGGTTGTGATTGAGCAGCGCGCGCGCAATGGACTCGGTGGTGGTACCAATGTTGATGAACAGCGACGCATGGTCGGGAATTTGCGCTGCGACAGCTTCGGCGATGCGTTGTTTTTCGTCGCGCATCTGATCGGCGCGCATCGCGTAGGCGGTGTTTTCGATGCTGGAGTCGTAGGCGGCGCCGCCATGGTAACGGCGCAGCAGGTTGACTTCGGCCAGTTGATTGATGTCCCGCCGAATGGTTTGCGGCGTCACGACGAACAGTTGGGCCATTTCCTCGATGCTGACATAGCCGCGTTCGCGGACCAGTTCGAGGATTTGCTGCTGACGAGGAGGCAGGTTCATGGGCTGTCCTTTGGGCGGCCGGGCAAATTTCTCCATGATGCCGGAGGAAATCTCCTACGACCAGCCCGGAGGATGGCACAACGCCTTGCATTGACCTGCGGCCTTGGCGCCGGCAAAGCCGACGCCCAGCGTTTTCGCGCTGCCTTCAAGGGGCACTGCGGTGGTTTCAGTTCTCGTCGTGCGGTTCCCAGTCACGGGTGCGGTCTACGGCTTTGAGCCAGCCGGCATACAGTTTTTCTTTCTGCACTTCATCCAGTTGCGGGGTGAACGTGCGTTCGATGATCGCTTTGCCGCGCAGTTCGTCCAGGCTACTCCAGAAGCCGCATGCCAGGCCGGCGAGGTAAGCAGCACCGAGGGCGGTGGTTTCGCGCATCTGTGGGCGCTCAACGCAGGTGCCGAGAATATCGGCCTGGAATTGCATCAGGAAGTTGTTGGCGACTGCACCGCCATCGACGCGAAGGGCGCTCAGGCGTTCGCCGCAATCCTGTTGCATGGCGTCGAGTACGTCCCGGGTCTGGTAGGCAATCGACTCCAGGGCCGCTCGGATAATGTGGTCAACCTTGACCCCTCGGGTCAGGCCGAACAGCGCACCGCGGGCATAGGGGTCCCAGTAAGGGGCGCCAAGGCCGGTGAACGCTGGCACCAGGTAGACCCCGTTGCTGTCCTTGACCTTGCTGGCGAAGTACTCGGTGTCGTGGGCGTCATTGATGATTTTCAGTTCGTCACGCAGCCACTGTACGGTGGAGCCACCGTTGAATACGGCGCCTTCCAGGGCGTAAGCCACTTCGCCGCGAGGGCCGCAGGCGATGGTGGTGAGCAGGCCGTGAGACGACGTGACGGCCTTTGTTCCGGTGTTCATCAGCAGAAAGCAGCCGGTGCCATAGGTGTTTTTTGCCTGCCCGGCGTCCACGCACATCTGGCCGAACAGTGCGGCCTGCTGGTCGCCGGCGATGCCTGCAATGGCGATGCCGCTTTTGGTGTGCCCGTACACCTCGGAGGAGGCGCGAACCTCAGGCAGCATTTGGCGAGGAATGCCCAGGACTTGCAGCATCTTCTCGTCCCACGCCAGGGTGTGGATGTTGAAGAGCAGGGTACGCGAGGCGTTGGTGTAGTCGGTGACGTGAACCTTGCCGCCAGAGAATTTCCAGATCAGCCAGGTATCGATTGTGCCGAACAACAGGTCGCCTTTTTCAGCGCGCTCGCGGGCACCCTCGACGTTGTCGAGGATCCATTTGAGCTTGGTGCCGGAAAAGTAGGGGTCGGTCACCAGGCCTGTGGTTTCGCGAATGTAGTCCTGCAGGCCATCGCGCTTGAGCTGTTCGCAAATTTCGGTGCTGCGTCGGCACTGCCAGACGATGGCGTTGTAGATCGGCCGACCGGTTTCCTTGTCCCAGACCACGGTGGTTTCGCGCTGGTTGGTGATGCCGATGGCCGCCACTTGATCATGGCTCAGGCCTGCCTGGGCCAGCGCCTCGACCATGGTTGCGCTCTGGGTGGCGAAGATCTCCATGGGGTCGTGCTCGACCCAGCCAGCCTGAGGGTAGTGCTGTGCGAACTCGCGCTGCGAGGTGCCGACCACGTTGGCGTCCCGGTCGAAAATGATGGCCCGCGAACTGGTCGTGCCCTGGTCCAGGGCAATGATGTAGTTCTTGTTATGGGTGTCTGTCATGTCGTTGGCCTTGCACTAAATAAGGTGGAGTCAGGGTAGGGCGGGCGTTGGCCCGCTGGCCCGGCATCAGGATGCCTGGGTCTTGCCCTGAGGGTTGTCGTCGGTCTGGACGGTCATGTTCGCTGCAGAGGGCAGGTTGCGGGCGAACACGCCGCGGTACAGGGCGGCACCAAGGCTTGCCCCTATGATCGGCGCAATTACCGGGATCAGAAAATAGGGCACCTCACGGCCACCGGTGAAGGCGATTGGTCCCCAGCCCGTAAGGTAGGTCATCAGTTTAGGCCCGAAATCGCGTGCGGGGTTCATCGCAAAACCGGTCAGCGGGCCCATCGCGCTGCCGATCACTGCGATCAGCAGGCCGATCAGTACGGGTGCCAGCGCGCCGCGTGGCAAGCCGTTGTTGTCGTCAGTAAGGGCCATGATCACCGCCATCAGGATGGCGGTAATGATCACCTCAACCAGGAAAGCCTGGCCGGTAGAGAGCGCCGGGTGCGGATAGGTCGAGAACACGGCGGCCAGCTCAAGGCTGCCTTGGGTGCCGCGCAGCATCTGATGGGTTTGTTCGTAATCGAAGAACAGCGTGCTGTAGAGCGTGTACACCAGCGCAGCGCCGCAGAAAGCACCGGCGATCTGGGCGACGATGTAGAACGCCAGTTTGTGTTTTTCAAAACCTGCGAACAGGCACAGGGCAATGCTGACCGCAGGGTTGAGGTGAGCGCCGGAGATGCCGGCGGTCAGGTAGATCGCCATGCTCACGCCAATGCCCCAGATGATGCTGATCTCCCACAATCCGAAGCTGGCGCCGGCGACCTTGAGCGCTGCAACGCATCCCGTGCCAAAAAATATGAACAAGGCTGTTCCCAGGAACTCGGCCATGCACTGGCTGGAAAGTGTCGGTTGTTGCTGGGCAATGGTCATTCGTTACCTCGGTTCTTGTTGTTGTGAGGCGCTTTGGCGCTCGACATGCTCCGGCAGAAATTCCCCAATTTCTGCTGGAAGGGGCTTTGGGGGTGTTGGCTTATATTCAAAATCGAAAAAATATAGACAAGAAACGCTTATGTCAAAGGTCGAAAGTGAACGGCCATTCACAATCTGACTATTGGTTTGCAGGATGGTGCTGGACGCTGCAAGGGCTGTGCTTGGACGTGATGTAGCCCCCTGTGTAGCTGCTCTGTGGGTTTTGTCCTAAAGTAGCCGACGAAATTTGTCTTTACGGCCTGCCAGGAGTCCGCATGACCCCCGCTCTCGATCTATTGAAAAAGGTTCGTGCCGAACATCGCGTACACAGTTACGAACATGACCCCAAAGCGGCTTCTTATGGGCTGGAGGCTGCGGAGAAGTTGGGGCTGGAGCCCGCGCGGGTGTTCAAGACGCTATTGGCCTGCAGTGAAAAGGGCGAGTTGCTGGTGGCGGTGGTGCCGGTGGCAGGTTCCCTGGACCTCAAGGCCCTGGCCCATGCTGCCGGGGTGAAGAAGTGCGAGATGGCCGACCCCGCGGCCGCTCAGCGTGCCACGGGTTATCTGTTGGGGGGCATCAGCCCGCTGGGGCAGAAGAAGCGCTTGCGCACGTTCATTGATCAGTCTGCACAGCCGCTGCCGACGATTTTTGTCAGTGCCGGGCGGCGTGGCCTTGAGGTTGAGTTGGCGGCTGACGTATTGGCGACCCACACGCAGGCAAGCTTTGCCGAGATCGCCCGCGACTGATAGCTGCTGTGTGGATCGATAAGGCGTGTGGGGCGGGCAAGCCCGCCCCTGGCTATCAAGCGGCCGGGCTGTAACGACGCACGCCGTTGTCGCCTGGCTGGAGTTGTGCGGCAACGCTGCCGGGTGCCGGAAACAGCACCAAGTGGTCTGCCGCAACCACGATACCGACTTCGCTGCCAGGCAAATGGTCGATGTGGCTGGGGAATATCGCTTCGAGCTGGCTGCCGGTTGCCAGTTGCAGGCGATACAGCGTGGACGCGCCGAGGAAGCTCTTGCCGACAATGCGAGCCTTGAGCTCGCTGTCAGGTGCATAGACGATATCGTCTGGCCGCAGCAGTACATCCACTGCGCTGCCAATGGCCATGGTGTAGGCGCGATTTCCGCAGAGCTCGCCGAGTTCGGTCTGTACGGACTCCGGGCTGGTCAGTTGACCGCGAATGAAGTAGCCCTGGCCAATGAAGCTGGCCACGAAGGGGGTCAGGGGCTCATGGTACAGGTTGTAGGGCGTATCCCACTGTTCCAGTCGACCTTCCTTGAACACACCGACATGGTCGCTGACCGCAAAGGCTTCTTCCTGATCGTGGGTAACCAGGATCGCGCTGGTACCACGGCTCTTTAGAATGTCACGCACTTCATGGCTGAGGCGTCGACGCAGTTCGACATCAAGGTTCGAAAACGGCTCGTCAAGCAGCAGCAGTTGTGGCTCGGGCGCCAAGGCGCGGGCCAGTGCAACCCGTTGCTGTTGGCCACCAGAAAGCTCATGAGGGTAGCGTTGGCCAAGGCCACCGAGCTTGACCAGCTCGAGCATTTCCTCGACCACGTGTTGCTGTTGTGGGTGTTTGCCAATGCCGAATGCAATGTTCTGCGCCACGGTGAGGTGAGGGAACAGTGCATAGTCCTGGAACACCATGCCGATTCGGCGCTTTTCTGGTGCGAGGGTGAACCCTGCTTTGGAGATGACTTCGCCTGCCAGCTGTATCTCGCCCTCATGCACGGGCTCAAAGCCGGCGATGGCGCGTAGCGTGGTGGTTTTTCCGCACCCGGAAGAGCCGAGCAAACAACCGATATCGCCGGCGTTCAGGTGCAGGTTGAGGTTCTGGACAACGCGCTGGCCTTGGTACCCACAGGCCAGGTTGCGAAGGTTGAGCAGTAAAGGTTGACTCATGCGTGGTGGTAAGCCGGTTCAACAAGGAATTCAAGAAGCGCCTTCTGTGCGTGCAGACGGTTTTCCGCCTGGTCCCAAGCGACCGAGCGTGGGTCGTCGAGAAGGTCCATGCTGATTTCCTCGCCGCGGTGAGCAGGCAGGCAATGCATGAACAACACATCGGGGGCAGCGAGGTCGAGCAGCTCGCGCGTTACCTGGTAAGGTGCGAACGTCTTCAGACGCCGTGCAGTTTCCTCCTCCTGCCCCATGGAAGTCCAGACATCGGTGCTCACCAGATGGGCGCCCCGCACAGCCTCTTTCGGATCGCGGACGATCGTGACGCGGTCGCCGGCCTGGGCGACGAATTGAGGATTCGGCTCGTAGTCTTCCGGGCAGGCGATGCGCAATTGGAAGTCGAACTGGATGGCGGCTTCTATATAGCTGTTGCACATGTTGTTGCCGTCGCCGATCCAGGCCACGGTTTTGCCCTGGATCGAGCCGCGGTGTTCGAGGAATGTCTGCATGTCGGCCAGCAGTTGGCAAGGGTGCAGGTCATCGGACAGGCCGTTGATCACCGGTACCCGCGAGTTGGCGGCGAACTCGGTCAGCGTGCTGTGGGCGAAGGTACGGATCATCACCGCATCCAGCATGCGCGACATGACGATGGCGCAGTCGCTGATCGGCTCACCGCGACCCAGCTGGGTGTCGCGCGGCGAGAGGAAGATGGCTTGGCCGCCGAGCTGGATCATGCCAGCCTCGAATGACAGGCGGGTGCGGGTCGAAGACTTCTCGAAGATCATCCCCAGTACGCGGTTCTTCAGGGGTTCGAACAACACGCCTCGGTTACGCAGGTCCTTCAGCTCGATGCCACGACGGAGCACACCGAGCAGTTCGTCGGGGGTGCAGTCCATCAGGGAGAGAAAGTGCCTTGCGTTCATCATTGACTACCTTTTTGCAACAGACCGCAGATCATCTAAAGCCGGTTTTTGGAAAAACGGGTGAGACCTGCGGCGAAAGCCGCACGTGGCGACGAAATTAGGGGGAGACGCAATACTATAATTAAATGTCGCGTCTTACCAAGAGGGGCTGCAACATCGGCACTGCCGAATCTGCGATAACCCAATGGGGAACAGCTTTTTTGTGTACGCCACAAGGTTTTACACTGCCTGCCAGCGGCTTGGCAAACGCTGCTCACGCTGTTGAGTGCATCACCGCACCGGCTACGTGCTCATTCGCATATCCGGCGCAAGGTATCTGCTCACTCAAGCGTGGCCCTCCGGACGGCTCCAGTTGCGCTAAATTTGCCCCTGGACGGTGGGCTAAGGGGGATGTTGGCAAGGCCGCGCGCCACGCTCGGCTTTCCGATACAATGCGTCACCGTGCCGACAACCGCGTCGGAAAGTTCAGCCGAGGTGCTCCATGGATATCATCGAAACAATCAAAGAGCAGATTGCCAACAACACCATTCTGCTTTACATGAAAGGCTCGCCCAATGCCCCGCAGTGCGGCTTCTCCGCCAAAGCGGCGCAAGCTGTAATGGGTTGCGGCGAGAAGTTCGCTTACGTGGACATCCTGCAAAACCCGGAAATTCGCGCCAACCTGCCGAAGTACGCCAACTGGCCAACCTTCCCACAATTGTGGGTGGCCGGTGAGCTGGTCGGCGGCAGTGACATCATGACCGAGATGTTTGCCAACGGCGAACTGCAGACGCTGATCAAGGAAGCGGCTGCCAAGGCCAAGGCTGCCGAAGCCTGATTCTTGTCAGCTAACAAAAAGCCCCGCATTGCGGGGCTTTTTGTTAGCTGCGAGAAAGACGGGCTTACTCGCCCATCTGCGACTGCAGGTAGTTTTCCAGGCCGACCTTGTCGATCAGGCTCAGTTGGGTTTCCAGCCAGTCGATGTGCTCTTCCTCGGCTTCGAGGATGTCTTCCAGCAGCTCGCGGCTACCGAAGTCGCCAACCGTTTCGCAGTGGGCAATCGCGGCCTTGAGATCGGCTAGACCTGTCTGCTCGATTTTCAGGTCGCACTGGAGCATTTCCTTGGTGTGCTCACCAATGAACAGTTTGCCAAGGTCCTGCACGTTCGGGATGCCTTCGAGGAACAGAATCCGCTTGATCAGTTTGTCAGCGTGTTTCATTTCATCGATGGATTCTTTGTACTCGTGCTTGCCGAGCTTATCCAGGCCCCAGTCTTCATACATACGGGCATGCAGGAAGTATTGGTTGATTGCGACCAGCTCGTTTCCGAGGATCTTGTTGAGATGCTGGATGACGCTAACGTCGCCTTTCATGATGGGGTCCTGCCCTGTAGGTGAGCTCAATAGCCCTGAGTGTGAGCCGGGCAACTTTTGCTGTCAAACCTAAGTTCTTGAATAATAAATAGAAACTAATAGGAATAAGAATGTTTTTGTTCCGCGTCTTAGTCCTAAGCACTTGAATTGCAGGCATAAAAAAACCGGACGCTGGGTCCGGTTCTTGGAAAGTCTGAATTATGCTGCAGTAAATTCTACCGGATAAGGCAGTGCAGCCTGGCTCACTTGCAGCTCGGTCAGGGTTTCGCGTACGACTTGTTTAGCCAGGCAGGCGCATTTGCCGCACTGAGTGCCCACATTGGTCGCTTCGCGTACGTCACGGTAGCTACAGCAGCCGTCGTAGATTGCATCGCGGATCTGTCCGTCGGTAACACCAACACAAAGACACACATACATAGAGGAGACCATCGTGGCTAAAGGCTCAATGCGGAGGATCTTAATGTTAATGAGAATGCTTGTCAAAGCACTTTGTTGAGTGATCCCGTTCGCCGCGACGGACGGCAGCCTGGTCAGTGACCGCCCTTAAATTCGGCGGTACACGTTGGGCGGTGTATGATGGTCAGTCCATGCGATGCCAGGTGGGCCATGTGCCCTGCTGTGCATACCATTCCACTACATCAGGAGATATCGAATGAGCGTGCTCGTAGGCAAAAAAGCCCCGGATTTCACGGTTCCAGCCGTACTCGGCAATGGCGAGATCGTCGACAGCTTCAACCTGGCTTCGGCCATCAAGGGCAAGTACGGCCTGGTGTTCTTCTACCCACTGGACTTCACTTTCGTCTGCCCGTCCGAGCTGATCGCCCTGGACCACCGTATTCCTGACTTCCAGGCGCGTAACGTCGAAGTCATCGGTGTTTCGATCGACTCGCATTTCACCCACAATGCCTGGCGTAATACCCCCGTCAACAACGGCGGTATCGGCCCGGTCAAATACACCCTGGCCGCTGACATCTCCCACGAGATCTGCAAGGCCTATGACGTTGAGTCCGAAGGTGGCGTAGCCTTCCGTGGCGCGTTCCTGATCGACACCAACGGTGTGGTCCGTTCGCAAATCGTCAACGACCTGCCGCTGGGCCGTAACATGGACGAGCTGCTGCGTCTGGTCGACGCCCTGCAATTCCACGAAGAGCACGGCGAAGTCTGCCCTGCCAACTGGAAAAAAGGCGACAAGGGCATGACCGCTTCGCCAGAAGGCGTTGCTGCTTACCTGAGCGAGAATGCTGGCAAGCTGTAAGCACCACGCATAAAAAAACCGGCCCCAGTGGCCGGTTTTTTTATGCGTGGCTGTCGACTTCAGTCGTCGAAGTCTTGCCAGCCGCCCATTTGTTTCCAGCGGTTGACGATACCGCAGAACAGCTCGGCGGTTTTTTCGGTGTCATAGCGAGCCGAATGTGCTTCACGTCCGTCAAAGTCGATGTCGGCACTTTGACAGGCCCTGGCCAGTACGGTCTGGCCATAGGCCAGGCCCGCCAGGGTAGCCGTGTCGAAGCTGGAGAACGGATGAAACGGGTTGCGCTTCATATCGTTCCGGGCTACCGCGGCATTGAGGAAGCCCAGGTCGAAACTGCTGTTGTGGCCGACCAGAATTGCCCGCTTGCAGCCATTGGCCTTCAAGGCCTTGCGCACACCACGGAAAATGTCGGTTAGCGCGGCCTCCTCGCTAACAGCCATGCGTAGCGGATGGTCCAGCTTGATGCCGGTGAACTCCAGTGCGGCCTGTTCAATATTGGCGCCTTCAAACGGTTCGACACGGAAGAAATAGGTGTGCTCGGGGAACAGGAAACCTTTCTCATCCATGCCGATGGTCACGGCGGCAATTTCCAGCAAGGCGTCGGTTGCGCAGTTGAAACCGCCCGTCTCGACATCCACTACTACTGGCAGGTAACCACGAAAGCGTTCGGCCATCGGGTGACGCGGGCCGCCGCTATGACCTTCCTGGTCGAGGTCGAAGTGATCATCACTCACGCATTTGTCTCCAGCAGGCGCCAGCGCAGTTGTTCACCGGCGCGCAGCGGTACCACGGTGTGCTCGCCGAATGGCAGGCTATCCGGGGCGGTCCAGCTTTCGCGGACCAGGGTAATAGTGTCGGTATTGGCCGGCAGGCCGTAGAACGCAGGGCCATGCAGGCTGGCGAAACCTTCGAGTTTGTCCAGCGCATTGCGCTGCTCGAATGCTTCGGCATACAGCTCGATAGCGGCGTAGGCGGTGTAGCAGCCGGCACAACCGCAGGCGGCTTCCTTGGCGTGACGGGCATGCGGCGCCGAGTCGGTGCCCAGGAAGAACTTGCTGTTGCCGCTGGTAGCGGCATCGAGCAGGGCGACCTGGTGCGTATTGCGCTTGAGGATAGGCAGGCAGTAGTAGTGCGGGCGAATGCCACCGACCAGCATGTGGTTGCGGTTGTACAGCAGGTGCTGAGCAGTAATGGTTGCCCCGACGTTGGCCGGTGCTTCTGTCACGAACTGCACGGCATCGGCCGTTGTAATGTGTTCGAAGACCACTTTAAGCGTCGGGAAACGCTCGACTACGCGGCGCATGTGTTCGTCGATGAACTGCTTCTCGCGGTCGAAGACGTCGACCTCGCTACGCGTTACTTCACCGTGTACCAGTAGCGGCATGCCGACTTCAGCCATGGACTCGAGCACCGGGAAGATGTTGTCGATGCTGGTGACACCCGAGTCCGAGTTGGTGGTCGCACCCGCTGGATAAAGCTTGGCGGCGTGGACGAAACCGCTGGCTTTGGCCGCGCGGATTTCCTCGGGTTGGGTACGGTCGGTGAGGTACAGGACCATCAACGGCTCGAAGCGGCTACCAGCCGGACGGGCCGCGAGGATACGCTCGCGATAGGCGCCGGCTTCGGCGGCGTTGCGCACTGGTGGTACCAGGTTTGGCATGATGATCGCGCGGGCAAAGGTGCGCGCCACATCGCCAACGGTGTGGGGCAGGACGGCACCATCACGAAGATGGATATGCCAGTCGTCAGGACGCAGGAGGGTCAGGCGGTCGGACATTGGGGATTCCAGGCGGGTCGAACTCAAGGTGAATGCTACCGGAAAAGCCGGGGCCGAGCACTCGCTATCAAGTTTTGCCAGGGCCTACCGATACCTTGCAGGTATGCCGTGAAAAATTTGTGGAGCCGCCCGTGCGCCAGCATTATCTAGCCCTGCTCAGCATGTTTGCCAGCCTGCCTGCCATGGCACTTACTTTCCAGACGCGTCTGGAAAGCGTCGAGTGGAAGGTCGAGGGTGATCAGTTCGAGTGCCGATTGATCCAGCCGATTGCCAATTTCGGCTCCGGTGAGTTCGTGCGTCGCGCGGGCGAACAGCCGACCTTCCAGTTGCGTTCGAACAGCAATGTACTGGGGACAGGTTCGGCAACCTTGCTGGCCGCCGCCGCGCCGTGGCAGCCCGGGCGTGGCGATATCAACCTGGGCACTGTGCGCATGGCCCGTAACGGTGTGCTGTTCAACAGCACGCAAGGCCAGGCCAGCCGTTTGATCAATGGCTTGCTGGACGGCCGCAGTACCGTGGTCCGCAATTATGCGGGTGAGGCGGGGCGGGCGATGGAAGTGCGCGTGTTGCCGGTCAAGTTTGGCCAGGCCTACGGTGACTACCAGGTCTGTGCGGCCAAGTTGTTGCCGATGAACTACGACCAGGTGCGTCAGACCCGGGTCGACTTCCCGGGTGGCGGTATCGACCTGGATGCCAATGCCCAAGCGCGACTGGACATCATCCTCGACTTCCTCAAGGCTGATCCTACGGTCAATCATATTGAGCTTGATGGCCACTCGGACAACAGTGGCAATCGCCTGACCAACCGTGACCTGTCACGTCGGCGTGCGCTGGCCGTCATGGATTATCTTAAAAGCCACGGTATTGCAGAAGAGCAGATCACGCTGCGTTTCCATGGTGAGCGGTATCCACTTGCACCGAACAACAGCCCGGCCAACCGCTCGCGCAATCGCCGCGTGAACATTCAGTTGGACCGTGTGGCGCCCGTTGAAAAGCCGGTAGAAGCCGCCAGCGAAAAGCCGCTTGGCAAGGCACCTGATGCGGCGTCGACAGCACCGGGCCAAGTGCCTGCAGCCAACACCTCTGTTGCCAAGCCGGCCGTTAAGTCCTGAGGTTGAGGGGCGACCGTCCGTCGCGCCCTCGACCGTTCCTGTCGCTTTGTCGTCACAAGCTGTCGCCCCACTGTAAATGTTGCGGTAAGACCGGTAGAATCATCGGTTTTCCGTACAACCCCGTGGAGTGATGGCATGGCGGACGTAAAAAAGGTCGTACTGGCGTATTCCGGCGGCCTTGATACTTCGGTAATTCTCAAGTGGCTGCAAGATACCTATAACTGCGAAGTGGTGACCTTCACCGCCGACCTGGGGCAGGGCGAGGAGGTCGAACCGGCCCGCGCCAAGGCTCAGGCCATGGGTGTCAAAGAGATCTACATCGACGACCTGCGCGAAGAGTTTGTGCGTGACTTCGTGTTCCCGATGTTCCGCGCCAACACCGTTTACGAAGGTGAGTACCTGCTGGGTACCTCCATCGCTCGTCCGCTGATTGCCAAGCGTCTGATCGAAATCGCCAACGAAACCGGCGCCGATGCCATTTCTCATGGCGCGACCGGCAAGGGCAACGACCAGGTACGTTTCGAGCTGGGTGCCTACGCGCTCAAGCCAGGCGTGAAGGTTATTGCGCCATGGCGCGAGTGGGACCTGCTCTCGCGTGAAAAGCTGATGGACTATGCCGAGAAGCACGCGATTCCAATCGAGCGTCACGGCAAGAAGAAGTCGCCGTACTCGATGGACGCCAACCTGCTGCATATCTCCTATGAGGGCGGTGTGCTTGAGGATACCTGGACCGAGCACGAAGAAGACATGTGGCGTTGGACCAAGTCGCCGGAAAACGCGCCGGACGTACCGACCTACATCGAACTGACCTACCGCAACGGTGACATCGTTGCTATCGACGGCGTGGAAATGACCCCCGCTACCGTGCTGGCAACCCTCAACCGCATCGGCGGCGAGAACGGCATCGGGCGTCTGGATATCGTCGAAAACCGCTATGTCGGCATGAAGTCTCGTGGGTGCTACGAAACCCCGGGCGGCACCATCATGCTGCGTGCACACCGCGCCATCGAGTCGATCACCCTCGACCGTGAAGTCGCTCACTTGAAAGATGAGCTGATGCCGAAGTACGCCAGCCTGATCTACACCGGTTACTGGTGGAGCCCAGAGCGTCTGATGCTGCAGCAAATGATCGACGCTTCGCAGGTGAACGTGAACGGTGTTGTACGTCTGAAGCTGTACAAGGGCAACGTGATCGTGACAGGTCGCAAGTCTGATGACTCGCTGTTCGACGCCAACATTGCTACCTTCGAGGAAGATGGCGGTGCTTACAACCAGGCCGATGCAGCGGGCTTCATCAAGCTGAACGCCTTGCGCATGCGCATTGCCGCAAACAAGGGGCGTTCGCTGATTTAAGCATTCTCCTCGTTTGAAAAAAACCCGGCCTTGGCCGGGTTTTTTTATTCATCGTTTTTATTACTGTGGGTCTGTGCATGGCCATGCCTTATGGGGTGTGGAGGACATGGGTTTATTGGTAATCGTCGTTTGAATACCAGCATCCATATTGTAAAAAACCAACGACTCTCCACTTCCGTTACTGGGTGAAAGGGCGGCCTCAAGGAGCAAGTGCAACAGCTAGTTAAAAAATCGGAGCGCGCTAATTCCGAAATTGAACGAGATGCCGC
>NZ_PJQQ01000052.1:0-26661 GCF_002858665.1 Pseudomonas sp. FFUP_PS_473
AGGGTCTGTTTTTCGGCCGACTTGGATTTTTTGAACCTCAAGCAGCGAGGGCCTCAAAAATCGGTGGGTACTTCAGACCTTCCCTAACAACCCGAATATCCCTGGCGTTCCAACGTTCGACATTGAGGTGTTCTATGAGGTCCGTCAGGTTCCCCAAGAAGGCATGCTGATGCACTTCACGATGTCCGGGGAGGTCAATGGTCGTGCTTTTTCCGAAGAGTTCGACATGCACCGAGATACCGCGCACAACTTTGCCAGCCTGATTGCCAAGCATGCGGTCAAAAATGGCGTACCACCCAATGCCAGCCCAATCATGCGCAATCACAGCGAATACGACGCGATGTTCAAGGATATTCGCGACAAACTGGGTATCAAGCCAGGGGATCCGATCAACCTGGATAACCTGGACAAAGACGGTCTCTGAGCCCTGCCCTAGTCGGTTGATCTACCTGGCACCCACAGCGCAAGTCGCCCCCTGAAGCAGCGAGCCTAAGGTGCCCGGTGATCACCGTCCGGATCGGCGGGCGGACTGTACCATTTGTCTCTGGGCACCCACTTCGCCTCGGGCGGGTCGCCCAGATAGTGCGGCGACATGATCTGCACGCCGTACTCATTGAACACGTCCTGGATATTGGCATGCAGCAGGGTCAACAACTCCGCACGCGGACGGGGTTGGCTCGGAATGGCTTGCGCCACTAACCGGTACTCGGGGTAGAAGTCCGACAGCGCCGTCTGGAACACCTGCGGTGGAGGCTGTTCGAGTACGCCCGTGGTACGCCGAGCAGCTTCCAACAACATCGCTTCCACCTGCCGCCAAGGCGTGTCGTAGCCAATGGTGACAGTGGTGTCGACGACATAACCAGCTCCTTGCACGGTGCGCGAGTAATTCTTGGTCACCGCATTGGTGATCATCGAATTGGGCAGGGTCAGCACTTCTCCAAGCCCGGTACGAATGCGAGTCGTAAACATCCCAAGCTCCGTCACGGTGCCTTCATGCTCACCGATACGCACAAACTCGCCTGGGCGCAATGTACGCGTGTAGGTCAGTATCAACCCGGCCGCCGCCTGCCCGACCACACTGCTGGCGCCCAGCGAGATCATCAGGCCGATCAGTACCGACAGGCCCTTGAAGGCTTCCGTATGAGCGCCCGGCAGGTACGGGTAGGCCATTGCCAGAGCAAACAGCCAGATGGCCAGCGAGGTCAGGCGCGTGGTGGGTTGCAGGGTTTCTTCGTTGAGCCAACCGAAAACACCCGCCATGGCGATACGCCGCAGCACGCTTTTGCTAAAGCCACTGAAGCCCCGAGCAATGAGGAAAATCGCCAGCACAACACCCAGCCGAGGCACAGCGTCGATCATGCTCTCGAACAATGACTGGGCAACGCTGAGCAAGTAGTTGTTCAGGCTCTCACCCCAAGGGCGCGTATACGGAAAGCGTGAAAGCACAAAGCCCAACCACTGGTACGTGAGCAACACCACCAGCACCCAACGCACGAACCACAAGACACGGCTAATCAAGGGGTACAGGTAACTGGCGTCGATCAGCGGCATCTGGCCAATCTTCAACGACAGCGCATGCCGTTTCATCAATGCCGGCAGTACCGCAAGCAACCTGCGGCGAATGAAAAAGATCAACCACAACAGACCAAACAGCAGCAGAGAGGCCAGCGCAGAGGCCAGCGCAGCCCGGAGCATTTGCTGCACACTTCGCGCTTCCCGGGTTTCAGCAACGACCAGACGCAAATTCTCCGCAGCACCCTGTGCCGCTTGCATCACCGACTCGAACTGCAGTTCATCAACGTCCTTGGGAGAGATGATGAAAGCCCGCCTGGGCCCTATCAGCACCAGATAGCTGTTCAACATCGGATCAACGCTGACCTCAAGCGAGTCTGCGCTGTCGAGTGCCTCATTGATTACTGCCGTGGCGTGCTTCACCCGCAGTTCCGGCACTTCGCCAAGCAACGATGCCCGAAAGACCGTAATCGTGCGGTTGGCGATCTTCAACTCAGCGCTGGGCGGTGGCTCTGTTGGCGCGTCGGCGGCAACACCCAAGGCTGGCATCAGCCAGCAGCACCACAAAAGTATCCCTACCAGCGCCCGACTACGCATACGCTCTCAGCCCCCTCGACACAGACGACCACCGCAGATGGTGTTTTCGCCAGTGTAGTCGCTGTTGCCAGAGGGGCAGCGGGAGCTATTCCCGAGAGCGGAGTTCAGGTCGACCTTTCCGGGTAGACGCAGGTAACGGCCGAACATGACGGTTCATATAAAGCCTTGCTTTTTGGTGGAGTTATGCCGCCAACATGCAGGACAAATGACGTACAGTCTTCAGGATGAATTCGTTGAGTTATGCACCAGCATGCGAAAAACAGGGCCGTTAACTACCACAGATTACGCAACCTTGGAACATAAAAACGTAAGCTGCAGGCAGCAATAATAAGAAAAACAACTCCAACAACACCCCAATAGTAATGACCCTCAATCGGAACTATTGCCGTCACGCCCCACACAACGAACAACGCATAAAACATCGATGAACCAATAATGGCCAAATACAAACCAAAAATAGAAAAATCAATACGCATGACTTATGGAGCCTCATGAATACAAATTATAAAAATCAATATACCCTGCGTTCATAGGCGATATGGAGCACACGACACAAGAGGCCGAGAACCTGTCGCTTCTACCATGGCCGGGGTGCTCAGCGAAAACCCGTCTTGCAGCAGGTGGATGTGCCGCATGGTTTCCAATGGATAAGGCTTACGGCCGCCACCCGCCTTTGGATGGAGCCCTCACAATGAGATAGCTTTGGAACTATCGGTTCTCCGGCCCGCAACGAAAAGCCCCGCAGACGTTGATCTGCGGGGCTTTCAAACAATAGAGGCCGAGGTCGAACCGGCGTAGAAGGATTTGCAATTCGACAGGACGATGATCAACACGCCGAACTGCGTCATCTGCCGCACACGACGTGTCTTTCTGGGGCCTGCAAGCAATGCTTTTAATCCCTCACAGATCTGTGTAAAACAGATGGGATCCAAAACGCACAGGGGGTTTCAATCATGATCTACCGTCCATTGGGCCAAAGCGGCCTGCAAGTGTCCGCGCTGACCCTGGGCAGCATGATGTTCGGCGAACAGACCAGCGCCGAAGACTCGCTGCGTATCATCGACAAGGCCTGGGACCAGGGCATCAACTTCATCGATACCGCTGACGTCTACAACGGCGGCCGCTCCGAAGAAATTGTCGGCGAAGCCATCGCCCGCCATCGTCAGGATTGGGTGCTGGCCTCCAAGGTGGGCTTCGGCCCCGTGGATGGCGTTCCCAACCGCAGCGGGCTGAGCCGCAAGCATATTTTCAATGCCATCGAAGCCAGCCTGACACGCCTGGGCACAGACTATCTGGACATCTACTACCTGCACCGCGAAGACCATGGCACCCCGCTGGAGGTCACCGTATCCGCCATCGGCGACCTGCTGCGCCAGGGCAAGATCCGCCATTGGGGTGTGTCGAATTTTCGCGGCTGGCGCATTGCCGAGATCGTCAACCTGGCCGAGCGCATGGGTGTTGCAAAACCCGTGGTCAGTCAGCCGTTGTACAACATCGTCAACCGTCAGGCCGAACCTGAGCAGTTCACCGCCGCCGCCCATCATGGCTTGGGCATCGTCCCCTTCAGCCCACTGGCCCGTGGCGTCCTCAGCGGCAAGTACGCGCCCAATGCCACCCCTGACGCCAACAGCCGGGCCGGACGCCAGGACAAACGTATCCTGGAAACGGAATGGCGAGCCGAGTCGCTGGAAATCGCCCAGAAGATCCACGCCTACACCGAAACCAAAGGCGTTGGCATGGTCGAGTTCGCCATTGCCTGGGTGCTCAACAATCGACTGATCAGTTCAGCCATCGTTGGCCCGCGCACCGAGGCCCAATGGGACACCTACAGCGGCGCCCTGTCGGTCGAGATCAACGCCGAAGACGAAGCCTTCATCGACGCGCTGGTGACCCCGGGCCATGCCTCAACCCATGGCTACAACGATGTCAGCCACTTCGTCAGCGGACGTCTGCCGCGCTAAGTACCGGGCCCAGAAGGTGGCTGATGGCAGCCTTGAGCTTCATCGGCCGCACCGGTTTGTTCAGCAAGCTGTGCCCCAAGGCCCGCACTTGCTGCTTGAGTTCGTTGCTGTAGTTGGCGGTGATCATCAAGGCGGGCAAGGGTGTCGCCCGCCGGGCGTTGATCGCCGCCACGGCGTCAACACCATTGCGGTCGTTATCCAGGTGGTAATCGGCAATCAACAGGTCGGCACCGGCATGGTCGGTGGCCACTTGGCGAGCCAGGTCTGCTTCGCTCAGCGCGGTCACCACTTCGCACCCCCATTGTTCAAGCAAGGTGCGCATCCCCGCGCAGATCGCCGCGTCATTGTCCAACACCCAGATGCGCGCGCCCTGCAGGCGTTCCACAAACGGCTCCAGCGGTGGCGCTACGATGCGACTGCGAGGCCCGCGCTTGCTGCGCGGCACTTCAATGGAGAACACAGAGCCTTTGCCCGGGGTCGAGCGTACCGCGATCCGGTGCCCAAGAATGCCGGCGATTTTTTCCACGATGGCCAACCCCAGCCCCAAACCGCGATCCTGATCCGGGCGCTGAACATCACCGCGCTTGAACTCCTGGAAGATCTCTCCGCGCTTGTCGGCAGCAATACCGATACCGGTATCCCAAACCTCAATCAACAACCGCTTACCGCGCCGACGACAGCCCAGCAACACACGGCCTCGGGGGGTATAGCGGATGGCGTTGCTGAGCAGGTTGCGCAGGATGCGCGCCAACAGCTGGATGTCACTGCGCACTTTCAGGCTGCACGGTACGTAATCCAACCGTAAACCTTCAGTGTCGGCAATGTGGGCATATTCCGCCGCAAGGTTATCGAGCAGGTCACTCAGCGCGAAAGGCGCGACATCGGCCTTGATCACCCCGGCATCGAGCTTGGAAATATCAACCAGGGTACCGAGCAGGTTCTCCACATCATCCAGCGAGTTGCTGACATTGCGCACCAGCGCCGGGCTGCTGCTGGGCTGCTCCTGCAACGCGCTGGTAAACAATCGCGCGGCATTGAGCGGCTGCAGCAGGTCATGGCTGACGGCAGCGAGGAACTTGGTCTTGGACAGGTTGGCCCGATCGGCATCCTGCTTGGCCTCCCGCAGCCGCGCCTCGGCCGTGCGTCGTTCCTCGATCTCGCGCAACAGCTGCTGATTGAGGCTTGTGAGCTCAGCGGTGCGTTCGCGCACCCGCACTTCGAGGTGTTGATAGGCCTGGTGCAAGGCCTCTGCAGTACGCCGACGCTCAGTGATGTCGCGAATCAGTACGAAGATACCAACCACTTCACCACTGGCCAACTGATTAGGGACATAGGAGCGCAGCATGTAGCGTTCCTGGCCGTTGACGTTGGTTTCAGCCATCTCAAAGGTCACGCTCTCCCCCGCCAGCGCGCGCTCAACGTAGCTTTCCAGGCGCTGGCAGTGCTCGGGGCTGTGCGCCTCGCGCAGGCTCTGGCCAAGCATCAGGCCGCGTGGCCAGCAATACCACTGCTCGTACACCTTGTTGGTGAACTCGTAGACCAGATCGGCATTGAGGTAGGCAATGAGCGCCGGTACGTGGTCGGTAATCAGGCGAATCCAGCGCTCGCTTTCGCTCAGTGCTTCAGCATGCTGGTAACGCTCGGTAATGTCGGTGAAGGTGTTGACGAACCCACCTGCGGGCAATGGATGAGTACGTATCTCCAACATGCGCCCATCGTACAGGCGCTGCTCCAGCTCACGGATGGCGCGGCCATTGGCATCGCGACTGGAGGGGGTCAGCAAGGCCAATTCGCTGTCGCCGATCACTTCGGCGAAGTCGCGATGGGCGGCAATCGGTGCCAGCCCGCTGAGTTCGAGAAAGCGTCGATTCCACAATTCGAGAACACCGTCGGCACTGACCATCGCCACCCCTTGGGAGAGGTTGTCGACGGCCCGTTGCAACAGCCGCGTTTTCTGTGCGAGCGCCTGTTCACGGCGCTGGGTTTCACTGAGTTTGACCTCGGTGATATCGGTGAACAGCATCACCCGCCCACCGTCACGGGTCGGGCGCTCGCTGACCTGCAGCCAGCGCCCGTTATGCAGGCGGTACACCGCGTGTTCTTCAGCCGAGCCGCGCAACGCCTCGGCGAACAGGCCGGTGCTGTGCATCAGGCGCTTGACCTCAGCCAGGCGCATGCCACTGATGATGCGGATCCGGCTACCGGCCCAAAAGGCCTTGAACCGGCTATTGAACAACACGATACGCAGGTCCTGATCGAACAACACGAACGCGTCCGAGATGCTCTCAATCGCATCGACCAGATGCTGATGGGCCGTCTCGGCGCGCAATCGGGCGTCGCTGAGCAAATGATTGCTGGCCTTGAGTTCAGCCATTGCCTGGTTCAACGCATCGGTACGCTCGCGCACCTGCTCGGCCAGGACGACCGAGTGCTGGAATGCCGCGTAGGAATCGTCAGGACGCGCAGCCCCCGACTCCAGGCGTTCAATCAGCGCCGCATTGATCCTGGCCAGTTTTTGATTGGCCCGCTGGAGCTGGGCAATTTGCTCCGCTGCGCAAATCTCGGGGCCGTCCAATGGCAACACCGGTGAAGGTCTGGTTGATGTGCATGCCATTGAACTGTTCTCCATAGGAGTTGAAGCCAAGCACTCGGCGTTCGCGCAGGAATGTACTGACGGCGACAAAGTCATCGCTGCCTTCAAGCTCCAGGCGACGCAGGAAGCAGTCGCAACCGATGGTCAACAGCAGCGGCCCCAGGCGCTGCTGCAGCCCTTCGAACAACTGCTCCAGGTTGGGTATCAGCGGCCCGGGGTGCATGGCGGTGAGCACGATGCCGTTCTCCACCGCGCAGTAGAAACTCAGGCTCAAGTCATCGTGAACCTGTTGAATGGCCCGTACGTAGAAGCGCTCGTTGAGCCGAACGGCCAGCGGGTGCGCAGCAAAGGTCCGATGATTGATCGCCTCGACCGGCACACCGATCAGTTGTGCATATTCCAATGCCGCAGGTTCGGCATTGAGCTCATACACACGGCGCAGGTTGCGGTCAGCCCGGGTGACAACCAGCTTCTCTGTACGTGGCTGGATGTGATGGGTGGTGAACACCTCGAAATCCAGCCAGGTATTGACCAGCAGCACCACCGCCGCGCCCGTGTGGAAGGCGCCGTCAAAATAGACATGGGTGTGGTGCAAGTAGTTGTCGTCGCCGGCCGAACCACCGAAATGCGGGATATCCCCCAGTGCCGCACTGAGGGCAGCGAGGAACATTTCTTCACGACTGGACAAGCCATCAAGCAAGGTCAGGGCGAAGCTGTGGCCCTTGATCGGCGCCAGGGTGTTGCCCCGACAACCACTGACCAGACGCTCAACCATGTGTTGAGCATCGATCAGGCTGAAATGCTGCATGTGATCGACCAGTTCGGCGGCAATGGAAAACTGCCGATGATCGAAACCCAGCGCCGTGACACACCCGCGACCGTAGCCGTCAGGGGTGATCTCCCCGGCGCTGGTACAACCGGCCAGACGGATCCCGCCAAAGCTTTGCCCCAACGCCTGGGCCAAGGCTGGCAGGTCGTACTCGGCCGAGCAGAAAAACAGCACAAACCCCAAATGCGGGTGCAGCAGTTGCCGAGCCAGGTCCTGCGCCACCTCGTCGGCGGCTGCGGCCCGTGACATGGCGCTGATGACACCTTCGGCCTGAAACTGCTGCATAACGGCCTCCTGGGTGGGGCGATAGCTCATGGCGGCAGTGTACGAGCGGTGCAGCACAGGCCGAATGCTACTTGGGTACTGGGTTGGCGTGTCGTTGGTTGTAGTGCCGTGGGTGTCAGGCGCAGGCCCTGTCAGAAACCAGAGGCATGGGAGCTCACCAGGTCAGCACGGCCCCCACCGCGAAGGTATCGGTGTCTTCGTTCTGGGCATCGCCCTCATGCCCGGTGATCTCGAACTGGTTGTACTCGGCCACCAGCTTGAGGTTGTCGTTGATGTCATGAAACAAGGCGACACCTCGGGTCTCGTAATCCGCCCCGGTATTGACCGCACCGTTGCCATCGTCGTTGGTCTTGCCATAGGACAATGCCACGCGGTTCTTGCCGAACCGGTACGAGCCCTGCATCAGGTAACCCTTGCTGTCCACCTCGCGCAGCGTCGCTTCCCCGGCATTGTTGGTAAAAAACGGATTGATCCCTTTGGCGGTAAAGCCGGAGCCGGTCAGCGAAAAGCTGCCCATTTTGGCCTGCACACCGTAGCCGAGCCCTTTGGAGGTCACCGTATCGACCGTACTGTCGGTGTTCTCCGAAGTCTGGTAGGAGCCGTTGAGCCAACTGTAGATCTGCGCGCCACCAAGGTCGAACTGATAGGTAATCTCGCTCTCGGTACGCGGGGCTTCCTGATAGGCCTTGCCCACATCGCTGTCATCGTTGGTATCAACCGGGTCCATGATCCCCACCGCCACGCGCAGCCCGTCCATCAGCGGCGTGCGGTAGGTAATCTGCGAGGTCGGGAACGGGTATGGATAGCCACTGCCGATGTTGCCGAACGATACCCCGCCACCGTCCACCAGCCCCAGGGTGTCGCTGACCTGGCCATAACCGGCAAGCAACTCGTCGAGCAGGATGTTGGAGCGGGCAAACAGACCGAAGTCCTTGCCGATCAGCACTTCGCCCCACTCGGGGTTGGCCACGGTACCGTAGAACTGCCGGACGTCGATGGCCGTGTCAGTGCCGTTGGTCTCACTGTCGTTGATGGTCACCCAGAACGAAGCACGCCCGCCCAGCTTCAGGTCATCGACCTGACGGGTCATGTTGAAACCCAGGTAGTTGGGCAGAAAGCCCATCTTCACCCGTGACTGGCGCCGATCGTACTGCTCACCCGCACGGTCGACATCGCTGTTGACGTAGAAGGCGTTGATGTAGCCGTCGGTAGCGAAGGTGGTCTGGTCCTTGTCGTACAGCATGATTTCGGCCTCGGCCAAGGGGCTAAGGCCCAGGGCTGCGACGCTGGCGAGCAAGGGCAGGAAACGGGCATTGGCGTTGTTATTGTTGTGCATGGCGCTCTCCGCAAGCAGGGGGACAGGTGTCGGAGGCGATTATCGGAAGCCTGCGCTGGCTGCCCTACACTGCATTGGAGGCAAAGTGCTGCTGCTTTGGCCCGGCGTGACAGGCGGTGGGCCAAGGGCACTAGTACCGCGTACGGCGGTGCCACAACGCTAAAGTGCCAGTACTGTAGGCATAAGGCGTGGTTCGCCATGCAAAAATGCAGATTAGGACTGCAGTTTTGCGGATTGTATTCGGCAAATTTGCACTGCTACGATCCGGCAATCCTTGAAGGCTCATCCACAGCGTGACAATTCATGTGGAAAATCAATAACAAAGCAGGGAGATAGCGATGACCGCGCAAGCCCACCCTCCGGTCTCTGTCGACACGACCCAAGTACTGGCGGAGGTCCGCAACCATATCGGTTACCTGACGCTCAACCGCACCGCCGGCCTCAATGCCATCACACTGGAAATGGTGCGCAGCCTGCACCAGCACCTCAAGGCCTGGAGCAGCGATCCTCAGGTACGTGCTGTCGTCCTGCGTGGAGAAGGCCCGAAGGGCTTCTGCGCCGGTGGTGACATCCGCTCGCTCTACGACAGCTACAAAGCCGGTGACAGCCTGCACAAGGACTTCTTCGTCGAGGAATATGCCCTTGACCTGGCGATCCACCATTACCGCAAACCGATCCTCGCCTTGATGGACGGTTTCACACTGGGCGGCGGCATGGGCCTGGCGCAAGGCGCCGAGTTGCGTATCGTCACCGAACGCAGCCGCCTGGCCATGCCGGAAACCGCCATCGGCTACTTCCCGGATGTCGGCGGCAGCTACTTCCTCTCGCGCATCCCCGGCGAGCTGGGCATTTACCTGGGGGTCAGCGGCGTGCAGGTTCAGGCCGCCGATGCACTCTATTGCGGGCTGGCCGACTGGTACGTCGAGAGCAACCAGCTGGCCGTGCTGGACGAGCGCCTGGACAAGCTGAACTGGAGTGCCAACCCACTCAAGGACCTGCAAGGCGTACTGGCCAAGCTCGGCACACAGGCGCTGGACAATCCGCCAATGGCAGGCCTGCGCCCTGCCATCGACCACTTCTTCGCCCAGCCCGACCTGCCGAGCATCATCGAGCAACTGCGCAGCGTGAGCGTCGCCGATAGCCGCGAGTGGGCCTTGAAAACCGTAGAGATCCTCGAGAGTCGCTCACCGCTGGCCATGGCGGTCACCTTGCAGATGCTTCGTCGGGGTCGCACGCTAAGCCTTGAAGACTGCTTCAAAATGGAACTGCATCTGGACCGGCAATGGTTCGAGCACGGCGACCTGATCGAAGGCGTACGTGCGCTGATCATCGACAAGGACAAACAACCGCGCTGGAACCCGCCGACCCTGGCGGCACTGGAATCCAAACGCGTCGACCAATTCTTCGAAGGCCTCTGAGGGCCGGAGTACGCACATGCAAGACCTGGAACTGACTGAAGAACAGATCATGATCCGCGACATGGCGCGCGACTTCGCCCGAGGCGAAATTGCCCCCCACGCCCAAGCCTGGGAAAAAGCCGGCTGGATCGACGATGGTGTGGTCGCGAAGATGGGCGAACTCGGCCTGCTCGGCATGGTCGTGCCGGAACAATGGGGCGGCAGCTACACCGACTACGTCGCCTACGCCCTGGCGGTTGAAGAGATTTCCGTGGGTGACGGCGCCACAGGCGCGTTGATGAGTATTCACAACTCGGTCGGCTGCGGCCCGCTGCTGGCCTATGGCAGCGCCGAGCAACAACAGACCTGGCTTGAGCCACTGGCCACGGGCAAGGTCATCGGCTGCTTCTGCCTCACCGAACCACAAGCCGGCTCGGAAGCCCACAACCTGCGTACCCGTGCCGAGCTGCAAGGCGATCACTGGGTCATCAACGGTGCCAAGCAGTTCGTCAGCAATGCCCGCCGCGCTGGCCTGGCGATTGTCTTTGCCGTGACCGATCCAGAGTTGGGCAAGAAAGGCCTCTCAGCCTTCCTGGTGCCTACCGACAACGAAGGCTTTGTCGTCGATCGCAGCGAGCACAAGATGGGTATCCGTGCCTCCGACACCTGCGCCGTGACATTGAACAACTGCCGTATTCCTGCAGCCAACCTGCTGGGCGAGCGCGGCAAAGGCCTGGCCATCGCGCTGTCCAACCTTGAAGGCGGGCGTATCGGCATTGCTGCCCAGGCATTGGGCATCGCCCGCGCTGCGTTTGAAGCGGCCCTGACCTACTCCCGCGACCGTATCCAGTTCGGCAAGCCGATCAACGAACACCAGAGCATCGCCAACCTGCTGGCCGACATGCAGTTGCAGATCAACGCTGCACGCTTGCTTATCCTGCACGCCGCGCGCCTGCGCAGCGCTGGCTTGCCGTGCCTGTCGGAAGCCTCCCAGGCCAAGCTGTTCGCCTCGGAAATGGCCGAGCGAGTATGTTCCAAGGCGATTCAGGTGCATGGCGGCTATGGCTACCTGGAAGACTACCCGGTTGAGCGTTACTACCGCGATGCGCGGATTACCCAGATCTATGAAGGCTCCAGCGAAATCCAGCGGATGCTGATTGCGCGGGAATTGAAGCACTACCCGCTCTGACCGCTACAAAAGCCAGCCTCTGCTGTGAGAGGCTGGCTTGCCAGCGCTACAAGCGCAGCGTAATAGCGGCCAAACCTCAGCGATCCACCCGGCGCAACACGTCACGTTCATACTGCGGATACAGATGGCTGACGGTTCGGGTCAGCTCATACTGGGTCAGGCTGATCCCGGCAAAGCGCTCAGGGATCGGCGTTGCCAATACCTCGTTCATCTCAAGCCCTTGCAGGGCGCTGTCGTGCAGCAGCCCATCGAGCCATCCCAGGTAATCCACCATCTGTTCAAAGGGCGCCGAGTCATTGGCCAGCGGACCGTGGCCAGGTACCAGCAGCGTCCAGGGCAAGCCTTTCAACTGCTGCAAGTCCTGCAGCCAGACGTCCAGCCCCGGACTATGCGGTGTGGTCAGCGCGCGTTGATAGAACAACAGATCACCGGCGAACAGCACCCCGGTCTTTTCATCGAATACTGCAAGGTCCGCACCGCTGTGGCCGCTGAGCGCCAACAGACGCAAAGGGTGGCTGCCAAACACCTGCAGGCCGGGCTCAAGCACCTGGTCTGGCAAGCGCACCTGAGTGCCGCGCATCCAGTCACCCACCAGCCGGTACATGTTTTCGGCCAGGGCGTCGCCCTGCTCCTTGAGCCGCACCCCCGTCCCGGCCAGGGCCCCGACAGGCACATCGGCAAACGCCTGGTTACCCAGCGCATGGTCGGGGTGATGGTGGGTCAACAGCACCTGCACGACCGGCTTGTCGGTCACACGGGCGATGGCTTGGCGCAAGGCCTGGCCGTAACGCAGCGACGGCCCCGTGTCGATCACCACGACGCCGGCTTCTGTGACAATAAACGCGCTGTTGACGATGTTTGCACCATTGCTGCGAGAGAAGTTTTCGGTGCTGCCCTCCAGCATCCAGGTGTCGGTGGCGATCTGGCGCGGCATCAGCCGGTAGTCCAGATCGGCAAGGCTCGGCAGGCTGAACGCAGCCAGCAATAGCACTATCAAGCGCATGGGTGGGTCTCACTCCAGGGCAGCATCGAATTGATTGCCGTTGTTGTCGCGCAAGCGTAGCCGTACCGGGCCGGTATCGCGCAGATCGAAAGAAAGGCTGGGGTTCTCACTCACCGCCGGGTACAACACCAGGGTCGCCAACGAGTGGCCGGCGACATCGAACAGTTCAGCCTGCTCGATGAAAAACTCCGGTGTGCCCGCCACCAGGCCATTGTCCATGGGGTGCGCAACGTGCACGCGCAGGCGACTGAACCCCTCTCGCGGGTAGCGGCCACCCAGTACCTGGCCCAGGCGCTGCTCCCAGTCAGGTTGGCTGCGCACCACGCTGGGCGCCGTACAGCCGCCACCCGCCGCATCGATCAGGGTCGAGCCGACATGCCAGACACCGTCTTCGGTCTGCACGGCTGCGCGCAAGGCCGTGGCCTGCTCAATACGGATACGGATCGCCAGCCAAGGCAACACATGAGGCCCCGGTTTAAAGTCGACGATTGTCGGCAAGGGGTTGAGCTCTGCCCAGGCAATAATGCGCGTAACCTTACCCGGCACGTCACGCGCATCGATTTGCAGCGGCACCTGGCGGGCGTCCTCGGCAAATGGCGGGGCAATCACACGCACCCGCGCATCAAAAAGATAGGGGTCGTCCTTGATCCACTGTTTACGGTAGAACTCCCACATCACCGACGGTACCGGGTCCGGCCCTGGCTCAATGGCCTGCACAGGCATACCGAGCATCAGCAGCGCCAGCAGCAACGGCCCGCGGCTCATGGCTCACTCCTCGACGTGCACGCTGTCCAGGTAGCTGCGTACCGCCCAAAGCGCTTCCTGGCTCAGGTAATCTGCCATTTTCGGCATGTACACACGACCGTCGCGCACCGCGCCGTTGCGCACGCGCTCAACAAACCATTCATCACCGTTCACGCCGGCATCGAGCATGCGCAGGTCCGGTGCAATACCACCGGATTTGGCCTCCAGACCGTGGCAGGCGGCGCAGTTCTGGTTATAGGCAGACGCGCCGATCGAAACCGCCTTTTCCTGTTGTTCGGTGTTGCGATAAGGGTTTTCCGTGCGCCATTCGCTGCCCAGTTGCTCCAGACCGTCGGTCTTGACCGCCTGGGGAACGACGTTGCCATGGGCGAAGACTGCGCCCGCACTCAACAGGCTGCCCGTCACAATCAGGCTCAACCAGGCTTTCTTTACTGTTTTCATTGTTCTGCCCTCGACTTCTCTGCACGATGCACGCGAAAACCTCTCGACTGAAAGGTTCTGCCGGGCATCTTAGGAAGGCCGCAGAGGTGCCCCCATGCTGCTTTGGTGGTCGCGCCTTACTCCCTTGGTAGTAGGGCTTGTGGGGCAGTGCCAAATCATATCCGGGGTGGGAAGTTTTCCCGGGGCAGGCGGGAGTTTTTCCGTATCACGCAGCGCAGCAGCGTTCCAGTCTATGCAGGCCAAAACCTCCATTGGGAACACTCACCATGACAATAAGATCGTTACCCGCCGCGCTTTCGCCACTGTCCATCGCCGTGCAGACCGTCCTGCTGGTCGGCAGCCTTGCCCTGGCCCCGGCCGCCCATGCCAAGCCCGTGAGCTGGGAAGACATCGCCAACGACCACACGACCACCGAAAACGTATTGCAGTACGGCATGGGCACCAACGCTCAGCGCTGGAGCCCGCTGGCTCAGGTCAACGACAAGAACGTGTTCAAGCTGACCCCCGCCTGGTCCTATTCGTTTGGCGATGAGAAGCAGCGGGGCCAGGAATCCCAGGCCATCGTCAACGACGGTGTGATCTATGTGACCGGCTCATACTCGCGGGTATTCGCCCTCGACGCCAAGACCGGCAAGCGTCTGTGGACCTACAACCACCGCCTGCCCGACAACATCCGTCCGTGCTGCGACGTGGTCAACCGTGGCGCCGCCATCTACGGCGACAAGATCTACTTCGGCACCCTCGACGCCCGGGTCATCGCACTGAACAAGGACACCGGCAAGGTCGTCTGGAACAAGAAGTTCGGCGACCACAGCGCCGGTTACACCATGACCGGTGCGCCGACCTTCGTCAAAGACCAGAAAAGCGGCAAGGTCCTGATGATTCACGGCAGCTCTGGCGATGAATTTGGCGTGGTCGGCCAACTGTTCGCCCGCGACCCGGACACCGGTGAAGAAGTCTGGATGCGTCCGTTCGTTGAAGGCCATATGGGCCGCCTGAACGGCAAGGACAGCACCCCGACCGGTGACGTCAAGGCGCCGTCCTGGCCGAACGACCCCACCACCGAAACCGGCAAGGTCGAAGCCTGGAGCCATGGCGGCGGCGCCCCATGGCAGAGCGCCAGTTTCGATCCCGAAACCAACACCGTCATCGTCGGTGCCGGCAACCCTGGCCCGTGGAACACCTGGGCACGTACCGCCAAAGACGGCAACCCACACGACTACGACAGCCTCTACACCTCCGGCCAGGTAGGCGTCGACGCCACCACCGGCGAAGTGAAATGGTTCTACCAGCACACCCCGAACGACGCCTGGGACTTCTCCGGCAACAACGAACTGGTGCTGTTTGACTACAAGGACAAGGATGGCAAGCAGTACAAGGCCACCGCCCACGCCGACCGTAACGGTTTCTTCTACGTGGTTGACCGCACCAACGGCAAGCTGAAGAACGCCTTCCCGTTCGCCGACAACATCACCTGGGCCAGCCATATCGACCTCAAGACCGGTCGCCCGGTCGAAAACCCGGGGCAGCGTCCAGCCAAGCCTGAGCCAGGGCAGACGAAGGGCAAGCCGGTCGAAGTCTCGCCGCCGTTCCTGGGTGGCAAGAACTGGAACCCAATGGCCTACAGCCAGGACACCGGGTTGTTCTACGTGCCGTCCAACCAGTGGAAAGAGGAATACTGGACCGAAGAGGTCAACTACAAGAAAGGCTCGGCGTACCTTGGCATGGGCTTCCGTATCAAGCGCATGTACGAAGACCACGTCGGCTCGCTGCGAGCCATGGATCCGACCACCGGCAAGATGGTCTGGGAACACAAAGAGCGCCTGCCGCTCTGGGCCGGTGTGCTGGCCACCAAGGGCAACCTGGTGTTTACCGGTACCGGTGACGGTTTCTTCAAGGCCTTCAACGCCAAGACCGGTGAAGAGCTGTGGAAATTCCAGACCGGTAGCGGCATCGTTTCGCCGCCCATTACCTGGGAGCAAGACGGTGAGCAGTACATCGGCGTAACCGTCGGCTATGGCGGCGCGGTGCCGCTCTGGGGTGGCGACATGGCAGAGCTGACCAAGCCGGTGGCACAGGGTGGTTCGTTCTGGGTGTTCAAGATCCCGGCCTGGGACACCAAGACCGCTCAGCGTTGATGTGAACCTCAGGGGCGCCTCTGGCGCCCATCGCCAGCAATGTCGGCAGCTAGCGCAAAGCGTTTGTAGCTGCCGGCTTGCCAGCGATAGCCCTCTCACTGCCCCAGGAGACTCCCATGAAGTACCTTCCACTGCTGCTCGTCGTGGCCATGAGCCCCGTCTTCGCCGCCAGTAGCGACACCGGCGACGACACGCCGTTGACGATCAACGGCTGCGTCATCCAGCCCGAAAGCCAGTGCCCCGATGCAGACCTGCGCAATGCCGACCTGAGCAATCAGGACCTGCGCAAGATGAACCTGGCGGGCGCGGATCTGCGCGGGGCCAACCTGCGGCACGCCCGCCTCGACCTGGCCAACCTGGAAAAAGCCAACCTGCAAGGCGCCAACCTGACCCGCGCCAGCCTGCAACAAAGCAACCTGCGCCTGGCTGACCTGAGCGGCGCCAACCTGATAGCGGCGCAAGCCTGGGGGGTCTTTGCTCAGGGTGCCAATTTCAACGATGCCAACCTCAGCGCAGCCTACCTGGAGTTTGGTCGACTCTCCGGTGCCAAGCTGCACAAGGCCAACCTGCAAGCTGCGGACCTGGAAATGACCTGGCTGAGTAAAGCCGACCTCAGGGGCGCCAGCCTGGTCGATGCCAACCTGCAAGAAGCCAAGCTGGGTGAGAGCAACCTGGAACAGGCCGACCTGCGCGGTAGTCGCCAGCACTATGCGAATTTTCAGGACAGCAACATGGAGGCCTGCCAAGGCTGCCCGGTTTCGTGGGACTAAGCGGCAATCCGCAGCAGGCCGGCGTCAATCGCCAGGTGCACCAGCTCGGCCTGCGAGCTGACCTGCAGTTTGCTCTTGAGCAAGGTCAGGTAGTTGGAAACGGTCTTGGCGCTGATACACAACTGCTCGGCAATGAGCCGGCTCGGCGTACCTTTAGCCAGCATCAGGAAGATCTCCGTCTCGCGCTGCGTGAGGCCGCGAAGGCGTGCGTCGCCTGCCTGCATATGGTGGGACTGGCAGGCCAGTTGGGTCGCCAAGGACTGTTCGATGTAGGCGTGCCCGGACAGCACCCGACGAACCGCCTCCACCAGTATCTGAGGTTGCACGGCTTTGGACAGGAAGCCGCAGGCGCCGGCATCAAGCGCTTGTCGCACCAGGCTCAATTCGGTGTGTTCGCTGAAAAACAGGATTCGCAACTGCGGTACGCGCTGACGCAGGCGCCGGGTGGTTTCCAGGCCGCTGATACCGGGCAGGTCGAAATCCATGATCAATAACCCTGGCAGTTGCTCCTGCACCCGCTGCAGGGCCTCCTCACCACTGGCCGCCTCGGCAATCGGCAGCTCAGGCAACGCCTCGCGCAAGGTGTGTGCCAGGCCAAGGCGGACCATCGGGTGGTCGTCGACCAGCAAGATCTCCATACAGCCTCCGGCAGTGAGTGGGTTGGTCGTCGCAGGCCTTCATGCTAGAGCTGCCACAACGCGCACAATCTAATACTTTGGTACTGCTTTAGCTGTCGATGGTCGCATTCACAAAGCGTCACGACTGGCCTGTAATGAAGGCATAACAAAAATGAGACTGCCGACCATGTTGCGTGCCATGTCCGCCCTCGTCTGCCTGACGCTATCTGCCGTCGTGGCAGTGCCGGTGCTTGCCGAAACGCCGCTGTTTTCCAGCGATGGCTACCGCATTGCCCTGTATCGAAGCCCCACCCCTGCCCACGCCGAACCGGCGCAAACCCTCGACACCAAACAGTTGCAAAGCCTGCTGCGGGAAACACCGGGGCCTGTGCTGATCGATGTCTACCGCCGCACCTGGTTGCATGGCCAGTTCATCGATAGCGAAGCGCATGCCAACCTGCCCGGTAGCCATTGGCTGGCCAACACCGGAGACGGCGAGTTGAGCGCTGACTGGGCGGCCTACTTCCAGAAACACCTGCACCGCCTGAGCGCTGGCGACCGGCAACGCCCACTGGTGTTCTATTGCCGCTCTGATTGCTGGCTAAGCTGGAACGCGGTCAAACGTGCTGCCAGGCTGGGCTACACCCGGTTGTACTGGTACCGTGACGGCATCGACGCGTGGGAGGCCGCCGGGCTGCCACTGAGCGCTGCAACACCCGAAGTCTTCCCCTGAGTTTCCTGCCTGCGAGCATGACCACAACAATAAGGTGCAAAGCCATGTACAAGATTCTGATCGCCGACGACCACCCGCTGTTTCGCGAGGCCATCCACAATGTGATCAGTGACGGCTTCCCTGGCAGTGAAGTGCTGGAAACCGCCGACCTGGATAGCGCCCTGGCGCTCACTCAGAACGCCGATGACCTCGACTTGATCCTGCTTGATCTGAACATGCCGGGCATGCACGGTCTCGGCGGGCTGATCAACCTGCGTAACGAGGCCCCCACGGTACCTGTGGTCATTGTCTCGGCTGAACAGGACAAGCAAGTGGTCCTGCAGGCAATCACCTATGGCGCGGTGGGCTTCATCACCAAATCCTCACCACGGTCGCAAATGACCGAAGCCATCGAGCAGATCCTGAACGGCAATGTCTACCTGCCGCCTGACATCATCCGCACCCAGAAAAACACCAGCCGGCGTAGCCAGAACGAGCCTCAGGGGTTTGCCCCGGAGCTGCTCCAGGCACTGACCCGCAAGCAACTGCTGGTGCTTGAACGAATGACCAAGGGTGAGTCGAACAAGCAGATCGCCTACAACCTCGATATCGCCGAAACCACGGTCAAGGCCCATGTCTCGGCCATTCTGCGCAAGCTCAACGTGCATAACCGGGTGCAGGCGATTCTCAGTGCCGGTGACATCGACTTTACCGCCTACTTGCGACGCTGAGCGGGCAGGTTTATCGCACTCATGCAAAAAGACTATTGAATCAGCGGGCCGCCCTACAGTAAGCTCGGGGACATCAACTGGAGCCAGACATGTCACTTACCACCCTCACTCAAGCACGTCACACCGGTCGCCTCGCGCAGCCGCTGCTGGCTATTGCCGAGTGCGGTACTTGCGCTCCAGCCAGCTTTTATTTTGGGTATTGGTTTAGCCAACGGCGCCGCTGATACCTACACCGGCGCCCACTTCCAAGGGGACGCCAGGCACAGAGAATACTCAACCCCCGGTCGGCTCCCCGATCGGGGGTTTTGTTTTTGGGCGTCGTACACCACACACATTGAGGAACAGCACATGAACTACAGCACTTATTACCGTTACCCAGGTTGCATCGCGTGGCGATTTAGCCAGTTCCGTTCGGGCCTGCCAGCCGCCGCCGATCGGTCAAACACAGGTGGCAACGACACAGATGATCTTAATCCGGCCCACTGTCGAACACATCGATAGGGCCGGCTGCGCGGGCCAGAACCCGCTCTTCGCCAAGGATTCCCGAATATGCAATCGTCCAGCCTCGCTCTGCCCCTGACTCACCCGCAACCTCAGGTTGCCGCCAATACCGCTGTTAGCCAGCGCCTGCCCAGCAGCCACATGCTCAAGCAGCACCTGCCGCTATCCAATGCGCTCAGCGCACAGGTCGAGCAGCACCGCCAAGCCGTCAAAGCCATCCTCGAAGGCCGCGATCCACGCCTGTTGGTCGTCGTCGGCCCCTGCTCCATCCACGACCCGCAATCTGCACTGGAATACGCCGAGCGCCTGGCCCATCTGGCCGAACGCGTCGATGACCAGATGCTGCTGGTGATGCGCGCCTACATCGAAAAGCCACGCACCACGGTCGGCTGGAAAGGCCTGGTCTATGATCCGCACCTGGATGGCAGCGATGACATGCACGGCGGCTTGAACCTGTCACGGCGCCTGATGCTGGACATGCTTGCGCTGGGCTTGCCGATTGCCACCGAGTTGTTGCAACCCATGGCCGCAGGCTACTTCGACGACCTGCTGAGCTGGGCCGCCATCGGTGCCCGCACGACCGAGTCACAGGTACACCGCGAGATGGTCAGTGGCCTGGCCCTGCCGGTGGGCTTCAAGAATGGCACCGACGGCAGTATCGGGATTGCCTGCGATGCCATTCGCAGCGCTGCTCACGGCCATCGTCATTTCGGCGTCGATGCCCAAGGGCACCCGGCGATCATCGAGACCCTGGGCAATCCGGATACCCATCTGGTATTGCGCGGTGGTCACAAGGGCCCCAACTACGACCGCCAGAGCATTGAGCAGGCCCGCAAAGGGCTGGAAAGCGTCGGCCTGGCGCCGCGTATCATGGTCGACTGCAGCCATGCCAACAGCGGCAAGGACCCGGCCCGCCAACCACAGGTGTTCAACGAGGTGCTGGAGCAGCGCCTGCAGGGTGACCGTGCGCTGGTTGCGGTCATGCTGGAGAGCCATTTGTTCGACGGCTGCCAGGCACTGGGCAAGCAACCACTGCGCTATGGGGTATCGATCACCGACGGCTGCCTGGGCTGGAACAGCACCGAGATGCTGCTCACCAATGCCGCCGACGCACTGCGCGAGAATGCGCGGGAAAAACCCGGCGCGATCCTGTAGGCTCGCCATTTTAACGCCAAGGAGCCCTGTATCATGGCCAAAGCCACTGCCCGTCACATCCTGGTTGCCAGCGAAGCCAAGTGCAACGAACTGAAAGCCGAAATCGAAGCCGGTGCCGACTTCGCTGAAATCGCGAAGAAGCACTCCACCTGCCCGTCCAGCCGCCAAGGCGGCGACCTGGGCAGTTTCGGCCCTGGCCAGATGGTCAAGGAGTTCGACACCGTGGTCTTCAGCGCACCGGTCAATACCGTACAAGGCCCGGTGAAGACCCAGTTCGGTTACCACCTGCTGGAAGTCACCAGCCGCCAGGACTAAACGTCATCGGCATCCAGCGCACGGCCCCTGTGGGTCGTGCGCCTGGCACTGGGCCTGGAAGGATCGCAGTGCGTTGCCCCGCCGTCGTTGCGTACACTGTCAGAACGAACAGACACACACCGCCAAACGATCAGGCCTACCTTCCATGCGGTCAGCATTCTGCTACGTCCTCGCCCTGCTTTTGGTGCCAATCGCCGCATTGGCAGCGCCTTCACATGCACTGACCGTCTACGGTGAAGCCCCCCGCTACGCCGCCGGCTTCCAGCATTTCGCCTACACCAATCCCGATGCCCCGAAAGGTGGGACGATGCGCCGCTCGGCGCTGGAAATCGGCCAGTTCGACCATGTGTTGCCCTACATCGACAAGGGCATCGGCGTCAGCCAGGTAGACGGCTGGCTGTACGCACCCTTGGCGGTGCGCAGCGAAGATGAGCCCTATACCGTCTATGGTTTGGTCGCAGAGCGCATGGAGCGTGGCCCGGATGGCTTATGGTTGCGTTTCTACCTCGACCCGCGCGCGCGCTTTGCCGATGGAACGCCGATTCGCGCTGAAGATGTGAAGTACACCTTCGCGCTGCTAATGCGTGAGGGCAACCTGAAGTACCGCACACAGTTTGCCGATGTTGCCGCGGTCGAAGTGGAGCAGCCAGGCCAGGTGCGCTTCCTCTTCAAGAACAATCAGAACCGGACCCTGCCGCTGGACCTGGCAACCCTGCCCGTGCTGCCTGAACACTGGTGGAAAACCCGCGACTTCGCAGCCGGTGGCGGTTTTGAAGCGCCTTTGGGCAGCGGCCCCTACCGTATTGCACACATCGACAATGGCCGCAGCGTCACCTTCGAGCGCAATCGCGACTGGTGGGGCAAAGACCTGCCGGTCAATCGCGGACGCTACAACTTCGACCAGATCCGCATCGAGTACTTCGGCGATACCGATGTAGCACGGCAGGTGCTGCGCGGCGGCGGCTACGACTACAACCGCGAGTTTTCTGCCACCGGCTACACCTTGGGCTACAACGGCCCGGCACTGGACGACGGTCGCCTGCAGCGCGCACACCTGGCCCGAGAGGCACCACAAAGCGCCCAAGGGTTTGTCTTCAACCTGCAACGGCCCGTGTTCCAGGACCGGCGCGTACGTCAGGCATTGGCCCTGCTCTGGGACTTCGAGTGGAGCAACCGGCAGATGATGCGGAACCTGTACATCCGCCAGAACAGCTACTTTGCCAACACGGCACTGGCGGCAACGAAACCGCCAGATGCAGAAGAGCTGGCCTTGCTCGAACCGTTGCGCGGGCAGATTCCCGATGAAGCCTTCAGCCAGGTGTTCGAGGCGCCGAAAACCGATGGTTCAGGCTTGATCCGCGCCCAGCAACTCCAGGCCCTGGCGCTGCTGAGCGCGGCGGGCTGGCGACCTCAAGGGGACCACTTGGTCAACGCCCAGGGCGAACCCCTGAGTTTCACCTTCCTCAATGCCCAAAACGGCTTTGAGCGCCTGTTGCTGCCGTGGAAGAGAACCCTGGCACAGATCGGCATTACCCTGGACATCCGCCGTATCGACGCCTCGCAGTACATCAACCGCGTGATGGAACGCGACTACGACATGATCGTCACCGGCTACCCCGTATCGCCCTCCCCAGGCCTTGAGCTGTACAACTACTTTGGTTCGGCAGCCGCAGACGACCCAGGTTCAAACAACTACATGGTGCTGCGCGACCCGGCCGTGGACCGTTTGATCGACGGCCTGGTAAAAGCCGCAACCCAGGCGGACATGCTACGCCATGCGCATGCACTGGACCGGGTGCTGCAATGGAACCACTACTGGATTCCCAACTACTATCCACCGGGCTCCTCTACCGTGTGGTGGAACCGTTTCGGCCAGCCGAAGGTGCAGGCCAGCAACGACGAGGCACTGGACACCTGGTGGGAAATCAGCACCACACCACTGACCAACGCACAGATGGCTGAACGGCTTGGCAAGAGCACCGTGGCCGGGAGCAACCCATGACCGGCTATATCCTGCGACGCCTGCTGCTGATCGTGCCGACCCTGCTGATCATCCTGCTGGTGAACTTCGTCATCATCCAGGCGGCACCTGGCGGCCCGGTGGAACAAGCTGTCGCCCGCCTGCAGGGCATCGGTGCTGGCGCCCCGGGTTCCAGCAGCGAAACCCTGCACAGCGGCTCGCGGGCCAGCCGTGGCCTGGACCCCAAGCTACTGGATGACATCAAGCGCCAGTATGGCTTCGACAAATCGGCGCCCGAACGGCTCTGGCTGATGCTGAGCAACTACGCCCGGCTCGACTTCGGCAAGAGCTTCTTTCGCGGCGCAAACGTCACCGACCTGATCCTCGAGAAAATGCCGGTCACACTGTCCTTGGGCTTCTGGGCGACCTTGATTACCTACCTGGTTTCCATCCCCCTGGGCATTCGCAAGGCGGTGCATCATGGCAGTGCCTTTGACGCCTGGAGCAGCACATTGATCGTGATTGGCTATGCCTTGCCGGCCTTTCTCTTCGCCCTGCTGTTGATCGTGTTGTTCGCCGGCGGCACCTCACTGAACTGGTTCCCGGTACGCGGCCTGGTCTCGGAAAACTTTGCCGAGCTGAGCCTGCTGGGCAAAGTGGCCGACTACTTCTGGCACCTGGTATTGCCGGTCGGCGCCTTGGTGATCGGCGGCTTTGCCACCTTGACCCTGCTGACCAAGAACGCCTTTCTCAACGAAATCACCCGCCACTATGTACTCACCGCCCGGGCCAAGGGCCTGAGCCAGCGGCGAGTGCTGTATGGCCATGTGTTCCGTAACGCCATGCTGCTGGTGGTGGCCGGCATTCCGCAGGCACTGATCACGGTATTTTTCGCCGGTTCGCTGTTGATCGAGGTGATTTTCTCCCTCGATGGCCTGGGCCGCATGAGCTACGAAGCCGCCGTATCACGGGATTACCCGGTGGTATTTGGCTCGCTGTTCATCTTCACCCTGTTCGGCCTGCTGATCCGCCTGCTGGGCGACCTGTGCTACACCCTGGTCGACCCGCGCATCGATTTCGCGACGAGGAAAGCATGATGTTCAAGCCCTCACCGCTGGCCCTTCGGCGCTTCCAGCGTTTTCGGCGCAACCGTCGTGGCTGGTGGTCACTCTGGCTGTTCATCGGCCTTTTTACCCTGTGCCTGGGTGCTGAGCTGATCGCCAACGACAAGCCCTTGCTGCTGGGCTACAAAGGCGACCTGTATTTCCCGGCCCTCAAGCGCTACACCGAACAGGATTTTGGCGGGCAGTTGCCCTTTCAGCCCGACTACCGCAGCCAGTACGTGCGCCAATTGATCGAACAACAGGGTGGCTGGATGCTCTTTGCGCCGATCCCCTTCAGCGCCGACACCCCCAACTACGACCTGCTGCAACCTACCCCCAGCCCGCCGTCGACAGACAACTGGCTAGGCACCGACGACCAGGCCCGCGATGTGTTGGCGCGGGTGCTCTACGGCACGCGAGTATCGATCCTCTTTGCCCTGGCGCTGACCGCCGTCAGTACGCTGATTGGCGTTGCCGCTGGCGCACTGCAGGGCTATCACGGTGGTTGGGTCGACCTGATCGGTCAACGCCTGCTGGAAGTCTGGTCAGGCTTGCCGGTGCTGTACCTGCTGATCATTCTCTCTGGTTTCGTCGAACCGAACTTCTGGTGGTTGCTGGGGATCATGGCCCTGTTCTCCTGGCTGGCCCTGGTCGATGTCGTACGTGCCGAATTCCTCCGTGGGCGCAACCTGGAATACGTGTTGGCGGCACGGGCCATGGGCCTGCCTGATCGGCTGGTGATCCTCCGGCATATCCTGCCCAACGCCATGAGTGCCACCCTCACCTACCTGCCATTCATTCTCACCGGGGCCATTTCGACCCTTACCGCCCTCGACTTCCTTGGCTTTGGCATGCCTGCCGGCAGCGCCTCGCTGGGCGAACTGGTGAACCAGGGCAAACAGAACCTGCAGGCACCATGGCTGGGCTTCACCGCCTTCTTCGCCCTGGCGCTGATCCTGTCACTGTTGGTATTCATTGGCGATGCGTTGCGCGAAGCCTTCGATCCTCGGGCCTGAGCGGTGCATAATTCCTGACCCGGCCCCAAGGAGCGGTTCATGCACGACAGCGACAACCTCAAGGACTATCAGCGGGTACGCTTACTGGCGATTCGCTCGCTGTTCGAAATCATCGAGCAATCCAGCGAAGGCACGGTGATCGTTGACCGCGATGCACGCATCGTCTGGATGAACGAGCGCTATGCCCGCCGCTTCGGCCTGGAGGATGCCAGCAGCGCCATCGGCCAACCGTGCGAAGCGGTAATCCCCGGCACCCTGATGCGTGAAGTGGTCAGCAACGGGCGCCCCATACTGCTCGACATGCTCGACACCCCCAAAGAACCGCTGGTGGTGATGCGCCTGCCCATTCAGGATGCCAAAGGCGGCGTGATCGGCGCCATTGGCTTCGCCTTGTTTGATGAGCTGCGCAGCCTCTCGCCATTGCTCAAACGCTATTCGAGCATGCAGCAGGAACTGGCCTCTACCCGCTCGCTGCTGCAGGCGCGCCAGGCCAAGTACAGCTTCGCCCAGTTCATTGGCACCAGCGCGGCAACCCTCGAGATCAAACGCCGTGCCCGACGCGGTGCCGGCAGCGACTCACCGGTGCTGCTGCTCGGCGAAACCGGCACCGGCAAGGAACTCCTGGCCCATGCCATTCACGCGGCCTCACCGCGTACGCACAAGGCGTTTGTCAGCATCAACAGCGCGGCCATCCCGGAAGCCTTGCTGGAAGCCGAGTTCTTCGGCACGGCGCCAGGCGCCTTTACCGGTGCAGACCGCAAGGGCCGCCCCGGCAAACTGCAGATCGCCCAGGGCGGCACCTTGTTCCTCGACGAAATTGGCGACATGCCGTTGCCGCTACAGAGCAAGTTGCTACGTGTACTGCAAGAGAAAGAGTACGAACCCGTTGGCTCCAACCAGGTGATGCGCAGTGACGTACGGATCATCGCGGCCACGTCGACAAACCTGGAGGCTGCCATGGCCAATGGCAGCTTCCGTGCCGACCTGTATTACCGGCTCAATGTCTTGCCGATCAATGTGCCACCGCTGCGCGCACGGCTGGAAGATCTGCCGGCCCTGAGCGAGGCGATTCTGGAAGACCTGGGTAGCCAGCATGAGCTGGATGGCGAGGCCCAGGCACTGCTGCTCCGGCATGCCTGGCCGGGCAACATACGTGAACTGCGCAACGTACTGGAGCGAGCGACCTTGCTGGCCGATCATCCACGACTCGGCGCGAGCGACATCCAGGCCGCCTTGGGCACCTTGGCGCCGCTGGCGCAACAAGCGCCACGAAAAACCTACAAACAGGCCTGCGAAGATTTCGAGCGGCAGTTACTGACCGATACGTTAGCGCAGTGCGCAGGCAACGTGCCAGAAGCCGCCAGGCAACTGGGCCTTGGCCGTTCGACCCTGTACAAGAAAATGGTTGCGCTGGGGTTGTGATCGTCGCCGGCCTTGCGCGCAGCGCTTGTCTCCATAAAGAGAAACACCGTCTCTTTATAGAGACAGAGGCTATACAGCGCTAATCCGGCTGATTTCCAGCGACACAGCGCACTCAGGCCAATCATTTGTCTCTGTTCAGAGAAAATAGCGCCTCGCATTGCGCTCAAAAACAATAAAATCCTTATATTTCAATGCTTTGTAAAACTGGCACGAATCCCGCTATCTCCGTCGCATCAATCGAGTAGGAGGCGGATTCACACCCGCCGTCCTCTCACACCACCGTGCGTACGGTTCCGTACACGGCGGTTCAGGT
>NZ_PJQQ01000053.1:0-26099 GCF_002858665.1 Pseudomonas sp. FFUP_PS_473
CACCCATTCAGCCACCACAGCCAAACGGGTTGCGCTAACGCGCAACGCGCCATGCCTGGCGCACAACAAAAAACCCCAAGGCTTTCACCTTGGGGTTTTTCATGTGCAGCGCACCTTTCTATGAAGCTATCAAGATTCGCTGCACCAAATTTGGAGCGGGAAACGGGTTTCCCCGTCGATCCCTATCCTATTGATTCAACAGAGGTTTTTGGTACACCGCTCTGCTTGACGGACTGGATTATGTACTACCCTTGCTGTCTTGGCAAGCGCTTTCTCACGACACCGCTTCAAGTGCTTGTTTTTTGGTCATATCGTCTCTTCATCTTACCCGATCATTGCCTGCATGCCCCTGGGCAGCAGCAACCATGCGGTGACTGATGCCGAACAAGAAGCACCGCCCCAGCCTGCATCTACCACTCCGCGTCCCTGCTCCAGCCAAGAAGAGCTTGTAGGTGCTGCCTCAGGTCATGGTGCCAGGCGAAGCAACCTTCATAGTGGCAATGTTGCCTGGTTTGTCCCGCCATGGACGTTCTTTCACTGACAAGGACACTGCAATTCAGCAGAAGCCCGAGCAGCACAAAAATAACGCAATCCAACCCTAAAGAATTCTCATTTGTAGCCGTTAACCCGTAGGGAACTTATACAAAAATTTTATCAGCCTGCATTGAATAAGAATCCACGAGAAGACGTTTCAACGCAGGCAAGATAAAGCAGAATTGCCGCATGGAATCGCACAACGAAGTGCTGCAATACCGGACGGGCGAACACAAACCCTGCACGGATACATTGTTCAATACCACTGAAGGAGATCGTATATGAAGATCAAACAAACCATGCTGTCGGCTGCTCTTGCCGCTGCGACGATGTGTGCCGCTGGCGCTGCATTTGCTGGCCCGCCAGTGACCGTAACATTCAAAAACCTCAGCACTCAAGAGGCCACCTACAAGGTCGTCACCAATAATGAGGTGAGTACCAACACCAATGCAAGCCCTAAGCCAAAAACGACAGTGCAGCCTCAAGGTGCTGACACATACGTTGTGCAAAATATCATCAGCCCCGATGCCAACGCAGCAACCGTGCGCTATACCATAGGCAGTAAGACCTGCGTCTTCGGTACAACCTTCGTAAATCAAATCTCGGGCGGCGCTCTGCTACCTGGCGGCCCAACTAAAATTCCGAAATGGAACAAAACTGCAACCGCTAGCGGTGGGGCAGTCTGCACCGCCACCATCAAATCGCAGAATTTGTCAAACTACTCGTGGACGGTTGAATTCACGATGAAGTAACTGACAACGGGCGACCCGGCATATGTAACTGGTCGCCCCTCTTTCTGAAAGCGCAATGCAGATTACAATTCCTACGGGACGCTATATGAATAGCATTAATCAACTTGGCACAACCACGCCTCAACAAACTCAAGTAAGCGAACGCAGTTTTGTTAATAAAACTGGGGAAACAACATACTCTCAGACCTCTGAGATAATCAACACTCCCAACAGTGCAACAATGCAGGTTTCATCGCTATCACGCCTGCTTAATGATGCCGCCGTTCGAGCCGAAACACGAGACGCCATCACCAATCGTGACGGACTTGCAGCTATTGCCCAATCGACCGCTCATGAGCTTTATGGTGAAAGCTATACACGCAACAAAGCTATTCATGATGCAGAAGTCCCGAACTCCGACGACTCACAACGACTTGCACAAGCAAAACAGGCAACTGCCTTTACCAACGGCCAAGGCAGCAATCCATTCAAAGGTATGTCACGCGACCAACTTGCACTAATCGCTTACGACGACAGCGGCGCCTTCACTGTCAACGAGCGCCGTGCGGCTTTATCAGAAGCGGATGATCAGGAATATCAGTGGCGCGTAAAGGTTGTTGCCAAAATGATGGATGACTACAACCGTACAGGCAAAATATCTGCAGAGACCCACCAGGAAGTTCTTGACCACTATAAATCTCTACCCGCCATTGAAGAGTCCCAACTTCCCAAAGGCTATGACATGCAGTTGCAGGGCTGGATACAGGAGGCTAAAAGCACAGAGTCATCACAACATAAAGATGAACTTGAATCCTTGCTGGAACAACTAACAAAACGACTAACAAATAACCAGAAATCATAAGCCCAGAAACATCATCGTCTGCTGCGACAGCACAGGCAAGGGGACGGCAAAATCATCTGGAGAGAGGATGCAGAGAGTTCACGACACCGATTTGATTCGCCTGGAAAATATTACGCATGCTTATGCTACGGGCGCGTCCAGTCAGGCGGTTTTGTATGATGTGTCGTTTTCTGTCCCCACAGGCCAAAGTTGCGCCATCGTTGGTGCGTCTGGCTCAGGGAAAAGCACGCTGCTCAACCTCATCGGGCTGCTGGATGAACCGACTTCGGGGCGTGTTCTGCTCGCGGGCGAAGACATGACCAACGCCGATGCCGAATCACGCGCCATCGCGCGTAATCGGATCATTGGCTTCGTATTCCAGAGTTTCAACCTGCTGCCACGGCTCGATGCGCTCGACAATGTGGCACTCCCGCTGCTCTATCGCGGCATCCCCCAGCCGCAAGCCCGCCAGGCTGCCCTGACGCAACTGGAGCGCGTCGGCCTGAGCAACCGCAGCCACCATCGACCCGCCGATATGTCGGGCGGCCAGCGCCAGCGTGTCGCGATAGCCCGCGCCCTTGTCGGCGAACCCTCGCTGCTGCTGGCTGACGAACCCACCGGCAACCTCGACAGCCAGACGGCGCAGGACATCATCGGGCTGCTGCTGTCTTTGAACCGCGAACGCGGCACGACCCTGGTTGTGGTGACGCACGATACCGGGATTGCCGATCGCATGGCTCGTTGCATTCAAGTCCGCGATGGCCGGATCGAGGAAGCGGGACATGCCTAGACGTGCTGCCATCACACTGACCTCATCGCATGGCTACGGCCCCTCATGGCTGCACCTGGTGCGCGAACCCGTGGAGAATCTGCGCCAGCTCGGTCGCCGTGCCGTTCTGGCGCTGCTGGGGATCGCCGTGGGCTGCATGGCCGTCGTTGCCCTGCTGAACATCGGGCACAACGCCGAACGTGAAGCCATGAACGTCTTCAAGGGGATGGGCAGCGATCTGCTTGTGGCAAACGTGCAGATCCCCGGCAGCGGCCGCAGCGAGGCGTTACCGAACGTCGCCACACTGGATACCGCCGCGTTGCGCCAGGCCATCCCCGACATTACAGCGGCAGCTCCTCTCATCCTGACCAGTAGTGACGCCCGGCTTAAAGGCCATGCTCTGAGTACAACAATACTGGGCAGCAATGCCGACCTGCCCGGCGTGCTGGATCTCCAACTGGCGCAGGGGCGTTTCCTGAGCCAGTTCGATACGCACAGTACCCATGCGGTGCTGGGTGCGAATGTCGCAGCGGCGTGGGAAAACGCAGGCATCCATGCCCAGCCCGGCGACCGCATTCAGATCGGCGGTTATCTGTTTCAGGTGATCGGCATCCTGCAACCCGCAGGCCAGAACCCATTGCTTCCCGCCCCGCCGGACGACGCCATTTTGCTGCCACTGGAAGGCATGCGACGCATCATCCCCAGTCCGCAGATCACCAGCGTACTGGCCCGCAACCCCAACGGCGCAACGCTGGTGCAAACCTCCCCCGCCCTGCAGCAATGGGTGGAAGGCAGGATGCCCGGCTATGAGGTCAACGTGCAAATTCCCCGACTGTTGCTTGAGGGCATGGCGAAACAGTCACGCCTGTTTTCCTGGCTGCTGGCAGGACTGGGCAGTATCGCCCTGCTGGTCGGCGGCATCGGCGTCATGAATGTCATGGTGATGAACGTCGCCGAGCGCCGCCGTGAGATAGGCGTGCGTATGGCGCTCGGCGCTCGCCCCAGGGACATTGCCAGGCTCTTCCTGCTGGAAGCGGTTGTACTGGCCGCCACCGGGGCACTGGCTGGCGCGGCTGTTGGCCTGATCATGGCCTGGGCCTTCGTTCACTACTCGGGCTGGTCTGACTTCTCATTCTCGGCGGCGGCATTGCCGCTCGGTATTGGCAGCGCCATCGCAACCGGCCTGTTTTTCGGGCTGTCGCCTGCGATGGCGGCTGCGCGCCTCACCCCGGTACAGGCGTTGCGTGATGCGTAAAGTGTCTATCCTCATCGCACTCATGCTGATGGCCCCTGTCGTTGCGCAGGCGAGGACAGATGGGGCGCTGCGCCCATCCCAGGCGACCCGCCAGGGTCAGCCATCATCGACGACGGCCAGCATTTCACTCAATGCCGAGACCATCGAGTTGACCCTGAGCGACGCGATCTATCTGGGGCTGCGCGACAACCGCGCCATCCGCAGCGCCTATCTCGATCGCATTGCCCAGAAATTCGACCTGCGCGTGGCGGAAGACCGCTTCACACCCAAACTGGTGCTCAGCGGCGGCTATCTTTCCAGCCGGAATCAGGATGACCGTTACCGGGAAAGCACCGTAACCCCCACAACCACATTGCTGACGCCCTATGGCACCCGCGTAAGCCTGGGCTGGACGTACCGCCATACGCAGGCCGACCAGGCCGGGCTGTCACGCAATGACGGGGCCAACATTTCTCTGATCCAGCCGTTGTTACGCGGCGCAGGCAAGGATATTGCGACAGCACCGGTGCGCCTGGCGCGGCTATCCGAGCAGGCCAACCGGCTCAACCTGAAATCCACTGTCTCGCAGACCATCACGCAAGTGATTGCGTCCTACCGCACCCTGCTGCAGGCACAGGAGCAGTTGAAGATTTCCAGGGAATCGTTGCAACGCGCCCGTCAGTTGCTTGAAGTCAACCGCGCCATGATCGCTGCCGGACGCATGGCCGAGTTTGAAATCGTGCAGACAGAGGCCGAAGTCGCCTCACAGGAACTGGCCTATGAAGAGGCCCGCAATCAGACGGATACCGCACGGCTTGCCCTGTTGCAGCTACTCGCCCTGAATCTGAATACGCCGATAGTCGCCACCGAGGCACTGCAGGCGCGGCGCGTGGACGTCAATGCCGCTGAGGCGCTCCGGCAAGCCGAAGCCTTGCAACCCGCCTGGCTCTCTCAACTCATCTACAGCGAACAGGCCACCATCAATCTTGCCGTAGCGCGTAATGACCGCCTGTGGGACGTTTCTCTGGTGGGCGGCGCCAGCCAGATACGCGACCGCAATACCCTGAGCGGTTCCGCACGAACCTGGGAAAACTATGTCGGCATCCAGGTCGAAATCCCCATTGGCGACCTCAGCACGCGCCAGGCCGAGGTACAGGCCCAGGTCAACGTGCGCAATCAGGAAATCCAGCTGGCCGAAGCCCGCCAGCAACTGGAGCGCGACGTGGCGAATGCGGTGCGCGATATTGGCACCCGCTGGCGACAGTACGAAATCGCCCAGCGTGCGCTCGACCTTTCACGCCGCAAGCTGGAAATTGAACGGGAAAAGCTCACCGTGGGCCGCTCCAGCAACTTTCAGGTGCTGAGTTTCGAGAACGACCTGCGCAATGCCGAGAACGCCCGCCTGAACGCATTGATCAGCTACCTGAACGCGCAGGCCGAACTCGATCAGACGCTGGGCACCACACTGGAAAGCTGGGACATATCGCTGAATGATTAAAAATCGCTTGATAGACCCACTGATCGCACACGTCCGCCGCCACCCCATGCGTTCGGCGTTACTCGTGTTGCTGACAGCCGCGACTTCCGCCGCCTTCTGGCAATCCGACAACGCCAGCATCCCCCAGCAACCACAAGCGCAATGGGTGCAGGTACAGCCCCAGTTGGTGGAACAGCAGCTGGGCCTGGTGGGCCGCATCCAGGCTGCCCGGCAGGAAACCCTGTCCGCGCCGTTTGAAGGCGTCATTCGGGACGTGCTGGTGCAGGAAGGTCAAACCGTTGAGGCGGGCCAGACACTGCTGCGGCTTGACCCGGCGCAAATCGAAATCCAGTTGCGGCAGGCACAGGCCGAACTGCTCAAGGCACAACGGGAAGCCCATCAACTGCGCAACTGGGACGGCAGCCCCGAAGTGTCACGCGCCCGACGCGCCGTGCAGACCGCTCGTTCAACGTTGGAAGCCACGCAGGCCAACCTGCGAGACACGCGGGCGTTGTTCGAGCGTGGGATCGTGGCCCGCATGGAAGTTGATACGCTGGCGCAGCAGGTACGCACCCAGCAGCAAGACCTGCTTGCCGCCCGGGACGAACTGCGTACCGCCGAGTCTCGCGGCCAGGGCGAAGAACGCAAGATTGCCGAGATGGAGCTGACCAACGCACAAGCCCGCTATCAGGCCGTGACGGCGCAAAGCGAACGGCGCGTGCTTAGAGCGCCATTTCCTGGCGTGGTGGCGCGTCCATCGGTGCCCGAGGGCGGAAAAGCGCTTATCGCGCAGGCTGGCGTACAGGTCACGCAAGGCACGCCACTGCTGACCGTAATCGGGCTGGATCGCATCCAGGTACTCACCCGCGTAGAGGAAACCGACCTGCATCAGCTACGCGAGGGCATGCCCGTGCAAATCACGGGCGATGGCTTCGCCGGGATAACGCTGACAGGCCGTATTGCCGCCATCGCGGTACAGGGCAACGCGGCGGATGCCCCCGGCGCAGCCGCCCACTACGACATTGTGATTGCCGTCGATACGCCGCAGACCGAAGCCGCGCAGGTCAGGCTGGGTATGAGCGCCCGGCTGGCGGTCAGCCTCTACCGCAACGAGCAGGGCATCGTGGTGCCGCCACAGGCATTGACGACGGACAGTGACGGTTCAACTTATGTCATGTTCCGCGCCACCGCAGATACAGCGCCATCGAAGATTCCGGTTGTACCAGGACGGGCAATCACTGAGGGCATTGAAGTACAAGGGTTGCAGGCAGGGTATGTTCTGGTGCCCTGAACGTGGGCGACGGCAAAAAATCACGCAAAAATTGCAGAAAAAACAGTCAAGAAAAGCTAAAGAATTCTCATTTCCTGCCGTTATAGAAGTTACCCTTCACCAGCTTTCCGTGCCGAACGAGGGCGAAGGGGATTCAGCTATTTCATCCACAAGGAGTATCGTATGAAAAAACTGTTCTTCTCGCTATTCGCGGCATTGTTGCTGAGTACCAGCAACATGGCGGCTGCTGCATGCGCTTATATGAACATCACCAGCAGCGGGGCAAGCCTTTCTGCAGGTGATTCTCAGAACGTGTATGAGTTCAGCATCTCGTGCATTGGCTCGGTGACGTTCAAGTTTGAAGACCTTTCCGGCAACAACCCGACGAGCAGGATCGCCCATATCATTGAGCGACGTTCTGGTTCGTCGTGGTCTCTCGTGTCTTCGACCACCAGTAATGGAGCAAGAACTGTTAATCGGAGCTTCGTACCCAGTGCTACCGGCCAATACCGTTATCGCATCGAGAACGTAGGTACATCTCAAGTACGTAACTGGCGTATGGAAGGTCGTATGCCACTGTTCACAATCCCTGGCACTTGATTGATTTAATAAAGCTGAACTGGGGAGCCATCGTCTGCTCCCCAGTTCTATCAAAATCGCGTCATGGCAACTCAAAGGGAGAATCATAGACCATGCCATCAATTAACCCGTTATCAAATGCACTGGGCAATTTATCACTCAACGCGAACCGTTCACTGCTTGATCCCAAACAGTATGAGGGATTTACCGTAAAAGTAGGGAAAGAAACCAGCCAAAACGGGGTATTGGGTGGCGTTCTAAGTCAGGATGATTATGATAAATTTAAAGAGATAGTAAAAGATATCAATGTTAAAGATGCCAGCCGCAATGATATGCTCACTCTTTACAGAGGGCTTATCGACGCAAAACTTCTGACTTACGAACAAGTCAATTTCGGATATATATCTGGCTCAGTAGAATTTGGCCCTGATGGCAAGGGGATAAATCAAGACGCAAAATACAATCAATGGGATTTTCAGCAAAAACAACTTCCCACATATGCCGGAAGTGAATTTAACGGGAGTCGTGGTGGCGCAATCAATTCCATGAAGCTCATCGCTGCTGTTGCAAATGCTTCACCAGTTACCGGGGCTACTGTAGCGAAAGAAACCTATTCTCCGCAAGATCGCAACTATTCAAGCGGTAATTCATCAAGCTACCAAGTCAATTTCTCTGAGCTGGCACAGCGCCTATCTCGTGGTGAAAGCATTGAAGAACTGAATGTTCCTAAAGATGTGGACATTGCTGAACTGATCAAGCAACTTGAACAAATGGCCCAAGCGCAACGTTCGGCAAAAGCCGTAGAGCCACAGGACTCAAGGGCAGTCTCACAAGGGTGACGGACGCATGAGCATCATCACATCGTCAACCGGCATCATGTCCGTACAGCCTGCGCAGACCATCACAACGGGCAGTGCGCAGTCTCCCCTTGGAAATACTCAGCCAGATGACGCAGGCTCTGTAAAAATTTCAATGGCTGGCCTTATGATGGCTGGGCAAGCCAACAAGAAAACATCAGGGAAATACGACGACATTGAAAATAGCGGCCTCCCCGATGAAGTGCAGCGCATTCTGAAAATGATCCGCGACCTTAAAGAAAAGCTCAAGGCTGAACAGGAAAAACTCCAACAGATCATGAACGATGCCAGCCTTAGCGACGAAACGCGACAGGTGAAAGTTGCGCAGAGCCAGGCAATGATCAATGCGCTATCTGGAGCGTTGGCAGATGCAAATCAAATGCTGGCAAAAGTTACCAAAGACCTTAACTTAAGCAAAGAAGATTTAGTGAAGGTGGCAGCGCTTGCAATGAAGTAATGATGCCCATTTCGATACGCCGAAGACCGAAGCCGCGCAGGTCAGGCTGGATATGAGCGTCCGGCTGGCGGTCATCCTCTACCGCAACGAGCAGGGCATCGTGGTTCCGCCCCAGGTTTTGGCGACGGACAATAACGGTTCAACTTATGTCATGTTCCGCGCCACAGCAGGCGCAACGCCAGCGAATGTTCCTGCCGTGCCTGGACAGGCGATCACCCAGGGCGTTGAGGTGCAAGGGTTGCAGGCAGGGTATGTTCTGGCGCCATGAGCACGACGAAAACTTACGCAAAAAAATGCAGAAAAAACAGCCAGGAAAGCTAAAGAATTCTCATTTACCGCCGTTAATTTAGATGTTCTTCCGCTGCCGGGGAGACCTGGCAGGTCAGGTACTTGCCTGAATGCTGAGGGACAAGCGCTGTAGAGATTATCAACCTTAAAAGGACATTTTATGAAACTCGCTAAACTGTTCGGTGCAGCCGCTCTCTTCGCGTCGATGGTCGCAACCGCCCACGCGGCCAATACTACTGTCACCGTTAAGGTGAAAAACTCCACCACCACCGAAGCAGCATACACTTACGAGTACTTCTCAGGTAGCGTCTCGCCGACGCCAGGCTCGATCCTGCCGTCCAATACAACAACTTTCTACCTGACCAGCGTTGCAGATACGGTTTCTGGCATGCGCTTCGTCTACGCTTCCGGCAACAAGAAATGCCGTTTTGCGGCATCGCACCAGGTCAACCCAAGCACCAAAGTACCGAGCTGGACCAAGACCGGCACCAGCATTGGCACCACTCGCGCCACCTGTAATGCCAACATCACTGCGGCCCAAGCTGGGCTTCCGTACAACTATACAGTCGAATTTGAAATCAAGTAATTCGGCATTTCTCTAGGCTCTCTGGCCGGGGATAGCTATGCTGTTATCTCCGGCTTTTGGAGTATTGCTATGAATATCACGATCAAATCCTATCAGGCGAGCATTCCCGCACAAGTGCCTGCCCAGGAAATACCGCGTTCGGACAACACTACAAAGTCCATCGCTGAAAACACCAACTCGAGCACTGCCGCAACCGTCTCAATATCCAGCTCCGCACAAGCCCGCTATATCCAGAGCAGCGCAACCGAGCGCCAAGCTGCCATGTCGCAAGGTGAATTAAAGCAGCTACACTCAAGTACATGGTCTGATATATACAATTTCAGCCAACTTCTCGGCAGCAAAAATTACAATAAAGATGATTTGCTACCACAAACAGATGATCCCGCACGATTGGAACTGGGAAAAAAATCTCTGGAATACGCCATTTCCCTTCATCAATCCCCCCCGGGGAATGCTTCTAACCCTTTTGCTGGAATGGCCCGAAATGATCTGAGTGCCGTGGTCTATGATGACTCCGGAACATACACCATGGCCGAGCGATATGCTGCCTCAGCAGAACTCCGCATGCAGGACGAGGCATATTTCTCCAGCCTGTCAGCCAAACTAACAAATGGTGGCGATAATCGTGATTTTTTCAAAAGCATTCTGGACTACTTCGATGATCTGCCTCCGGTAGAAAAGGCAGCCTACCCGGATGGTTACAGGGACAGCATCGACAGTCTGTATCAAGAACAGCTGGATCAATGGGGACCGCTCGCCCTAATCAAACAAGCAACCGAGGAAGACACCGAGAAACTCTCTGAAAGCATCTTCAAAGAAGGTCAGTCATCGCAGGAAATGCTGCAAGCCGTCCTGGAGAAAGCGATTGGGCTTTCTAAGGCACAATAAACCATGAACATCTCGATCAAATCTTATCAGACGAGCATTCCCGCAAAAGCGCCTGCTCAGGAAGGCTTGCGATCGGAGAACACTACAAAGTCCACTACTGAAAACACCAACTCAAGCACTGCCGCAACCGTTTCAATATCCAGTTCCGCTCAGGCACGCTATATTCAAAGCAGTGCTATCGAGCGACAGACATCCATGTCACAAAGCGAGTTGAAGAGCCTATATGCAAAAGGACAGAAGGATATTTATAATTTCGGACACCTTATTGCAGGCGGGAGCTATAACAAAGACGACTTACTTCCAAAAACAGACGATCCCGCTCGATTGACTTTAGGCCAGAAGTCTCTGGATTGGGCCATCGGGCTATCCCAATCCCCGCCCAAGCATCTTTCCAATCCGTTCGCAGGCATGGCTCGAAATGATTTGAGCGCCATTGTCTATGATGATTCGGGAACTTACACAGAAGCAGAACGATATGCCGCTTATGGGGAACTTAGCAAGCAGGATGAAGCATATTTCTCCAGCCTGTCAGCCAAACTAACAAATGGTGGCGATAACCGTGATTTTTTTCAAAAGCATTCTGGACTACTTCGATGATCTGCCTCCGGTAGAAAAGGCGGCCTACCCGGATGGTCACAGGGACAGCATCGATAGCCTGTACCAAGAACAACTAGACCAATGGGGACCGCTCGCCCTAATCAAACAAGCAACCGAGGAAGACACCGAGAAACTCTCTGAAAGCATCTTCAAAGAAGGTCAGTCATCGCAGGAAATGCTGCAAGCCGTCCTGGAGAAAGCGATTGGACTTTCTAAGGCACAATGATAACCGGATAAGCAAAACAGGCTTTTATCGTCCAACCGAGCAACGTGCGCATCCATAACGCTTGTCCCTCTGCTTGGAAGCCGGAGAACGTTATCCCCATGCACAATCCACCTCACCCAGGCGAAGCACTACGCCTTGACGTACTTCCAGCGCTGGGCATCAACGCCGATGCCCTGGCTACCCACCTGGGATTCAGCCCCCGCCATCTGCGTGCCGTACTGAATGGCCGCTTGCCTGTCCGTGCCGAACTCGCGCACCGACTGGAACTGGCTGGACTGGGCAGCGCTCGCCAGTATCTTGCCGAGCAACAAGCCTGGTCGTTGTGGCAAGCCAGGCAACGGCCTCACCCTCCCATTATCCGACTGTACCCCTGACTTTTGTTATTGGCCTGAATGTGTGAGTCAAGCGGTTGTAACCGCGTGAATGCTGCTTTGCCTGTTCATGCCCGAGTGCATCGGAAAGGCCCCGCCGTCGCGCACCGAACGTCAGCGGCCACAGTCTGACGGCGGTATGAAATAGGGTTGTGCCGCAGAACCTATTGTTGCCTGACATGAAAACAGAACTCCAGTGAGATGCAGGGCATCGGGCGAACCCGCCTGCCATTCTGGAGAACTGACATGACGCACCCTCACAGCAACGCCTCTGCAGGCGAGACCTTACTTGGCACTCCTACCGCCCTGATGCTCGACACCCGCCTGACGCCCCTTGAACGCAATGGCTGGCAGGTGCTTCGGATGCTGCGTGCCGCTGACGGCCTCAGTCCGCTGGCGAATCTTGGACAACTGCGCCGCTACCTCACCTCGATCCCGCTGGGCCAGCGTGCTGGCTACGAGACCGCCTGGCGCGTACTGGTGGTGCTGCGCTTGACCGGCTGGATCAGCCTGATCGGCCAACACCGCGACCCACTGACCGGCCATGTATTGAGTGAGCTGTACCAGGTACACGACCACCCTCTCAGGTTTGCCCAGGCCTGCGAACTTGATGCCAGCCTGCCGGATTTGCTACACGAATCAGAACGCCACGAAAACAATCAGGTATCACGGGTAGCCAGCCACATCCAGGCCACGATGACGGATGAAAAGCCCGGCCCTGTCGCTGACGACGATCATAACGATCCGCCGCCACCGGCATCGACGGCGACCGGGCAGCCTCAACCTGCGGATACCGACGCCCCGGAAGAACCAGCCAACGCATCCGCCAATCCAATGGCCGTTCTGCCACAGAACCATCGCGCCCGGCAGACCATTCAGGATTCTGCGCCTACGTATAGTTTGTATAAGTATAAAAAAAGTACGTACTGCGCGGGCGAAAACGAAAAATCCAGTTCCGTGCAGTTGCCACCCTGCCTGATCGGCGTCAAGCCCAGGCAGCAACAGGATATTCAGGCGGCGCTGCGTCAGTTGCCTGAGCAACAGCGTCAGGATGTCCTCGATGAATTGCAGGCCCGCAGTCAGAGCGGCGTGGTACGCAATGCCATCGCCTATTTCTTCGGGTTGATCAAGCGGGTACTGGCCGGAGAATTCCGTTTTTGGGCGGGTCGCAGGCTGCGTCAGCCTGCCAGCCCTCCCGCCCCGGCAAAGCCCGCCGTGGTCGCCACTCAGCCGACTGCACCACCGTCCCCCGCGTTCAAGCCCGCAGCCCCGGAAGTCGTCAGGGCACACCTCGCCAACATTCGCAGCATGCTGGGCAAGCCCACGGATGCCAGTGAGCTTGCCGCCCGGCTCATGCAGGACAAAGGGTGGCAGCCTGATCCAGCATGAGCAGGCGCAAACCCTGGCGCTGCCTGACCAGGCAGGGCGGCCTGATGGCCTGACGGGTCGGGCAGCCGACAAGGCCGCAGGCCGCGTCAGTGGCACAGCCATCGGGAACAGGCCCCGCGCCGCGACTAACCGAGCAAGACGGCGGTCACATGAACGCTCATTGCCTGCGCCAGATCGGGCAACGTACGGCTGCCGGGTCGTCACTGCACACCGCAGTGACGACACGGCGAACTGCAGCAACAATACGGGCTGGCGCAGCATCGCATTGTCTCTGTCGCACATGATGATGGCCGGGCGATACTGTCCCGGCAGTGACCTACCGGCAGGTACAACGCCGGACATGCTGGCGCAGTTTCCATGCGCCGTCATTGCGCGGGCCGTACCCATCCGGCCACCCCAAAGGCACCGGCTTCTGCAAGTGCCTGTCCGCAAGGATGAAGCCACCCCAGGTGCGCCAGGCTCGTTCGCGCGCCGCCCTGCAACAGGGTGAGCCACCGTTCTCATCAAGCCATCCGGCGTCGTCCCATCCGCCGCAGCGTCCTGCTGCCTGTTTGTCCCATGCCCGCTGTCGTCATCAGCCGGGAGCTGTCCCTTATCCCATCCACAGGAGGTTTATCCATGCACTACGCACCATGACTGGCTGCCCGGTCTTCCCACAGGAAGCAAGGCGGACGCCTCATACCGAGGCAACGGGTGTGCTGAGCACCCAGACCCTTCGCCCTTCGGGGATCTCGCCATAGCGAGTTGGCAATAACACTAACCGATCAAGTTCTCAGCATGACGCTACACCCAGGACACAGGAGGCAGGCGGTGGATGATTTGACCTGGACGCTGAAACAGCTGTGCCGACGCAACCGTGACGGCAGCTTCGCCACACAGGCCGACCGGCAGCGCTCCCTGACGCTGATGGCCCGCCAGTTGCGTGACGCGGGGTTCAACCAGATGCAGGCTCGCTCGCTCAAGGGCAAGCACGTCGATGCGCTGCTCAACCAGTGGCAGGCACAGGGGCTGTCGACCGGCACCCTGAAAAACCGCCTGAGCCATCTGCGCTGGTGGGCCGAGAAGATCGGCAAAGGGGGGCTTCTGCCTGCCGACAACCGCCAGCTCGGCATTCCTGAGCGCCAGTACAGCACCAACCAGAGTAAGGCACAGACCCTGGACGAGCGCCTGGAGGCCATCCGCGATGCGCATGTGCAGATGAGCCTGCGCCTACAGGCCGCCTTCGGGCTGCGCCGCCAGGAGTGCATCAAGTTCCAGCCGGCCTGGGCAGACCGGGGCGACCACATAGCGCTAAAAGGATCATGGACGAAGGGCGGTAAACCACGCAGTGTGCCCATCACCACGCCGCAGCAACGGACGGTGCTCGATGCGGCCCGGACGCTGGCGGGCGCCGGTTCGCTGATCCCGGCGCACAAGTCCTATATCCAGCAGCAGCACGTGTATGACGGCCAGTGCAAGGCGGCAGGACTGAGCAATATGCACGGCCTACGTCATCAGTATGCCCAGGCAAGATATGAGGCACTGACCGGCTGGCAGGCGCCGGCTGCGGGCGGGCCGACGGCGCGCGACCTGACCCCGGCCCAGCGCCAGGTCGATGCGCAGGCTCGCCAGATTATCAGCCATGAACTCGGCCATGAACGGCCCCAGATCGTCACGCTGTATGTGGGGCGCTAGTCGCCGGCTAGCCTCGTCGCATCCACAGTTCATACGCCTGGCCCGAGAGCATGAAGTAGGCCGCACCGAGCAGCATGATCAGCAGCACGACACCGCTGATACGAGCGGAAAACCGGGTGTACCGGGCCAGGGCAAACCAGAGCGAGGACAGCGTGCCGCTGGCCCGCTGGTTCATCAGGGCGAGGTAATGTAGCGATCGGAGTGCCGCAGCAAGCGTTGCGCCGATCCCCATCACGACCCCGAAGAGCTGAGACAGTATCCAGATCCGGTGCTCGTCCTCCAGTACATCAAAATAGTAATCAATGATCCCGTAGCGGAAAGCCGCCTCACGGGCGCCGGCAATAATGCCTGCTTGCGCCAGTTCGGTCAGGTAGATGGAGGCGCCCACGGCAACCAGGGGCGTGAAGATGTACCAGCCCCATTCCGCGCTGTTGTATTGCCCCCGGATGGCAGAGGCCAAACCAGCTGCCAGGATAAACGCCGTGCAGGAAAACACCCCACTCAGCCAATAGTGCAGGATGTCACTGGCGTAACGGCTATATCCCCAGATGACAACGGCCACGACCAGAAATAGTGCGCCAAGGTAAGCCCACACGTCGTCCGAAGAAGAGGATGTTCCCCGGCCTTGATTCACCACGACCGTTTGCCTGAAGGTGATAACGGTCTGCTGCACTGTGACAGGTGCCGCAGGCGAAGGGGTGTTGTTGAATCCGCCAAATAGCAGCCCCAATATGGCGCCCACAAGTGGGGAAATAACGGCACTTTGTACAAGTGGGTTATTGACCCAGGTAACAAACGCGTCCAATCAATGCTCCTTTACATGTTATACCGACCCGAAAGAAAAGCCGCCTGAAGAGCAACGCTGCCATTAAATGACAACTCACTCCGAAGACGGCTTGCTTATCGGGCCTGCTGCAATTCTCTGTATTTTTATACAGATTAAATCGCAAAGCGAGCATTACACCTTGAACTGCGCCACCATGCCATTGAGTTTCACCGCAAGGCATGACAGATCCTGGGCGGCAATGCGGTGAGGGTGAATGCCGCATTGTTTGTCGAAGAACACGGCGGTTTGTCATGAACTGCCCGGAGCGTTCCTTTGCTCCGGAGAAACTGTCATGCCCTCGCCGTTCTCACCCACCAAGCCTGATCGGCCATTGCGTCGCTTGCTCATCATCATGGCGCTGCTGGTCGCCAGCCTGTTCGTCCTGGCCTTCGTGGTCGCCTTTGCCGGCATCCATTTACTGGGCGGTATCGAGAACTGGCAACAGTGGCTCGACGATCACGCCGGGCACTTCTTTGTCTGGCGCCTGTGCCTGTACGCCGCCGTCCTTGCCGTCTGGCCCTGGGTACGTCGGCGCCGCCTGGCGCGCGATCCGCAATCACACCGGCAATTGCGCCGGGTCGAGGTGCTGGGCGTGCTCGCCATCGTCCTGTCCGAAGCCAGCAACTGGCTGCGACTGCACTAAGGCTGGTGACGAGCCATGACATTGCTGACAACCGATTATCTGGAGTATTACCTGACGCTCGTCGCCTGGATCGTGCACAACGGCATCTGGGCCATCGTGGTGACCAGCGGAGTGATCGCGCTGCCGTTCCTGGCCATCATCCTCGGCGAGTGGCTGAACGTGCGAACCGAGGGTGCCGACGAGGGCAACAAGGGCATCCTGTCGTCTCAACGCATCGAGAACCGTATCTGGGTCGCCATCGTCGTGGTGATGTTCGCCTGCGTGCCGACCATCGACGTAGATCTGGCGACTATCAAGTTCGATACCAGTCGTTCGGCCCAGTGCCAGGTGAACGTGCCGCTGCCCACCGATACCGGCTGGAGCCAGTCCTTCACGACCCTCAACAACCAGAGCGCGAAGGTTCCGGTGTGGTGGGTATTCATGCACGCATTGTCGCGGGCGGTGACCGGCGCCTCAGTGGCCGCAATTCCCTGTGGTACTGACCTGCGGCAAATGCGCATGGAGATCAACGCCACCCGCATCGCCGACCCGGTTCTCGCGCAGGAAGTGGCCGACTTCACCCACGACTGCTACGGCCCGGCACGCGCCAAACTGTTCATGAGCCGCCCCGATCTCGACGACAACCAGATGCACGACGTGACCTGGATTGGCTCGCGCTTCTTCACCGACACTGCAGGCTATTACGACACCTATCGCGCCCAGACCCCACGCGACGGCTGGACCTACGACAGTGACCGGGACGCTGGCCTGGCCCAGGTGCCAAGCGGTGCCGGCTACCCCACCTGCAGCCAGTGGTGGAACGATGCCGGCAACGGCCTGCGAGCCCGCCTGCTGCAGCAGGTTGAGCCCGGCCTGCTCAGCCGGATTGCGGGCTGGGCCGGTTTTCTGAGCCGCACCGAAGTAGATGACTCGGTGGTGCGTGCCATTGCCGCCCCGGGTCGACAGAAAATGAATCTGGGCAACGTCTACGCCGATTACGGCGGACAAATTGAGAAGACGCTGCCGAACATCGTCACCCGCGCCGCCGGCGATGTGGGGATGGCGGTGGGCAGCCTGGCCTATTTCCCGGCGATGGACGTGGTGCGCCAGGCGTTGCCGATGGTGATGTCGCTGCTCAAGATGGCGCTGATCATCAGCACGCCACTGCTGTTCACCCTGGCCACCTACGATATCCGCGCCTTCGTCACGATCAGTTGCGTCTACTTCGCGCTGTACTTCGTCGATTTCTGGTTCGAGCTGGCCCGCTGGGTCGACTCGACCATCCTCGATGCCCTGTATGGCTGGGGCATGGGATTCAACCGGCCGCACATGAACTTCAACATCATGATGGGGCTGGATAACACCTTCGGCGACATGCTGCTGAATTTCGTCATGGGCACCATGTTCATTGTGCTGCCGACGTTTTGGGTTGCCGCATTGGGCTGGGTGGGCGTACGCGCAGGTGGAGCCTTGAAAGGACTGAATGACGGAACCAGCGGTGCCGGGCAGGCCGGCGCGAAGGGGGCCTCAGCAATGTCTGGCGGTACGCTGAAATAGCCCGCATCTAGTCCTTGTCGTATCGGGGATCGTAGTAGCTGGGATCTGGCGGGTCGTTGTAGAGATTCGGGTCGTAGCCCGGATTCTTCATGTGCTCGTCAGGGTCTGGAATTACCCAGTCCTGATCATGATCGGCACCAGTGCTACGGCCTGCATGCGCCAACAACGCAGCGCCCAGGAACACCAGGGCCACCCAGAACGCAAGGTACAGCAGCACCAGCACGGCGACGATCCTGAATGCCCAGGGCAGGATACGAGCAAGCGTCCGCGGCACGCCATGCCCGGTCAGCCAGGCCACAAAACGGGCCTCCTGGCGCAGGAACGCCCGGTAGCCGCTCCCCAGCCACTGGCCCAGTTTCCAGGCAGTGCGCGGCCTCTGTGTGTCGTGCTGCGGCATGATGGATACCTCGCTGGCTCAGCAACCTTGCCCTGGGCCTTTGCTGCCTCTGCCTTCAAAGGGAAACGGCAAAGGGCCTCAAGGGGTTGCGACAAGGGAAGAGGCTCAAGGGTCAAAGGCCCTATCCGAAAAGGCCAAAAGGCACAAAAGCCTTCCTCCCGCATGGAGCCGGCACAACCGGTGCAGCTCCTTCACCGGGCCGGCTGTCTCCGGCCATCAATAGTGATAACGGCAGGCGGCAATCAGCAGCGCCTCGTCCGTCACCGAATACACAAACCGGTGCTCGGCGGTGATCCGCCTCGACCAGAAGCCCGCCAGGTTGTGGCGAAGCGGCTCCGGCTTGCCCTTGCCCTCGAAAGGGGTGCGGCGGGTCTCCTTGATCAGCTCGTTGAGCTTCTTGACCATACGCTTATCCGCCTCTTGCCAGTACAGATAATCGTCCCAGGCTTGCTCAGACCAGATCAGCTTCACTCGGCGATATCCCGCTCGACACCCTGGCCACGCTTGAGGCTGTCAATCGAATCCATCAGGCGGCGCGCGTTGGCCGGCGAGCGCAGCAGGTAAGCCGTTTCCTCCAGCGCGTTGTACTCCTCCAGCGACATCAGCACGCACGCCTCGCCGTTCTGGCGGGTAATGAGGGTAGGCACGCGATCCTCGACGGTCTGCACCATGGTGGCCGACAGGTTCTGCCGGGCTTCGGTATAGCTGATAGTGCGCATGGCAACCTCTCTTTCATATGTACAGCTCATTGTACATCAAGCGAAATCCGATTACCAGATTTCCATGCCACTGGCAAGCCACCCCGAAGCCCCTGCATCAGCCCACGATATGACGCTGCAGCACGCCGTCCACCGGCTGCGGCAAACGCCCCTGCGCCAGCAGACGCAGATAGCTTTCGATCCCCGCCATGCTGTGCGGCGCCGCCTGCGGGAGCACAGGCTGAGCGATCGGCTCGCCACGCTCGCAGGCATCGAGCCGGTCGGCCCAGTCCTGCATCATCATCCGGCGCTGCTCCACATAGTCCGCATGGTTGTAGGCCGCGCGGATCTTGTTGGGGTCGGCATGTGACAACTGCACCTCGATCCATTCCTTCGGGTAGCCCAGTTCATTGAGCGCCGTGGAGATCGTCGCACGGATACCATGCCCGGTCAGCAGGTCGGCATAACCCATGCGATGCAGTGCGCCATTGAGCGTGTTTTCACTGATGCGTTCCTTGAGGCGGCTGCGATGCGACAGCAGGTAGTGCTGCGCGGGGCGACGGGCGTGCTCGTCGAGCAGCACACGCACGATGTCGATGGCCTGCTGGGGCAGCGGCACGATGTAGGGCGGAATGGTTTTGCCTTCTCGGCGCAGCTTGACCTGTAACTGCTTGACGATAACGGGCGGGATGATCCACAGCCCACGCTCCAGGTCGAACTGCTCGGGCACCGCCTGGCGCAGCTCCCCAGTACGCACGCCGGTCAGCAGCAACAGGCGCAGGCCCATCCTGGTGACTTCCTGGCCGCCATAATTGCGCAAGGTCTGCAGGAAGGCCGGCAGCTCGTCCATGCGCAGAAACGGGTTGTGCGATACGGGCGGTTTGGGTGCGGCCACGATATCGAGGTCGCTGGCCGGGTTGTAGCGCAGACCCTTTTCGACCATCGCATAGCGGAACAACTGATTGAACCAGATGCGCACCTTCTCGGCGGTAGTGAACGCCTTGCGCCGCTCAATGCGACGCAGTACATCCAGCAGGTGCGGATTGTCGATATCGAAGATGGACAGCTTGCCCAGCCAGGGCAGCACGTCCTTGGCAAAAATGCGGTCGATCTGCGACAAGGTGCTCTGGCGGCCGGTTTTCAGGCTCAGCGCCTTGAAGTCGCGCCAGGCCTTGAAGACAGATGCAAAGGTGTTCAGGGGGGCGGCCAGCTCCGCCGCTTTGACCTGCAGACGGTGAACACGCGGATCAACGCCACGGGCAACCTGCGCTCGCAGGTCGTCGCGCTGCTCGCGCGCCTCCTTGAGGGACATTTCCGGGTAACTGCCAACGGCAACGCGCTGTTGCTTGCCCAGCCAAGTGAAGCGGAAGTGCCACTTCTTGGCCCCTCGGGCGGTGACGAACAGCACCAGGCCGTCCGTATCGTTGAGGGTGTAGTCTTTGCCGGTGGTCTTGGCCTGCCGGACGACGGCATCGGTTAACGCCATGGGTACGCCTCCTTCTCGGGTTGAGGAGAGGTGTACCGTGCTCAGGGGCAGTGACTCAGCAAACAATCCGCACCAGCAACCGCCCGGATTTCATGTACTGTTTCGTGTACTGATCGGGCGTGGTTGACAGTGGAATTGAGTAGCTTTCGCTAGACATTCCCCAGGGCTGAAACCCTGTTGAATCAAGAACCTATAGACTTTGGTGGACGTCTATAGATGAAGAATTGGAGCGGGAAACGAGACTCGAACTCGCGACCCCGACCTTGGCAAGGTCGTGCTCTACCAACTGAGCTATTCCCGCGTCGTCTTGATGGAGGCTATTCTAGCGATTTTAAAAACCTCGTCAAGCCTTTGATTCAAAAAAGTTTTATTTTTTTTCTGAACCGTCCCGCAGGTGTGGCCAGGCCGCCCGCAAGTACTGTTGCATCGACCACAAGGTCAGGCCCGCAGCGATCATCAGCAACGAATAACCCAGCACCACCCAGAAGTTGAGCACCGGCGGGTTGGCCAACAGGATCACCAGCGCCAGCATCTGCGCCGCAGTCTTCCACTTGCCCAGGTTCGACACCGCCACATGAGCGCGGGCGCCAAGCTCGGCCATCCACTCGCGCAGTGCCGAAACAACGATTTCGCGCCCGATGATGACCGCCGCGGGCAAGGTCAGCCACAGGCTGGCATGCACCTGAACCAGCAATACCAGCGCTACCGCAACCATCAGTTTGTCGGCAACAGGGTCGAGAAACGCACCGAACGGTGTGCTCTGTTGCAGGCGCCGGGCCAGGTAGCCATCCAGCCAGTCGGTCGCTGCGGCAATGGCAAAGACCGTGCTGGCGGCAAGGTAGCTCCAGTGGTACGGCATATAGAACAACAAAATGAAGATCGGTATGAGCAGGACGCGAAGAACGGTAAGCAAATTAGGAATATTCATCGGCACAACTGGCTGCAAAGTGAGCGGGCATTCTACTCGCTATGCAGGCTGTCATAAATCGACTCAGCAAGCTTTTTACTGATTCCGGGTGCTTTAGCGATTTCTTCTACGCTGGCACGTGCCAATTCCTGCAACCCACCGAAGTGTTTGAGCAGGTCGCGACGACGCTTGGGCCCTACCCCGGCAACACCTTCAAGGCTGGAGGTACGCCGCGCCTTGCCGCGTCGAGCACGGTGGCCGGTGATGGCAAACCGGTGGGCCTCGTCGCGAATCTGCTGGATCAGGTGCAACGCCGGGGAATCCCCGCGCAACGTGAACTCGTGGGCGGCATCATTCAGGTAAAGGGTTTCAAAGCCAGCCTTTCGCGTAACGCCCTTGGCCACGCCCAGCAGAATCAGCTCGGGTACGGCTAGTTCCTGCAGTACATCCCGAGCCATGTTCAGTTGGCCCTTGCCGCCGTCCACCAGCAGGATATCGGGCAGTTTACCCTCGCCTTCCTTGAGCCGGGCAAAGCGTCGGGTCAAGGCCTGGTGCATGGCCGCATAATCGTCGCCAGCCGTCACGCCTTCAATGTTGTAGCGACGGTAGTCCGACTTGAGCGGGCCTTCCGGCCCGAACACCACGCAGGACGCCACGGTCGCCTCACCGCTGGAGTGACTGATGTCGTAGCACTCCAGTCGTTGAGGGATCTCGTCGAGCTTGAGCACCTGAGCCAGTGCTTCAAATCGCGCCGCCATGTGCTGGCGGTTGGCCAGGCGCGCCATCAGCGCCTGTTCGGCGTTGGTAACCGCCAGTTGCTGCCAGCGCGCGCGCGTGCCGCGAACCCGGTGGCTGATGCTCAACTCGCGGCCACGCAGGCTATGGATCGCGGCGGTGATCGCCTCGAAGTCCTCATGCACCACGTTGACGATCAACTCGCCCGGCAGGTCGCGTTCAGGGTTCGCCACATAGTACTGCGATAGAAACGCAGCCATGACTTCGGCCACGTCCTCCTCAATACCCACCTGCGGAAAGAAGTTCTTGCTGCCCAGCACTCGCCCGCCACGCACACTGATCAGGTGTACGCAGGCACCACCCGGGTTGACGAACGCGGCTATCACATCGACATCACCGCTACCGCCCTCCATGCTCTGCTGGTCCTGGACCCGCCGCAGCAAGGCAATCTGATCGCGCAACTCAGCCGCGCGCTCGAACTCCAGGGCCATGGCTGCACGCTCCATGGCAGCACTCAACTCATCGGTCAGTTGGTGGCTGCGCCCTTCCAGGAACATCACCGAGTGACGTACATCCTCGGCATACACCTGCGGCTCAACCAGACCGACACACGGAGCCTTGCAGCGCTTGATCTGATACTGCAGGCAAGGCCGCGTGCGGTTGCTGTAATAGCTGTCTTCACACTGGCGCACCAGGAAGGTTTTTTGCAGCAGGTTCAGGCTCTCGCGAATGGCTCCGGCGCTGGGATAAGGCCCAAAATACTTGCCCTTGGCCTTCTTGGCGCCACGGTGAATGCCCAGGCGCGGGTATTCACCCTCGGAAAGCACGACATAGGGGTAGGATTTGTCGTCACGTAGCAGGATGTTGTAAGGCGGCCGCCATTCCTTGATCAGCGTCTGCTCCAGCAGCAGCGCCTCGGTCTCATTGGCGGTAATGGTGGTTTCGACCTGAGCGATCTTGCCCACCAGCGCTGCCGTTTTCGGCGCAAGACCGGTCTTGCGGAAATAGCTGGCCAAGCGCTTTTTGAGGTTCTTCGCCTTGCCTACATAAAGCAGGCGCGCGTCCTCGTCGAACATTCGATAGACGCCCGGGCGACCACTGCAGGTCGCCAGGAAGGCGCTTGAATCAAAAACAGGGATCATGTTCAGAGATTGGCGTCGACCATGCCATGGCGGACCGCCAGCAACGTCAGTTCGACGTCGCTGGTGACCGAAAGCTTTTCAAAGATACGGTAACGGTACGTGTTCACGGTTTTCGGCGACAAGCACAGCTTGTCGGAAATGATTTGTACCTTCTGGCAACCGACGATCATCAGCGCGATCTGGATCTCTCGTTCGGACAACGCGTCGAAAGGCGAACCCTGCGGCTGGAACGGCTTGAGTGCAAGCTGCTGGGCGATCTGTGGGCTGATATAACGCTGCCCGGCAAACACCAGGCGTATGGCCTGCACCATTTCATCCAGCCCAGCGCCCTTGGTCAGGTAGCCCGCAGCTCCAGCCTGCAGCAAACGTGTCGGGAACGGGTCCTCTTCACAGACCGTTACCGCCACCACTTTCACATCAGGGTGGCTACGCAGCAGCTTGCGGGTGGCTTCCAGGCCGCCGATACCCGGCATCTTGACGTCCATCAGGACGACATCCGGCTTCAACTCACGCGCGACCTTCAACGAAGCCTCGCCCGAATCCGCCTCGCCGACCACCTGAAGACCGTCGATATCAGCCAGCATTCGGGTAATGCCTGTACGCACCAGATCGTGATCATCGACCACCAGGACCCTAATCAAGCTGACACCTCGCGTTACGGTCTTAAATTGGATCCCGCCACTCTAACAAAAAACCCGGCACGAATCCTAACGGAAAGCGTCACGATACCGACGTCAATTTCCTTACACCCACAGCGGACCGCTGCATCCCCCTGGACAGGCTGTGAAGCAATTGCACCACAGCCTCCTGATCGGCCTGCGGCAATGTTCGATAGCAATCGAGTAACTGGCTTTCAGCAGACGACAAGCCCTTGGCCGTCACCGGAGTATGCACCCCGGTGAGCACATACAAGGCATCGACACCGCGCCCTGCCACAGCGGCCAGATAGTCCAGCTTGGGCGTTCGCTCACCACTCTCGTATTTGCCCTGAGCATTGGGCTCGACACCACCGATGTCGCCAAAAGCACGCTGAGTCAGCCCAAGCCGCTCTCTTTCTTCCCTGATACGCGAACCGATTCCAGTCATCTGAATACAAAATCCCTTACACGACACCCCCAAGGGGGCTCCCTGAAAATAACAATAGGTAATGAAGCGCTGCTGAACTATGCACGCGATGCAGCGTGCAACACAAGCCAGCCCGTGACAGCCCGACATGACGCCACTCATTCCCACACACCGTTAGTGTTTGAACATTAATTCTGGCACCGCAGAAGTTCCCTATCACAGCGGTATTACAGAGTATTGAATGTTATCGAAGTTAGCTGCAGCAGCCCACCACACACTATAAAAAACACATGAACTGCGCGCACTGACACTGCGCGAGCGCACGCGCCAAAAAAATGAACACACCTCAATGTTTCAGGCCAAAAAAACGCCTTAAGCAGACATTTTGACGTCAACAAACCACCACGAAAAAGCCTTCAATTTTTTGACGCCCAACTTACATCAAACTTTAAGTCATTGATTTAAAAAGATTTTTTACATTTAACTGATTTAATTTGACCACTCATCAACTTTGTAGACACTCGCCACTTGCAAGTATTAAAAGTCGTCTTATAGGATGTAAAAAAGACAGAAAAACCGCCTGCGCAATACAACTTCGCGCTGTCTGTCAGCGTGCGCCTGCCGCCCTATAAACATGTCTAAGGATGGTCTGAAATAGCCGGATATTTACCGGTTATCGAACGATCAGCACTTCAAAAAACGACGCCCGTCGAAATTTGGTCAATCCCCTTCGACTTTCAGGCCCATCGGCTACTGCAAGCCACTGCGCCGCAGCCATTTCCTGTATTACACGCGCACCTCTCCTGCGTTTGCCAATAAATGTCGGCGTGCCATCCACAGGTTCGACAGGGCGAACAGCGTCACCATCTGTGCAGTGTTCTTCACCAAGCCTCGGAAGCGCACCTTCGTATAACCGAACTGGCGCTTGATCACCCGAAACGGGTGCTCAACCTTGGCGCGAACCTGAGCCTTGGCTTTCTCGATCTTGCGTATCGCTTTGTACAGGGCACTGCGTTTTCCATGCTTTTTGTAAGTGCTGCGACGGGCTGCAATCTGCCAGATGACCTTGCGTCCCGCGTGCTCTTCGCGCTTCTCGGCCCCGGTATAACCCGCATCGGCGCACACCACGTTTTCCTCACCGTGCAGCAGTTTGCCGGCCTGCGTGACGTCCGCAACATTGGCCGCCGTGACCACCACGCTGTGCACCAGGCCAGATTCATCATCGACCCCGATATGGGCTTTGGCACCAAAGTAATATTGGTTTCCCTTCTTCGTCTGGTGCATCTCGGGATCGCGCTTGCCGTCCTTGTTCTTGGTCGAACTGGGGGCATGAATTAGGGTGGCATCGACGATGGTGCCCTGACGCAACGACAGGCCACGGTCGCCCAGATAGCCATTGATGACGCCGAGAATTCCGGTCGCCAGCTCGTGTTTTTCCAGCAGGCGGCGGAAATTGAGAATGGTGGTTTCGTCAGGGATTCGCTCAAGACTCAGACCAGAAAACTGACGCAGAATGGTCGTCTCATACAAAGCCTCTTCCATCGCCGGGTCGCTGTAGCCGAACCAGTTCTGCATCAGATGTACACGCAGCATCGCCATCAATGGGTAGGCCGGACGACCACCTTCACCCTTTGGGTAATGCGGCTCAATCAGCGCAATCAAACCCTTCCAGGGCACCACCTGATCCATCTCGATCAGGAACAACTCCTTGCGTGTCTGCTTGCGCTTGCCGGCGTACTCGGCGTCGGCGAAGGACATCTGTTTCATCATCGAGAAGCTCGGCGACTGGTATCCGGAGATTTTGCCAAATCAGGAAGTCTTTTTCAGATGGTATGGACGCCTCCCCCCGGCAGCGGGCCGACCGCAGCACCTCTACATCAATAGAGGATCCTCGCT
>NZ_PJQQ01000054.1:0-24717 GCF_002858665.1 Pseudomonas sp. FFUP_PS_473
CTGAACCGCCGTGTACGGAACCGTACGCACGGTGGTGTGAGAGGACGGCGGGTGTGAACTCGCCTCCTACTCGATTTGCGGTATATCACTCGACTTTTATCCGGATCGCCTTGGGCGGCGAGATGAGGCTGGCACAGTCAGCCGTAACGCCTCACTAGCAGCAGACAATCCAGAACGGCCGTTGTTTTAGGCGATTCGCTTTTTCGGTAGAGCGAGGTGGAGCACGAGACGAGCATTTGGCCTCTGACAGGTTCAGGAGGTCACCATGGCACTCTCGGAGATGGCGATTCGGCATGCCCGAGTTACTGGCAAGGACTACACACTAGCGGATAGCGACGGCTTGTTTCTCGGCGTCACGGCTCAAGGCGTGAAGATCTGGCATTTCCGCTACTACTGGGCCGGTCGGCGGAAGCGCATGTCGTTTGGTAGTTATCCGCAAGTTGGCCTTCGCGATGCGCGCACACGGCGAGATGAAGCAAGAGTACTCATTGCTCGAGGCACCAATCCGTGTGAGCAGCGCCAGGCAGTCCGCCTCTCCAGTGACCATACTTTCGAGACCGTATTCAATCAGTGGGTCGCCTTTCGCCGCCTGAGTCTCAAGGAGGGGAGGCAGAGTACGCTGTCGCAAATCTTGCGCATCTTCGCCAAGGATATTTTGCCCTGCGTCGCTGAGCGCTCCATCTACGACATCAGCCGTCAAGTGCTGATGGAGGTGCTGGATCGTATCGAGTCTCGCGGTGTGTTTACCACGGCGGAGAAGTGTCGAACCTGGCTCAATCAACTGTTCCGCTATGCACTGAAGTGCTTGCGATTTTCGAAGCACTGCCCGCGTTAGATAATTGGGAAGTGTGTCGCATGCTGAGCGAGCCTCATGCCAAATTGGGCGGAGATGCTCCGAGCAATGTTGTAAAGTTCGAAAATTTTGATGAGCTATTGAGCCTGGTAATTTCCATGTGCAAGAGACGAAAATGCCCGCAATAGTGATTTGCCGCGAGGGGCAGCTATCGACGCGTAGCTGCCCCTCGTGGAGTATACCTAGATATAGCTATTGACCGATCCCATGAGTTCGATCGTATCCACTGACACCAGGCGCGATCCACCCTTCAGGCCGCTGCTCTGCTTCGTAGATTTCCACCAGTAGTGGATAGCATTTCGCGGTGTCAGACGAGTGTTCGGCTGAGCAGTCACCGCCGGGGCAGGCAGAAAGGCAGCCAAGCAGGTCGATTTCTGCAAAAAATTCGAGATAATCGCCAGGTTGCACTGGGCTGGCCTTCATGAAGTATTGGCCCGTGTCGCGGGTGAATCCGGTGCACATGAACACGTTTAGAACATCATGCACATGTGTCTCGGCGTCATGCGGTGCTAGTCCTGTTGATGCAGACAGCGCGCGGGTCAGGTTGGAATGACAGCAGTAGTGATATTGACCACCATGACTGAGTAGATTATGGGTGTAGGGATCGCAGCGCGTACCGATCACGTCGTGGACTGAGCCGCCGTATTCATCAAATCCATACCAGTCGAGCGTGTCATGGGTGATGGTCGCCATGGGGCGCAGATTGGGAAAGCTGGAGAACAACTGATCGCCGACTCCCAGGTGTGTACCATTCAATGCTCGGGTCTTGCCCGTATAAAACCGCTCTGTGAGGTCATGTTGGTTGAAGAGGTTCAGATCGCCGACCTGCGGCCCTTCAGTCGAGACAATGCGAAAAAAATATCCCGCTGGAACGGTGAAAGTTGCTGCATCGCGGGCCGGCACCATTACGGTTCTGACATGCTTGAGTCCGTCGCGCAACGCGCGGTAAGTGCCGATGTCCGGACGGGGTAATGTCTCGACCGGGTAGCAGAGTACCGGCTTGATTGACTTGCGCTGTGCGGCGTCATTCGGGGCCTTGGATAGAGGTGTGGGCTTCATGCGCTTCTCCTTTGGGGTGTGCGTGGCCATGTCTGTGGGTTACCCACGGGTAGGGTGGCTCAGTAGGTCGAGCAGGGCATGCTCGGAATCGTCTAAGTAACGAGTCATGGCTTCGGCTGCCTCGTGGCGGCGGCCAGCAGCAAGTAGGTCGTGGATCTCGCAGTCTCGTTCCAGCCATGGGCGCTGGAAGTTTTCTTCGTCAGGGGCCACGGCGAATACCAGACGCATCTGCGCGGCGATGTTGGTGAAGAAAGCGTCCAGCAGTGGGCTGCTTAACAGCCCGACGATGTGCTGGTGAAAGCGCAGGCTGTGGGTGCCGAAGGCCTGCCAGTCTTCGCGGTCGCGGGCCAGCTCGGCTGCCTCGATAGCGCCGAGCATCGAGTCGGATTGGTACTCGCGCAGTGGCTTGCTGCCTAGGATTGCCTGGATCTCCAGAGTGCGGCGCACCAGGAACAGATCGCGCACTTCAGCCAGGCCTATGCGGCGGACCATCACGCCCTTGTTGCGCACGTAGCTAGTCAGTCCCTCTCTGCCGAGTTGGTGCAGGGCCTCTCGCACGGTGTTGCGCGAAGCGTTGTAGCGGCTGGTCAGCTCGGCTTCAACCAGGGCCATGCCGGGCAGCAAGCGCCCACCAATGATGTCCTCGCGCAGTTCGCAGGCCACCTGGTCCGCCAGCGACAACACTTGCACTGTGGGGAGTTTGTTGTTCATGCCAACTGTACGTCCTTCAAGAAGCGCCCCATGCGTTCGCTGCGGTTGTCGAGCAGGTCGCGCGGTGCGCCGGCCTGGACGATTTGTCCGCGCTCCATGAACACCACGCGGTCGGAGACTTGGAAGGCAAACTTCATTTCGTGAGTGACGATAACCATGGTCATGCCTTCGCGGGCCAGCTCTTCGATCACCTTGAGCACGTCGCCTACCAGTTCCGGATCAAGGGCCGAGGTGGGCTCGTCGAACAGCATCACCCGCGGGCGCATGGCCAGTGCCCGGGCAATGGCCACACGCTGTTGCTGGCCGCCGGAGAGTTGGTGCGGGTATTTACCAGCGTGATCCCGCAATCCCACCTTGGCCAGCAGCGATAGGCCCAGGGTGCGCAGTTCGGCCTCATTGGCGTGCCTGTGATGGCGTGGTGCGAGCATGACGTTCTCAAGTACAGTCTTGTGTGGGAACAGGTTGAACCCCTGGAACACCATGCCGACCTGGACGATTCCTTCCAGGTGCAAGCGGCTGGACAGGCTGCCGCCGTCTTCCAGGCGACCACGCAGGAACGGCCTTCCGCACAGTTCGACCTGGCCGCGGTCGAGGCTTTCCAAGCCATTGAGGGTGCGGATGAGGGTGGTCTTGCCGGAGCCTGACGGACCGATGATGGAAACTACCTCGCCGAAGCGGATGTCCAGGTCGATACCCTTGAGCACTTCGAGCTCGCCGTAGTGCTTGCGTGCTCCCAGTACTCGCAGGGCGAAATCACCATGGCGCGTGGCCAGAGGGGCGGTCGGCAGGTGAGCGTGGCTGTCCGGGACGGGCCGGGGGGTGCGCTGGCTGACGTCCAAGTGGCGTTCCAGGCGTTTGAGCAGGTAGCTGAACACCGTGACGATCAGCACGTAGTAGAACGCGACCGCCAGCATGGTTTCCATTACTAGAAAATTCTGGGTATAGAGCTGTTGGCCCACCAGCAGGATCTCCGACAGCGAGATCACCGACACCAGTGACGTCAGCTTGACGATGGTGATGTATTCGTTGGCGAGTGTCGGTAGTGCCACCCGAAGCGCCTGAGGGATCACGATCAATCGCTGAGTGCCGGTGTAGCCGATACCCAGTGCCTTTCCAGCCTCGAGTTGGCCTTTGGCCACGGCCAGTAGCCCGCCCCGATGAATTTCCGCGATATACGCCGCTTCGCTCAGCACCAAGGCGATCAGGCCTGCCGCATAGGGGTTGGAGAGCAGCACGCTGGTCGCTGGGAATATCTGGGGCAGGTTGTAGACGAAGATCAGCAGCACTAACAGCGGAAGGCTGCGGAAGAACCAGATGTACAGCGCTGCGGCGCGGTTGACGATGCTGTGGCGCGACTGTCGGGCCAGGGCGAGGATAAAGCCCAGTACGATGCCCGCCAGCCAGGTTTCGACGCTCAGTTCGACGACCGTGCCGACCGCCTTCCAGAAGTCACCGTTGACCAGAAGGCCTGCGGTGTAATGCCAATCAAATTGCATGCTGTGTGCTCCGGGTTACTGCGAAACCGCTTGAGGGCCCTGGCCCAAGGCCTGGGCAACGTCGGTTGGGCTGGGTTCGCCCAAGTTGTAGCGGCTGAGTAGAGTCTGGTAGTCGCCGCTTGCTTTCATGGCGGCCAGGCCTTGATCGAGTTGCTTGAGCAGCGCGTCATTGCCCTTGCGAACGGCAAGGCCGATGACCACTGGGTAGATCAGCGTCTGTGAGCTGAGGGTGATACGACCCTTGAGTTTTTCAGCGGTGATGGCGGCCACGGCAGCGTCTTCGAACTGCACGTCCACGGCCTTGGCTAGCAGGGCCTGAGCGGCTTCAGGGGAGGTCGGGAATTCGCGGGAGTCGATCGGCGCCTGGCCGTTGGCCTGGCAGTAGCTTTTGGACAGAGCCATCAGCTTGGGAATCCACGAGCCGCCCTTGATCGAGCCGACGCGCTTGCCGCACAGGTCTTCGGGGCGCTGCGGGCGGAAGCTGTCGTCGGCACGCACCATCAGCGAGGCGCCACTTTTCAGGTAGGGCACGAAGTCCACTTGAGCGGCGCGCTCAGGGGTGACGTACAGGGCCGAGGCCACCACATCGAACCGGCGTGCATTCACGCCCATTACAAGGTTGGCGAAGCGGGTGTCATGGAACTGTGGCGTGAGCTTGAGCTGCTGACCGAGCTGGGTCATGAACTCAGGGTCGAAGCCGGCTGGCTTGCCCTCGGCAAGGTAGGTGTAAGGCGGGTAGGTCAAGTCTGAACCGATACTCAGGTGCTTGGGCTGCAAGGTGCCGTCGGCGGCGTGCGCGGTGGCGACGAGAGTCAGGGTGAGGGTTAAGGCTACTGCGCGAGACATGGGGGACGCTCCACTTATGATTGTTCAACAATCGATGTGGTTTGTATTATCAATATTTGTGCCATAGCTGAAATTTTTGGCATGTAAACTTAGTTCGTCTTGCAACCTGCACCAAAAAAGCCCAGAAGTGTTACGCGCAGAAACAAAATGGCGCGTGTGTCGTTTCTCAGAAACATCTGAGAGAGCGAATGGGTAGTATCTCTGCGGTATCACACCATACGTCCATATTCACCCATCGCCTTCCCGCCCGAGTGAGCTAGGCCACCGGGCTCGCAGCACTTCGAGCAGGGCGAATGCGGTGCTGCCCTAGGCGCAGATCAACAGGCGCCATCGCTGCATGCCACGTCAGGTGTGGTGCAGCGTTTCACGTTCGGGCAGGGGGCTGGCTTTCAGTGCCTAGAAATCATTGACGTTCAGGGTCCACTCCGAAGCAACAACGCTGAGGTGCTGCTGGCAGCGGCATTGGCTGGAAAGGGGGATCGTATTTTTTCCTTCCTGGCTATTCAGCAAAGAGTGCTTCAGGAACAAAGAGTTGATCCGGCTTCTGCCCGAATGGGAAGGCTCCGTGGAGGCGATGCCAAGTCAAATACACCTGATATCCCCCGAGAACCGGCTTCGCTCGCGAAAAGTGTGATTGGTTTGGGATTACTTTCTGAACGCCATTGGCACGCCTCCTTACTGGGATGACTTGGAGTGACAGCCTGGCTATGCGCGGGCGCTTATCCAGCGCTAACCCGGCGTACGCCCCTATACAGCGTCAACGTCGTCCGCTCGGCGCCGTTGGCTCAGGTTTTGGCTGCAACTGGCCCTGTCGAGTAGCAGGCTGTCCCCTTAGAGTCCTGCAAATGACTTCTGTTGGGATGGGGCCGCATGTTCATGTTTCTGTCGTTCTTCGCTGGCGTGGTGCGCGGTTACAGCGGGTTTGGCTTTGCCATGGTGCTTACACTTGGCCTGCTGACCCGCCTGGCTCCGGCCCAGGTAATCCCTGTGGTACTGATGCTAGACCTGGTGTGCAGCGTCAGTCTGTGGCCAGGGGCGTTGAAGACCCTTCATACCGGGGTTGGTGCTCGTTTGATTGTCGGGATGTTGCTGGCGGTGCCGCTGGGTGCCTTGGCCTTGGCCAGGCTTCCTGAGCAATGGATGGCTCCCGTGGTAGCCGGGTTGTGCTTTCTGGGGGGGGGGCTGGTACTGATCAAGCCCCCCGTGCACAAGGTGTCGAGGGCATTGGCGACCCATTGGGCCTTGCCTGCCGGTTTGGCATCTGGGCTGGTCACGGCCATGGCGTCTGCCGGCGGTCCTCCACTGGTGGTTTATCTGCTGCGCAGCGGCTTGTCGACAGCGAGTGTGCGGGGAACGGCTATCGTGTTTTTCGCAGCCAGCAGTGCTTGCGCCCTGGTCAGTCTGTGGTTGCTGCATGCGCTGAGCCGCGACCAATTGAGTCTCGCTGCGACATTACTGTTGCCGGCGCTGGCGGGCAATCTGATGGGTCAATGGTTGTTCCGCCGCAAACCCATGTCACTGCAGCTGGTGATCGGCGTGCTGCTGGTGCTGTTATCTGCGGCGACGCTGATCAGTCATTTCATCTCTGCATAACGCACTGAGGCAGTAAAGCCCGTGGCGTGTTGACGGCCCGGCACAATCTGGCGTTTCCCTCAACGGTCTTGAACGACCGCAATTAGCAACCAGACCTGGCCAAGTCGGGCTCAGCAAACCGCTTCAGCTATGCTCGATCAGCATGACCGCAAGGGTGTTCGACTCCAGCGCCTCAAACACATGAGGCTGATTCGCCGGATATCTCATGTAGTCCCCGCTTCGCAGAAGCGTTGGTCCACTGGCCGGGCCAGCATAGGCGCAGCCCTGACAAACAAACACATGTTCAAAAGTACCCGTCGGGTGCGCCTGGGATCGATGTGGCTGGCCGGGCTGAGCGATCACCCGGTACATGTCACGGCGTACACCCGGCGGGCAGTCAGCCAAGAGCGTTGCTGCGTATTCGGCATCGTCCGCGATGACAGGCGATCCTTCCCCTGCACGAATCACTGTTACCTGTTGCACAGGCTGCTCGAAAAAGCGCGTGACCTGAATGCCCATGGCTGTGGCCAGTGACCATAACGTTTCGATGCTGGGGTTGCCGGATCCTGATTCCAATTGCGAGAGCGTGGACTTCGCGATGCTGGCGCGGCGGGCGAGATCGCTTACTGATAGTCCCGCCTGCAAACGTTCGCGTCTGATCGCATTGGCGAGGAGTGTGATGGGGGTAAGATCGTTCGTTATATCGGTCATTTGTTCGTTATGAATTGACTTGACTGGTCTGTAGCGGCCATTATGGCATCCGATTGTTCGTTTTGGTGTACTGCGGTTGTTCATCATTCCATGAATGACCGTGCGCAAACAGGATGTTGCAGAATGAAGACCCACTCGCGTGGAACCCTTGAAATGATTGCCGCCATGTCCATTTCCGGCACCGTCGGGTGGTTTGTGGTGCAGTCTGGCCAGTCCGCTTTGTCGGTGGTGTTCTGGCGCTGCCTGTTCGGTGCTGGCGTCATGAGCTTGGCCTGCTGGTGCCTGGGCGTCTTGCGCAATGTTCGGGTGACGCAGCGGCAGTGGGGCTGGATGCTGCTAGGCGGTGTAGCGCTGGTCTGCAACTGGTTGCTGTTGTTCAGTGCTTACGATCAGGCATCCATTGCCGTTGCCACGGTGGTCTACCACACCCAGCCGTTCATGCTGGTGGCGTTGGGAATACTGCTGTTCGGCGAACGGCTTTCGACAACCGGGGCAGGGTGGTTGATGCTGGCTTTCCTCGGCATGCTGCTGATTGTTTCCTCCACGTCTGGCGCAGTGGGCGAACATTACCTGACGGGTGTCGCGCTTGCCCTGGCTTCGGCCTTTTTCTACGCGATCGCTGCAATCATCGCCAAGCGCCTGAAGGATGTGCCGCCACACCTGATTGTGCTGGTGCAACTGCTGGTCGGCGTAACCATGCTCTGGCCTTGGGCGCATATGCCCGATGCGACTGAACAGGCGCAGACGTGGGCGTATCTGATTACCATCGGGGCGGTACATACCGGGCTGATGTCGACACTGCTGTATGGTGCGATCCAGAAAATTCCTACCGCGCTGATTGGCTCCCTGTCATTCATCTATCCGGTGGTGGCCATTCTGGTCGACTGGGTGGCTTTCGACCATGCGCTCAGTGCTCTGCAGTTGGCGGGTGCGGTGGCCATCCTGCTGGCTGCTGCCGGGATGAACCTCGGGTGGGGTTGGCCCAAGGGCGGCAGGCCAAGGCGGTCGTCAGAGGGCGGGCCTGCTGCCCGGGCATGAGTCGCACCGGAGCAGCCAAACCCTCGGTGCGTTGTCTTGCGGTGCCCGGCACAACCTGGGCATTTCCCTCAGCTGTCGCGATCGACTGCAAATGGCGACCAGGCCTGGCGGCTCGGCATGATTTCCAGACGGTTGATGTTGATATGGTCGGGCAGGGTGCAGACGTAGAAAATCTGCTCGGCAATGTCCTCGGCCGTCAGCGGTGTTGTGCTGCTGTACAGGGCATCTGATACAGCCTGGTTACCTTTGGTGCGCACCAGGGTGAACTCGGTCTCGGCCATGCCCGGTGCAATGTCGGTGACCCGCACGCCGGTGGCGATCAGGTCGCAGCGCAGGTTGTAGCTGAACTGTTTGACGAAGGCTTTGCTCGCGCCATAGACGTGGCCGCCCGGATACGGCCATTCGCCGGCCACCGAACCGAGGTTGACGATGCTGGCGCCTTTGCCGGTTTCCAGCAGCTTGGGCAGTACCGCGTGGGTCACGTTGACCAGGCCGGTGACATTGGTGTCGATCATGGTGTGCCAGTCTTCCAGCGCAACGTGCTGTGCGGCTTCCGGCGCCAGGGCTAGCCCGGCGTTGTTGATCAGGCTGTCGATCTGACGAAAGCCTTCCGGCAGGTCGTCGACCATCTGCTGCACGGCCTTGGCGTCACGCACATCCAAGGCTGCGATATGCACCGCAACCTTGCTACCCAGTTCTTCTTGCAGCGCTTGCAGACGCTCCAGGCGCCGGCCGCTGAGGACCAGCGACCAGCCCGCTTCGGCGAAGCGCCGTGCCGTGGCCCGGCCGAAACCCGATGTTGCACCTGTGATGAATGCCACCTTGTTCATGTGTTACCTCGTTGGATTGTATCGAGTGCCCAGCGTGGGGAAAGACGTTGCGACGGGTGCAGGGGTTGTTCGGCCGGTCAGGCCGATAGCTCCAGGAATTTGCGTACCCGTTCGGTCTCCGGGTTACTGAAAAACTTGGTGGGCGGCGCCTTTTCGATGATCAAGCCCTTTTCAAGAAACACCACCTGATCGGACACGGCACGGGCGAACTCCATTTCGTGGGTGACCACAATCATGGTGTAGCCCTCGCGGGAGAGATTCTTCATGACCGTCAGCACTTCGCCGACCCGCTCGGGGTCGAGGGCCGAGGTCGGCTCGTCGAACAGAATCACCTCCGGGCTCATGGCCAGGGCACGGGCAATCGCAACCCGCTGCTTCTGCCCGCCGGAGAGGGTGAAGGGGAAGGCATCTTGCTTGTCGGCCAGCCCGACTTTTTCCAGTAATTCAATGGCGATCACCCTGGCTTGCTCCTTGGGCATGCCTTTGACGTAGATCGGTGCCTCCATGACGTTCTGGATGACGCTCAGGTGCGGCCACAGGTTGAAGCCCTGAAACACCATGCCGGTCTTGGCGCGCAGGGTAGCCAGCTCCTTGTTGTTCATCTTGCGTCCGGCCTGTTCATTGACGCCGATACGCTGGCCAGCGATATGAATGGTGCCGCGGTCGGGTTCTTCCAGCCAGTTGATGCAGCGCAACATTGTGGATTTTCCCGACCCGGAAGAGCCCAGCACGCTGACCACCTCGCCCTTGTTGACCACCAGGTCGATGTCGCGCAAGACCTCGATGTCGCCAAAGCTCTTGGACATTCTCTTGATACTGACTGCGGGTACAGCGGCAGGGGGTGTGTATTCAGACATAGTCGAACCCTCGTTTGGCGCCGAACCGGGCGGCGCGTTTGAGTGCCAGTTCCAGGCAGATGCTGATCAGCCAGTACAGCCCGATCACCACGAAAAATGCCTGGGTTGGAATGAAGTAGGTCGATTGCACCGAGTTGGCTGCTGCTGTCAGCTCCTGCACGGTGATGATGGTCAGGAAGGCGGTGTCCTTGAGTGCGATGATCAATTGGTTGCCCAACAGCGGGCGGGTCTTGATCACCAATTGCGGCAGGACGATCCGCAGGTAGAGCCGCAAGGGTGTAAAACCATGTGCCTTGGCGGCTTCCACGTAACCTTCGGGCATGATCAGGCGGCTACCTCGCAGAATTTCGGCGAAGTAGGCTGCGTGGTAGATGATCAGCGCCAGCAGCCCGGCGGTCCATGCACTCAGGCGCAGGCCCAGTTGTGGCAGCCCGTAGTACAAGAGGTAGGCGAGGATCAGGAAGGGGAGCGTGCGCATCAGGTTGATCAGCAAGCGCAGTGCTTTGGACAGGGCGCTGTCGTCCTCCAGTTGGTAGACCAGCACGCAGCCGAGCACGAAGGCGCAGATGATCGAGAGGCTGAACAGCCCCAGTGTGGCGATCAAACCGTTGAAGAAAACCTCGCGGGCGTCCCAGAGAATGCTCCATTCAGTCATGTCGATGGCTCCTTACATGGCCAGACGGTTGGCTTTCTTTTCTGCCATTGCCTGCAGCTTGAGCAGGACGCTGATAATCAGCATGTACAGCAGTGCGGCGGCAAGGATGGGGGGCAGTGGCTCGTAAGTTACCGCTGAGATGCGGTTGGTCACGCGGGTCAGGTCGACAATGCCGATAACGGCGATGGCCGGGCTGCCCTTGATCAGGAACGACATTTCATTGACCAGACCGGGGAGGCTGCTACTGATCATCTGCGGCAGCATGATGCGGCGGAAGAACACCCGGCTGGTCATCCCGCAGGCCAGGGCCGCCTCCTTTTGCTCGCGGGAAAAACTGAGAAAGGCCGCTCGCCAGATCTCCGCATTGAAGGCGGCGGTATTGAGGGTCATGGCCACGATCGCGGCGGTGTTGCGGTTCATGTTGATGCCGAAGGTCGGCGCCGAGAGAAACAGAAACAGTACAAAGGTCACCAGCGGGGTGGCACGGGCCAGGCTGATATAGAGAACCAGTAGTTGATCGACAAAGGGAATTCTGGCCATGCGCACCAAGGCGATGCCCAGCCCTAACATGACACCAATGGCAATGGCGATACCGGAGATCCAGAGGGTCGTCCAGGCGCCTTCGAGTAGCAATAACCAGGCTTGTCCGTTCATGCCTCAGGTCCTTGAATAACGCGAATTAAGATGGGCTCTGGCAGGGCTTGGCCGGATGGTTATCAGGTCAAGCAACGCCGCACAGGGAGCAAGGGCGGCGAGACGCCAGGTCCTCGATCAGAAACACAAGCAAAACTGGGCCCAGGTGCCTCGCCCGGCCGTTCAAGGCAGGGCGGGCATTGGTTGATGCACAGTGACTCACTGCATGCCAGCGAGGGTATGGAACTGTCCGACATCGGTGATCGGCGCTTTCGGCATGTCCGGGAATGCCTCTCCGAACCATTGGGTTTGCAGCGCTGCCAGACGACCATTGGCACGGATGTGATCCATGAAGCCAGTGAGGAAAGCCAGCAACTCGGGGCTGCCTTTGGGCACCGGCCAGGCGGCGAACCCAGCCCCTGACACTGCGATGCCCTTGGCGAACGTGTCGCCACGGGTTTTCACCAGGTCATTGACGGAAATCAGGGCGTTGATCGCGTAGTCCAGCCGGCCGTTGGCCAGGTCGGCGTAGACCTCCGGATAGGAGGGGTACTCCACCACCTTGCCGATTTCGCAGCCTTGCGCCGCCATCATTTTCTTCAGCTCCGGCAAGCGGGCCAGCAAGGCACTGCCGGCCTGCAGCCCGACGGTTTTGCCGCACAGGCTGGCAATGTCGCTGAGGCGCGTGTCATCGGCGCGCTTGACATAGAAGTGCTGGGCAGAAGCAAAGGGCGGGGCGAAGTTGAAGACGCGCAGGCGCTCGTCGGTCACCAGGGCGCCAGTGAAGGCCAGGTCGTACTGACCTGAGGACACCGAAGCGAGCAGGCCCGTCCAGGGCAGGATGTCTTGCTTGACGTCGAACTTCTGTTCTTTGGCGTAGGCCTTGAGTTCGACGAGCAGGTCCTTGTGGAACCCCTCGGGCTTGCCGTCGACGATGAAGTTGAACGGTGCATAGTCGTCTTCAGTTGCCACGCTCAGGAAGCCTTTGCTTTTGACATCTGCAAGGTCTGCCTGGGCGCCAAAGGAGGCTGACAGCACCAAGGTAGCGAGGGTCATCTTACGCAACAGACCCAGGGACTTGGCTGAGATCGAATCCTTGCTTGAGTGCTTCATGTGTGGTGCTCCAATTGTCAGAAGGGGGTGAGCCTGACCGCCTTCGCCCAGGGGTCTTGTGCTGGCCTGGACTCAACCATAGTGAGGCGCTCCGGCGCAGCGATAGGGGCAGTTCGGTGCATTCGACTGGCCAGCCAACAAGGCAAAAAGCATGGCGCGCTATTTGCTTTGGTCAGGGGTCGGTAAGTGAGTGGAGTGGCTATGATCGATCATCTGTTCCACCTGGATTTTGACCAGCAACGAGGCCTTCAGGAGCAGCTCAGAGAGTCGTTGGTGTCGACCATTCTGGGCGGCGGGTTCCCGGCAGATGAGCCGTTGCCGTCCTGCCGAAAGTTGTCCCAGCAGTTGTCGATTTCCCGCAATACCGTGGCGTTGGTGTACGAAAGCTTGCTGGACAATGGTTACCTGGTCAGCCGTCCGCGTAGCGGCTATTACCTGCACCCTGATTACTGTGGGGCCGAGTTCGACGAATCCTTGTTGTGCTTCGCGCCTGGACGCCAACGGGGTGGTTGCGACGATGGCAGCAGTGAGCGCGCACCGGATTGGGCCGCCCGTTTCAAGATGCTCCCCAGTTTGAAGCACGGGGTGTTGCGGCCCAGCAACTGGCCGAGCTTTACCTATCCCTTCATCTATGGTCAGCCGATCCAGGACTTGTTTCCTCTGGAGCGCTGGCGGGAGGTCTCGCGCAATACCCTGCGCGGTGAGCGCGACCAGGGGTGGATGCGCGACCGTTTCGACCGCGACGATGAAATGTTGATTGAACAGTTGCGTACGCGGGTCTTGCCCAAGCGCGGAATCTGGGCACGGCCCGACGAAATCCTGGTGACCTTGGGGTCGCAGAATGCGTTGTACCTGCTGGCGACCCTGTTGATGCGCAATGGCGTCAAGGTGGCCATCGAGAACCCCGGTTTTCGTGATGCCCAGAGTATCTTCGACCTGCAAGGGGCTCAGGTGCAGTTGCAACCGATCGACGAGCAGGGGCTGGTGGTTGATGCGCGTCTTGATGATTGCGAGTACCTGTATGTCACCCCAGGTCACCAGGTGCCGACCGGCATATCAATGAGTGCCCCGCGCCGGGGTGAACTGTTGCGCCAGATCCGCCTTCACGATCAGGTGCTGATCGAGGATGACTACGATGCAGAGCTCAACCTTGACAACCATCCCCAACCGGCACTCAAGGCCAGCGACAGCAACGGTCGGGTGATCTACCTGAGCAGCCTGTCCAAGGCATTCTCGCCGGGCCTGCGTATGGGCTACATGGTGGCTGACGCCGAGCTGATCGATGAACTGCGGGCCTTGCGTCGGTTGATGTACCGTCATCCACCGCTGAACAATCAGCGGATGCTCGCCGAGTTTCTCGCCCAGGGCCATTACGATGCACACCTGAGGCGCTTCCGCGAAGAACATGCCCGCCGTCGTGAGACGTTGCACGAGGCCATCAGTCAGACGCTTGGCATGTGTCGGCCGATTGGCAGCGAAGGTGCCAGCGCTTTCTGGCTGGCAGCCCCTCCCGGTGTAGATACGCAAAAAGTAGCTTGGGCCGCGGCCCAACAGAGCGTACTGATCGAGTCAGGTTCGCAGTTTTTCTTTGATCAGGCACCGCCCGCGAACTTCATGCGCTTGGGCTTTCATGCCATTGATTCCGAGCGAATCCGACCCGGCATTCGTCAACTGGCGCAGGTACTGGAAGGCTTCTGAGCACGACAGGGCGGCATCGGCCGCGCCGTCTCAGAAGTAGGCGTCCGGCAGTCGTCTGGAGGATGCTCTGCCGGGCGCACAACGGTGTATCAATGGGCGTGCCTGGCTGAGAACTCGCCAATCACTTCATCGAAGATCCCCAGTGCCTGGGTGACCTGTGCAGGATTGACGATACACGGTGGTACGACGTGCAAGCGGTTCTCCACGATGAACGTGAGCAGGCCGCGCGCCTGGAATGCCGCTTTCATCTGGGCCATGACAGGGGCGGGCAGAGGTGTCTTGAGCTTCTCGTCGCTGACAAATTCCAGTGCCCAGAACAAGCCGATCCCCCGGGCCTCGCCGATCAACGGGTACTTGTCGGCCAAGGCACGAAGGCCTGGGCCCAGCAGCTCTTGGCCGATACGGCGGGCGTTGTCGACAATGCCTTCTTCGGCCATGACGTCCAGGGTGGCAACAATGGCGGCCATGGCCAGTGGGTGACCGGAATAGGTCAGGCCACCGGGGAAGAAGTGGTTGTCAAAATAATCACAGACAGGTTGGGAAATCATCACGCCGCCAGCGGGAACGTAGCCGGAGTTGACCCCCTTGGCGAAGCAGATCAGGTCAGGCACCACGTTGAAATTGTCCAACGCCAGCCAACTGCCCGTGCGGCCGAAACCGGCCATGACTTCGTCGAGAATCAGCAGCATGCCAAACTCATCGGCCAGGCTGCGCACGCCTTCCAGGTAGCCCTTGGGCGGAACCAGAATCCCGGCGGTACCTGGCACCGTTTCCAGGAGAATGGCTGCAATGGCGTTGGGGCCTTCGCACTCGATCACGCGGCGCAGGTGTTGCAACGCGCGCTGGCATTCCTCTTCTTCGTCGGTGGCGTGAAATTCGCTGCGAAACAGGTAGGGATTGAAGAAGTGCACGTGGCCCCGGGCGAATTCGTTGGGTACCCGCCGAGGATCGCCAGTGGCAACAATCGCGGCACCCGTGCTGCCGTGATAGGAACGGTAGGCCGAGAGAATTTTGTCGCGGCCAGTGTAGAGACGCGCCATGCGCATGGCGTTTTCATTGGCGTCGGCGCCGGCGTTGGTGAAAAAAACTTTACTGAAGTTGCCAGGGGCGTGGGACAGAATGCGTTTGGCCGCCTCGCCACGCATCAGGTTGGCTGTGGCAGGGGCCACGGTCACCAATGTGCCAGCCTGCTCCTGGATGGCGGCAATGACCTTAGGGTGTTGATGGCCGATATTGGTATTGACCAACTGGCTGCTGAAATCCAGGTACTGGCGCCCTTCGTAGTCCCACAGCGTGCAACCTTCACCGCCAGCGATTACCAGCGGGTTGAGGTTGCCTTGAGTGGACCAGGAGTGAAAGACGAATTGGCGATCCAGGGCGTGGACGTATTCGTTGGAAACCGGTTTGTTCATGTTCAACCTCTCGACTTGCGATGATGTGCCCGTGGGTTCACGTGCCTGGCTTCACCATAAAAACAATCGCCGAGGTGCCTGTAGGGCCAGATACGGGGAACCGCCGGGTCAGGGCGCAACCTGCGCACGAGCGGCGCTGGAGAACCGTTTCGCCCTGACGGTGGGCTGCTTTGACAACGCCCGTAAAGGTCGCAGAGACGCGCGGACTGACACGACCAATCCGTCCAACTGTCCCTTGGCGTGCTGGGGAATCTGGCTAGTCTTCCCGGTACCTCTTCATGACTCAGGACCTTCGACCATGGCACACGCTTTTGAAATCAACCGCACGCCCAGTGCACTGGCGCTGGCGGGCACGCTGGACAGCCCAGAGATTCGTCAGACCCGAATCGACCTGGCTGCCTGCTTTCGCATGGCGGCCCGGCTGGGAATGGGCGAAGGCATTTGCAATCATTTTTCCTTCGTACTGCCTGGGCACCAGGACCTGTTTCTGGTTAACCCTTATGGCCTGGCGTTTGCCGAGGTTACGGCCTCGTCCCTGCTGATCTGCGATTTCCACGGTCGCGTGGTGGCGGGAGAGGGCCAGCCTGAGGCCACGGCGTTCTTCATTCATGCCCAACTGCACCGGCTCAACCCTCGGGCGACTGCAGCCTTCCACACCCACATGCCGCACGCGACGGCGCTGTGCATGCTGGAGGGGCAGCCTTTTGCCTGGGCTGGGCAAACATCGCTGAAGTTCTATGAGCGCCTGGCCGTGGACGAGGATTACAACGGCCTGGCGCTGGACGCCACCGAAGGTGAGCGCATCGCCCGAGCGGCGGGGACGGCGGACGTGTTGATGCTGAAGAACCATGGCCCGCTGGTGCTGGGGCCGAGCATCGCCGAGGCCTGGGATGACCTGTACTACCTGGAGCGGGCCGCCGAGGTGCAGCTCAAGGCAATGGCCAGCGGCAGACCCTTGCAGCGTGTACCCCATGAAGTTGCCAGTGCGGCCTGTCGGCAAATGCTGATCGGCAATGCCGAGAGTGCACGCCTGCATCTGGAGAGTGTGAAGCGTCAATTGGTGCGCACGGAACCTGAGTTCGCCGTTTAGGGCCGACGACGGCCCCTGCTGGTCAGTCTTGCGACCCTGGGCGATCTGGTCAATTACCGAACACAGTTGTTCGACATGATCTAAGCTCCTCAAAGGTTGGCTTTACGAGCAGGGGTCTCAATGCGAAGCACACCTGAAAACAGTCTGAAAAGTGCGCTGAAAACCTGTCGAGACAGCTTTGTTTTTGTTGGTTTTGCCAGCTTTTTTATCAACGCACTGATGCTCGTTCCTACCTTCTATATGCTTCAGGTATATGGCCGAGTGATGAGCAGCGGAAGTCTGACGACCCTGGCAATGCTGACGCTGATCATGACCGGGTTGTTGCTCACGCTCGGTTCTCTGGAGTGGGTTCGTTCGCGCATCATGGTACGGGTCAGTACCCGGCTGGATGTGTTGCTCAGCCGCCAAGTCTATAAAGCCAGTTTCAAACGGGCTTTGGACAGTGGCGGCATGGATGCTTCGGCACAGCCGCTCAACGACTTGACGGGCTTGAGGCAGTTTCTCTCCGGTAACGGATTGTTCGCCTTCTTCGACGCCCCCTGGTTGCCGATTTATATCGCGGTGATGTTCCTGTTTCATCCCTGGTTTGGCTGGGTAGCGACAGGCAGTGCGCTACTGTTGTTATCACTCGCATTTCTCAATGAGAGGCTGACGGGGCCGGCACTGGCCCAGGCCAACAAGGAACATATCTGCGCGACGCTCTACACCACGAAGAACCTGCGCAACGCAGAGGTGATCGAGTCCATGGGCATGCTTGAAACCCTGATGGATCGTTGGGGGCGTCGGCAAAGAAACGTTCTGTTGTTGCAGTCCATGGCAAGCGATAGAGGGGCTATTGTCAGTACGCTTTCCCGGACTTTCCGGCTCCTGGTGCAATCACTGGTGCTGGGGCTGGGGGCGTACCTGGCGGTGGACCATCAGGTCGGAGCCGGTATGGTGTTTGCCGGGGCCGTGCTACTGGGGCGTGCGCTGGCCCCCATTGATCTGATCATCGGCAGTTGGAAAGGCTTCATTGCGGCGCGTTCGCAATACCGCCGTCTGAACGACATCCTCGACAAGCAACAGACGCAACCCGAGCGTATGTCTTTACCTCCGCCCCAGGGGCACGTGCAGGTCGAGAATCTGGTTGTCGCGGCACCTGGCTCGAATACACCTATCATCAAAAACATAAGCTTCAGCGTCCCTGCCGGTTGCGTGGTGGGAATCATCGGCCCAAGTGCCGCCGGCAAGTCGACCCTGGTCAGAGCATTGATAGGGGTGTGGGCGCCGCAGCATGGGGTCGTCCGGTTGGATGGCGCGGATATCAGCGCCTGGGACAAACAAGAGCTGGGCCCATATATCGGGTACTTGCCTCAGGACATTGAATTGTTCGAGGGCAGCATCGGCGAAAACATTGCCCGCTTCGCCGAGGTCGACTCGGCAAAAGTCATTCTGGCTGCCAAGACCGCTGGCGTTCACGAAATGATTTTGCTGTTGCCTGATGGCTACGACACTGTGATTGGCAGCGAGGGGGTCATGCTGTCGGGCGGGCAGCGCCAACGCATCGGATTGGCCCGTGCCCTGTATGGCAGCCCGAGGTTGATTGTGCTTGACGAGCCCAACTCCAATCTTGACGACGTCGGTGATCGTGCCTTGGCGGCAGCCATCCAGCAGTTAAAACAGACTGGTGCGACGCTGTTTGTGATTACCCACCGAACCAATATCGTGTCGCAACTTGACCGGCTCATGGTGATGAACGCTGGGGTTGTCAGCCTATTTGGGCCTCGCGACCAGGTGCTGGCCGAACTCAACGCAAGGCAACAGCAGGCACAACGGCATGCCATGCCTGCAGGTGCCAGTGTTGCTGCGGTCGATACCGGCAAGGACGAAGACAATGAATCCTAAGATGCCCGACCGGCAAATTGACAGTCTCGCCGACCTGCCAACGTCGGATCGTAAAGTACGCCGGTTGGGCGTCGTCATTGTCAGTGTGACTTTCGGCCTGTTCGGCACCTGGGCGGCTTTCGCGCCCCTCGACGGGGCCGCTTATGCGCCGGGTGTGGTCACGGTGCAGACTTACCGCAAAACCGTCCAGCATCTTGAAGGGGGCATTGTCAAAGAGGTACTGGCCCATGACGGCGACATCGTCAAACGTGGTGACCCGCTGATCATTCTTGATGATGCCCAACTGCGCTTTGAATACGAGATGACCCGAAGCCAGTTGGTCGCGGCCAAAGCCATGGAGGCAAGGCTTATCGCCGAGCGCGACACGCTGTCGGCGATCGGTTTTGGTGACGTGGTCGATCCCACGAGTTCGCGCGGTATGGAAGCGCGCCAGAGCGAGACCCAGGTATTCAATGCTCGACAGGGCTCGCGGCTGGGCCAGATAGCAGTATTGCGGGAGCGCATCGGGCAGTTGCAGCAACAGGTCAAGGGGCTGGAATCGATGATCGACGCCAAGATGCATCTGGAGAAATCCTACAGCGCTGAAATCGATGAGTTGACGGACCTGCTCAAGCAGGGGTTCGTTGATAAACAACGTCTGCTCGAGCAGGAACGCAAACTGGGGATGCTCAGGTCTGAGGTGGCGGATCACCGTTCCACAATCAACCGTACGCGTCTGCAGATCAACGAAACACAGCTGCAGATTCTGCAGATCGACAAGGATTTCAATGCCGATGTGGTCAAGCAGCTGGCCGAGGTTCAGACCAAGATATACGACTTGCAGGAGAAAACCTCGGCTCTGGAAGACCGGCTCAGCCGTATCGTCATCCGCGCACCCGACGCAGGCATGGTGATTGGCATGACAGTGCACACCATTGGTGGTGTCGTGCGCCCGGCAACGCCACTGCTGGACATCGTTCCATCGATTTCCGAGCTGATCATAGAGGCTCAGGTGACGACGCTGGATATTGACCGTATCGCCATCGGCAAGCGTGCCGATATCCGTTTCAGCGCGTTCAACAGCGCGACCACACCGGTGATCGAAGGCGAGGTCACCGGTGTATCGGCTGACCGGCTGACCAATGAGAAGACCGGGGCCGCCTATTACCTGGCTCGGGTTCGGGTAACCGAGAACGGCGTGCGTACCTTGGGTGAGCGCAAGTTGTTGCCTGGGATGCCGGCGGACGTGTTGATCATCACGGGCCAACGCACGCTGTTGCAGTACTTGATGCAACCGGCTCGCAACGCTCTCTCTCAATCGATGATCGAGGAATGACCGTGGGCACGTCGGCCATTTTGTTGGGTAGTGCGTTCATGGTTGCGGCGGGCGTTGCCTTGGCGCAAACCCCTGCTGTCGTATCGAAAGGGGTCAGTGCCTCGACGTTTTCCACCGACCTTGTACAGCTGTATCGGGAGGCGCGGTTGGAGGATCCGCAGGTACTGGCCTCTTTTGCGCGAGCCCAGGCGGGTCAGGAACATCAGCGCGAGGCCCTGGGAGCGCTATTGCCGCAAGTGTCGATTAATGCAGGGATGAACCAGATTCACCAGGAAAACGACCTGATACAGCAGAGTTACGATAGCGAGAGCTACAGCCTGGTGTTGCGTCAGTACCTCTATAACAAGGCCGCGTGGGAGAACTATAAAAAATTTCAAAGCCTGGCCAAGCAGTCCGAATCGGAAGCGCTGGATGCCCAGGCGGAGGCGACAGTGGAATTGGCGAGGCGTTACTTCACGGCATTGGCGGCAGAGGATGAGCTGGAGTTAGTGATAGCGGAGCGTCTAACCACGCAAAAAAGTCTGGACCGGATCAACGTGTTGTACGAGAAGCAGTTGGCCTTGATTACGGATCAGCTTGACCTCAAGGCCAGGGTGGATTTGCTCGCGGCGCAGGAGCTGGATGCCCGTAACCAAGCCATTATCAGCCGCGAATCACTGGCAGAGATTGTCGGTCGCCCCGTCAAAGAGAGGCTTAATCGGATTCGTGATGACGTGCAACTACAGGTTTCTGCGCAGAGTCTGGAAACCTGGGTTCGCGAGGGAATCGCGTCAAACCCTGCGCTCAAGGCTCGCGAGAGCGGGGTCGAAGCAGCGAACGCCGCGTTACGCAGTGGCAAGGGCGGGCACTATCCGACCTTGAGCCTGAGCCTGAGTGCTCAACAGACCAACGAAGGTTACAACAATTCCCTGACGCCACGTACTGACAGTTATGTTGCGGGCGTTGGCATTCAGGTGCCGCTGTACAGCGGCGGCTCGACCTCGGCGCGGGTCCGTGGGCTCTATCAGGATCAAGTGACTGCCGAGCAGGAACTGGAAGCGATCCGGCGTCGGGTGGTCAAGGAGATCACCAGCGCATACCTCACCGCCAGTTCGAACGGTGAAAAGATCGAGGCGAACCGCCTGGCGTTGGCCTCTGCACAGTTGTCGAGGGTAGCCGCAGAGAAAGCGCTGAACTATGGAATGGTCAATGCCGTCGATGTACTGGCCAGCGTGCGTAACGAGTTTCGCGCTCGGCGTAACCTGCTCAAGACGCAATACGAGTTCCTCAGTAATGTGTTCAGCCTCAATCGCTGGGCGGGAAAGCCGTCGGCCGAAAGTGTCGAAAGTGTGAATGGCTGGTTGAGTCCCCGCAGCGCTGGCCAGGATGTCGTGCGTCCCTGATCTCGCCAAGCCACGACCGTCTCTTGTAAGCACTTTTGTTGGATAACTGTCCCGTTACCCCTTCCGATTCCGATTGAACCTTCACGCTGGCCATCCTTCGCTCAAGCCGACATTCATCCGCACGTTCATGCACGTGGCGTGACGGTTGGCCAGTACAGAGGCGCCGAGCGGCGGCACTGCGCCATGCCCCTACAACCCACATTAAACGCGTTTGCCGTGCCCGTGCGCGTACCCAGGGCCGACCAGAGGGGCTCGTTGAGGCAGGGTTTGACGTTAAATTGACGCCATCGTTTTTCTGTACATTTTCACCCGCCATTCGTCGGTTGATTGACGTTTTTGGGCGGGACAGGCTGTGGCTGCAGGCCGTCGCTGGTGAGCCTAAGGTCTTGATTTTGCGAGGCTAGAGTACGTTTTGAGAGCATCGGTCGAGCGACGTGCATGAGGGGGGAGTCGGTGGCTGGCGGTTAGGTGGGCTGGCAGCATGCCGTGCTGGCCTAGACTCAGTTTACCGGCTTAGGGAGCACATCATCATGCGCAAGCTATTGATAGCTATTCCTATTTGTGTTGTTTCGATGCCGTTGTCCGGCTTATGGATATATTTGCAGCCCCTGCTGGTGCAGCCGGTGGAAGCCCATGCTTTCAAATGTGGGCGGGTACCGTCTTTCAATAGGGGGCAGAAAGAGAATGCCTGAACACAGAAAACCAATACGGGTGATGCTGATCGATTGTCGCCCTCTTGTTCTGATGGGCCTTCACGATTTGATCAATGCCAGAAAGCCTCGGATGGAAGTGAGCGGCCAGGCCACCACCTACACCAATGCGCTGGACCTTGCCGATCAGTTGCGCCCAGACGTTATTTTTTTCAGTTTCTTTCCTGATGCGCTTAACCCGCTGGAGGTTGTCTCGGGGCTCACCCGCAGCGCGGAAATGAAGGTGCTGGTGCTCAAGGGTTTGTACGAATCCATTCCCGTTGCCCAGGCGATAGAGGCGGGCGCACGCGGTATCGTGCTTGCGGAAGACCCGACGGAGTCGATCATCCAGGCCATCATCAAGGTTCACCATCGCAACATCGGGCTGGATAGGGCGTGGGCCGGTGGGCTCTCCGGCTATGCCGCGACCGGGCATATACCCTTGAGATGCAATCTGGAACAGGCGAAACAGGCGCGGCTGACACTGCGCGAGCGGGAACTGATTCGCGCCATTGTGGATGATCCGTCTGCCAAATACATGGGCATCGCCGAGCGCCTGGGCATTAGCGAACACACGGTACACAACCACCTCAGCAACATCTATCAAAAGCTCGATCTCATCAATCGAATCGATTTGCTCATGTACGCAATGAAACATGGGCTCACCAGCAACGGAGAGCCGCCTGAGTCCACGTGAGTGGAGTCGGATTGAGCCTCACGCAAGAACCGCGACCTGAAACGGCTATGGGTGCATGGCGCGCTGCTGTGTTGCCGTTCTTTGTTGTGGTGCTCGAACATCCAGAGTGGGTTCGGCCATGCAGGTCTTGTATTCGATTGCCAGGAAGCAATGCGAGGGTGGTTTCTACGCCACCCTCGCATCCTGTACTGCGCGCAGTACCTCAGGCACCGCCAAACACAATGTCGCTATTCAGAACATCGACTCCGACCAAGGTGATCGTCGTTGTTTGTCCGCCGGACTCGGCAATCGTCACGATGCTGTCTGCACCGGCGTTGTTGATTGATTGGACAACCGCGTTCTGGTCGCCGTTGAGCACCAGCGTGTCTCGGTGGCCGGCGGTCACATCGAAGCCGGTGACCTGATACTGGTTCTCTGTGAGTGACAGATCGACGTTGAAGGCATCACGCGCACCGCTTGTTCCAACCAGCGTGAAGTCGAAGGTGGCGTCGGCCGCATCGTTGGCAAACAAGTCGGCGTTAAAGGTACTCGTCGCCGAGTCCCCGTCCTTGTCGGTCACCGTCGCGTTGAACGTCAGCTTGACATCACTGGCCAGGTTCTCGCTTTCCTGAATGAACTCGATCACCGGTATCTTGATCTCGCCTCGGCCCATCGTCAGTTGAACCGCGTCGATCAGTGCCGTTCCTTCCCTCTCGATGAGGAAGGACACCTGTCCACCGGCCTCCGGTGTCAGGGTATTCACTTCGATGAGGTCAGAGAACGTGCCATCCTCGTAGTAAATCCTGTAGTACAGGTCTTCTGTCGCGGTGTTGTATCCCCCCACGGAGTTGTCGATGAAGACCTTCATTCCCGTTAGCAGGGTCTCTGGGTTGATGACGAAGCTCTCATCGGCAGCGCTGATTGCCGCCAGGTTATCGCCTTGGAACAGGTTGTTGGCAACGCCGATGCCGGATGTGCTGACGTTCATTGCTGCAGGATCGATGTACGACGGTAACGGGTTAGTCTGCAGCGCTGCTTCCGTGGGGTCGTAGGCTCCGAGCCCGATACCGGACAGGATGTCCGTTGTAGACGCAAGCGCTTTTGCCGAGAAGAAGACAATTTCCTCAGATGCAGAAGGAATGGTTGGATCATTTGTCTCCGGAATCAACAGCGTGCGAACCGGATCAGGACCGCCGGCTGCAAGTGAGCCGTCGGCACTGCTGAGCACCACCGTCGAACTGAAGCCCTGAACCAGATCCAGTGCATAGCTGCCATTGGCAAACACGGTCAGCGTGTAGTCGACGCTGGTATCTGCTGTTTGAGCATTGTTGTCAAAGTCACCGGTCAGCGTTCCTGCGAATTGGTACGCGCCATTGGCATCCGGTGAGGGCGATAGCTCGGTGAGCGTGCCGGTCCCGGTCGTTGTTGTGTTGTCTGGCCTGACAAGCGTGAACTCACCGTTCACCAGCGAGACATCCAGACCGGCCGCACCTAGCCCGTCGGCTCCGTCCGACTTATCCCAGAACCCGTATTGTGCAAGGACGCTACCGGTCCCGATCAGGTTGCCGAACGCGAGTGTCGGCGTATCGTCGTCAACGGTGATGACCAGTTTGTCAGCGGCGGCGGTGACGGTGTCGCCGTCCTTGTCGGTGGCCTGCAGCAAGCTGCCCAGGTTGATGGTGATGTCGTTTTCGTCGTTGCCGGCTGCATGGTCCAGCGGCTTGAGCAGGGTGAAGGAGTAGGCACCGGCAGCGGTGAGGCTGAAGGTGAATACATCGACCACACCGGCCTTGGCCGTGAGGGTGTTGCCCACGACGCTGTACACCAGTGCCACGCCGCCGGAGCTTAGCGCTGACAAGCCACTGGTATTACTCGACAAGCCATAGCTCAGCGGTGTGTCGGCACCGGACTGGAAGATACCGGTCACGCTGCCACTGGCGGTGGTCGCCTCGCCAGCAACGTCGCCGGTGCCTCCAGGGATGCCGTTGGTCAGGCCGTCTTCGTCAACGGTGCCCGTGACAGGGGTGCCGGTTGCCGTTGGGGTGTCGTCGTCAACGGTGATGACCAGTTTTTCAGCGGCGGCGGTGACGGTGTCGCCGTCCTTGTCAGTGGCTTGCAGCAAGCTGCCCAGGTTGATGGTGATATCGTTTTCGTCATTGCCGGCTGCATGGTCCAGCGGCTTGAGCAGGGTGAAGGT